>JANXXK010000342.1 GCA_025350685.1 Alphaproteobacteria bacterium | reverse complement strand
CCCTCGCCCAGCGCGGTGATGCGCCCGGCTTCCAGCTCGGCGCGGGCGGCGATGGTCAGGGCGGCGACCACCGCGGCGTCGGCGAAACGGGTGAGCGCGCCGGTCACCTGGTCCAGGTCCCAGACCCCGCCGAGGTCGCAGAGCGCGGTCAACAGGTGCAGCTCGGCCTTCAGTTGGCGCAGGCGCGCGCCGCCGGCCTCGACGTCCAGGGCAGCGGCCTTGGCGGTGGCGGCGAGGATGGCGGCGAGGCGGGCGTCCGGGTCGTCGGCCAGCAGGGCGTCGAGGCGTTTTGGATCGCGCCGCGCGAGGCTCGCCAGATAGGGCGAGGCGGCGAAGATCGGCGCCAGCGCCGGCCAGGCCTGGTCCAGACGCGGCGTCCACAAGCTTTGCGCCAGGACGTCCCGAGATCGGCCGGCCGCCTTGGCGTCGACCACCGGTCCGCATGGCTTGAGCTGTTGGCCAAGGATCATCGTCACATCCTTGCCCGCGGAACGGGCCGCTCGCCAGTGCGCCCTTCTCGCCCCGCATCGCGCCTGATAGCTGTTGGGGAAACCAGCGGGAGGATCGGGCGATGTTCAAGGGGGTCGATCACGTGGTGATCGCCGTGAAGGATCTCGACGCGGCGGTCGGCCGCTATGAGACCATCTACGGCGCGCCGGTCAGCGAGCGTCGCGAGGCGGCGGCGGCCGGCATGAAGATGGCGTTCTTCCGCTTCGCCGACAGCTATGTGGAACTGGTGTCGAACATCGACGAGACAGGTCCCATCGCCAAGCGGCTGGCCGATCGCGGCGAGGGCGTCCACCTGATCGCCATGCAGGTCGACGACCTGGAGGCGGCCGTGGCGAGCTTACGCGACAAGGGTGTGCGTCTGGTGGGCGATCCGGGCCCCGGAAATCCGATCAAGGGCCAGGTGTTCATCCATCCGCAGGAGACCGGCGGGGTCCTGACCCAGATCGTCCAGCGCTAGACCTTGAGCCGTTCTAGGCCGACGCTCAGAGCAGGAAGTCGCCGCTGACCAGGGTGGTGACGCCAGTCAGGTTGAGGGTGAAGTCGGCCACCCCGTCGCCGTTGGTGTCGCCCATCACCGTTGTGTTGCTTCCGGAGACCACGAAGCGCAGCTCGCCGGCCACGTCGTGGAAGGCCGAAGCGCCGATGAAGACGAAGCCCTGGTCGCCGCCCAAGGTGGTGTTCGCGTCAACGCCCGACAGGTCGATCTTGTCGGACTGGGCGTGGCTGAAGTCGATGATGGTGTCCACGCCCGCCCCACCCACGACGTCGGCGAAGACGAAGTGGTCGGCGCTCAGGCCGCCGCTCAGGGTGTCGTCGCCCGCGCCGCCGACCAGGGTGTCGGCGCCCACGCCGCCGACCAGGCTGTCATCGCCAGCGAGGCCGGTGAGCACGTTGGCCGCGCTCGATCCGGTCAGGGTGTCGCCGTAGGCCGAGCCGGTGAGGTTCTCGAACTGGGTGACGGTGTCGATGCCCGCGCCGCCGGTGTTCTGGGCGGTGGTCAGCGCCAGGCTGACGCTGACGCCGGCCGTGGCGTGGGCGTAGCTCAGGGTATCGACGCCGGCGCCGCCGACCAGCACGTTGTTGCCGCCGTCGCCTTCCAGCACGTCGTCGAAGGCCGAACCGGTGAGGTTGGAAATGTTGTTGAGCACGTCGCCCTGGGCGTCCCCGCCGCTGGCGGTTCCGGCGGCGAGCGAGACGTTCACGCCCGACCCGGAGGCCACATAGCTGGCGGTGTCGATCCCACCGCCGCCGTTCAGCGTGTCGGCGCCGCCCAGGCCCGCCAGAATGTTGTTCCCGGTGTTGCCGGTGATCACGTTGGCGTCGCCGTTGCCGGTTCCGTTGATCGCCGCAGCCCCGATCAGCGTCAGGTTCTCGACATTGGCTTCCAGCGTGTGGCTGACCGAGGCCATTACCAGGTCGGTCCCTTCGCCGGGGTTCTCCACGACCTTGTCGCCGGCGTTGTCGACGGAATAGGTGTCGTCGCCCAGCCCGCCCGCCATGGTGTCGGCGCCCGCGCCCCCATTCAGGCTGTCGTCGCCGCCCATGGCGATCAGCAGATTGGCGCCGGAGTTGCCGGTGAGCGTGTTGGCGTCGTTGTTGCCGAGGATGACCGGCATGACCGTAGAGACGTTGTTGTTCTCGTTGAACTCGGTGACCTGGTCCGGACCGTCGGCGATGACCCCGATGAAGTAGGCGCCTACCGCCAGGTTGGTCGGGAGGACGAAGGCGGCGTTTTCCGGGTCGCTGGCGAGCAGTCCGAGCGACGGCGTGGCGGCGGTCCCGATCAGGGTGTCGGCGGTGGTGATGCAGGAGTCGGTGGAGAGATAGACCGCCGCGGTCGAGGCCGCCGCTGGGGCCGATCCGGTGTTGACCACCGTGTAGCCGACGCCACTGGGGCCGACCGTCAGGCTGGAGACGCTGAGGTCCGGTCGCGGGATCACCGTCCAGCCCAGGACGTCCAGCACCGTCATGTCCGCCGGCGAGATGGCGTTGATCACGCTCGAAGAGCTGAAAGCCAGGAAGGCGTCATGCCCGGCGCTCGCGGCCCAATCGCCGAAGTCGCCGCTCGGCGAGGTGTTGAAGTTGTCGAGGTTGGTGGCCCCATTGTCCGCCGAGAAGTAGCCAGGCGCGGTCCCGGTGAATCCGCGCACGCCAGACGCGGTGAAATGGAAGAGGTCGAGCGGCTCGTAGCTGTTGGCCTGGCCGCCTAGCGTCTGACCGACCAGCAGCTGGCGGCCAATGATCTCGCTGATCTCGTGAACGGCGACGGCGAAGAAGTCGTATCTTCTGGCGGTGATCGCGTCGCTTTCCTGGAAGTCGAAGATTCCCGACTGGTTGGAAAAGCCCATGAAGCCGTCGAGCCCGCCGCCCGTCGTCATGCCCAGCGCCCTGGCCTCGGCCGTGGTCAGCCAGTAGACGCCGCCGGTCGGGTCGCTGGCGGGCAGCGAGGCGATGGCGCTGGCGTCGGCGGACGACGTGCCGTGCGCGGTCAGAGCCGAGGTCAGGTCCGCATAGGTGGTCGACTGCAGGAACGAGGCGCTTTCGCCCAGGGCGCCTGGCGACAGAGCCTGGCCTTCGACCTCGCCCCAGCCCACGGCGATATTGACCGTCACCGGGTTGGAGAAGTTGTTCTGGAAGAAGTTCACGACGGAGGTCAGCGCCGCGGTGAAGCCCGCCGGCGCGTTGGCGACGCTCGGATCGTAGGTCAGATTGATGATCATGGGGTCTGCCCGATGGTCGTCACGCTCGCTGACCTTTCCGTCAAGCCGATAACGGCGCAGCTAGCCACGGCCCTGATGCTCACCGCATCCAAGTCGCGTCGAACCCCAAATGTCAGGAGCGCCCCCAGGCGCGCAAACTAGTCCCCACGCGCCGGGGCGCAACAGACTTCACCTGAGAGACGAAGCGCCTCAGGCGGGCGCAGAGGCGGATCGGGCGGCCCCGAGGGTGAATTCGCGGCGGCGTCTGGCGCAGAATCGACCTTCCGGGCGCCCAGATGAGCGCGGCTTGTGCAGCCGGGCCGCGGAACGCGCCAGAGACGTGGTTTCCGATTGCCCTGGGCCCCGGCGCACGGCGGATTTGGCGCAAGCGAGGCTTCAAGAGGCACAAAGACGATGAGCGAAGAACACACCGACTCCCCCCTGCTGGGACGCCGCACCTTCCTGAGGACCGCGGCGGTCGCCGCCGCGATGGCCCCGATCCTGGGCGAAGCGGAGCTGGCGCACGCCAAGATGGCGTCGCAGATGATGGGGGTGCTGCCGCCGGACGCGGTGATCATCAACGCCAACGAGAACCCGCTGGGCCCGTGCAAGTCCGCCTGCGAGGCGATCACCAAGATCCTGCCGCTGGGCGGGCGCTATGACCGGATGGGCGAGCTCAACGCGCTCACCGACGAATATGCCGCGATGCACGGGCTGAAGCCGGAGAACATCGCCTTCTACGCCGGCTCCTCGGAGCCGCTGCACTACACGACCCTGGCCTTTACCGGGCCCGGCAAGTCCCTGGTGATGGCCGACCCGTCCTATGAGTCGGCCGCCATGGCCGCCGGCATTTCCAAGGCGCCGGTGAAGAAGGCGCCGCTCACCTCGACCTACGCCCACGACGTCAAGGCGATGATCGCCGCCGACCCGAGCGCCGGGCTGATCTACATCGTCAACCCGAACAACCCGACGGGCACCACCACGGCGCGCGCCGACATCCTGTGGGCGCTGGAGAACAAGCCCAAGGGTTCGATCCTGCTGGTCGACGAGGCCTATATCCACCTGTCGGACGAGCAGTCGGTTGTCGACCAGGTGGCGGCGGGCAAGGACATCGTTGTCCTGCGCACCTTCTCGAAGATCTACGGCATGGCCGGCATCCGCTGCGGCGTGGCGATCGCGCGCGAAGACCTGCTGGAGAAGCTGACGCCCTACTACCAGAACGCCATGCCGGTGACCGCGCTGGTCGCCGCGCGGGCATCGATCGCCGACAAGGAGCTGATCCCGACCCGCAAGAAGTGGATCGCCGACAGCCGCATCCAGACGCTCGAGTGGCTGAAGACCAACGGCTACAAGCCGATCGGCGTGTCGCAGTCCAACTGCTTCATGATCGACACCGGCCGCCCGGCCCACACGGTGATCGCCGCCCTGCAGAAGGAAAACGTCTACATCGGCCGCATCTGGCCCGTGTGGCCCAACGCGGTGCGCATCTCGGTGGGCTCGCCAGACGACATGGCCAAATTCCGCGCCGCCTTCAAGACGGTGATGGACGCCCCGGTGAAGACCGCGCGCGCGACCCGGACCAAGGCCCTGGAGATCAACGGCGGCAAGTTCCTGTCTTAGCAAGAGCGGCCTCTCCCCCGACGCCCAGGCGCGAGGGGAGAGGGGCTCTAAGCCGGCCGGGGCAGCACCAGCGCCACCCGTAGCCCCGGGCCCATTTCGCCGACCTTGCCGGGGCCTTCGGCGAGTTCGAGGCGGCCGCCATGAGCCTCGGCCACCGCGCCGACCAGGGATAGGCCCAGGCCAGCGCCCGGCTGGTTGCGGCTATTCTCCAGGCGCACGAAGCGTTCGATCACCCGCTCGCGGTCCTCCTCGGGGACGCCCGGGCCGGTGTCGGTGACCGAGTATTCGACCTCGCCGGACGAACGGCGGCGCGTGCGCAGCATGATCGCCCCGCCAGCGGGCGTGTATTTCACGGCGTTGTCGAGGATGTTGGCGAGCGCCTGGGCCAGGAACTCGCGGTTGCCGCGCACCATCAGGTCGTTGGCCAGCTCGGCGGAGAAATCGATGCCCTTGTCCTCGCAGAGCGGCTCGTAGAGCTCGGAGATGTCGGCGGCCAGCTCGGCGGCGTCGAACAGCACCGGGTCGGGCGCGGTCCCGGCGGCCTGCAGGCGGGCGATGGAGAGCACCGCGCCGAAGGTCTTCAGCACCCCGTCGGTGTCCTCCAACGCCTGGGCCAGCGCCTGGGTGGGATCGCCCTTGCCGGCCTCGACGTCGAGGTAGGCGGCCTCAAGGCGGGCGCGCAGGCGGGTGAGCGGCGAGCGCAGGTCGTGGGCGATGGCGTCGCCCGCGTGCCTGTGGCCGGCCATGGAGCGCTCCAGCCGGTCGAGCATCTCGTTGACGCCGGCGGCCAGTTCGTCGAACTCGTCGCGGGTGCCGCGCACGTGGGCGCGGGCGCCCAGATCGCCGTTGCGCACGGCATCGACCACCTCGCTCAGACCGACCATGGATCGGGTGACGTTGCGGCTGACCAGCACGCCGCCGGCCAGGCCCAGGACGATGACCAGGGCCCCGGCGCCCCAGAGTGCGCGGACGATCTTGACCACGTAGGCCTCGTCCTCGCCGATGTCGGCGCCGACGAACAGGATCTCGCCGCCGGAGAGCAGCTCCTGCAGGCCGCGGGCCGGGTGCTTGACCGTGCGGCCCTGGGGGTCGGTGTCGGTGACGGAGAAGCTGGTCCAGGCGGGCGGGCCGGCGAATTTCTCCACCGGACTGGCCTCGATGGAGCCGGAGATGCGCTTCTTCTGCTCGTCCATCAAAAGGTAGAGGAACGGCCGCTCGCTGGCGGCGCGCTCGATCAGCGACTGGTTGACCGCGTCCACGCCCGCGCGGTCGTAGGCCGCCACCAGGGAGTACATCTCCCGGGTGATTTCCTGGTCGGTGCGCCGCGTCGCCTCCCCGGCGGTGGCGACGTAGATGTAGGCCAGGAAGGCGCTGGCGGCCGAGGCGAACAGGGCCAGGAACAGCAGCGTGAGCCGGAACGGCGTGGTCCGGAAGATGCGCGGCAGGCGCATTTACCTCTCCCGTGAAACGGGAGAGGGGGACCATCGGCCGAAGAGCCGATGGGGGAGAGGGAAAGCCTCAAGCTCGGCGGATCGACCAACCGCTCGAAAATCGGTGGAGGAGGCTTGCCCTCTCCACCCCTCGCTCTTCGGCGAGCGGTCCCCCTCTCCCATGAATGGGAGAGGAAGGTTACGCATCCAGCCGGTAGCCCGCGCCCCGGACGGTCTGCAACATCGGGCGGTCGAAGCCCTTGTCGATCTTCGAACGCAGGCGGGAGACGTGCACATCGATGACGTTGGTCTGTGGGTCGAAGTGGTACTCCCAGACCTTCTCCAGGAGCATGGTGCGGGTCACCGACTGGCCGGCATGGCGCATCATGAATTCCAGCAGCTGAAACTCGCGCGGCTGCAGGTCGATCTCCTTGCCTTGGCGGTGCACGCTGCGCCCGATCAGGTCCATCTCCAGTTCACCGACCTTGAGCAGGGTCTGCACCGAGCCGGTCTCGCGCCGCCGCGACAGCGCCTCGACCCGGGCGATCAGCTCGACGAAGGCGTAGGGCTTGACCAGATAGTCGTCACCGCCGGCCTGCAGGCCCGCCACGCGGTCGGCGACCTCGCCGAGCGCCGAGAGGAACAGCACCGGGGTCTGGTCGCCCTCGCGGCGCAGGGTCTCGATCAGCTGGACGCCGTTCATCTTCGGCATCATCCGGTCGACGATCAGCACGTCGAACTCGCCGTCGCGCGCGGCGGTGAGACCCGCCTCGCCGTCCGGCGCCTTGGTGCAGGCGTGGCCGGTCTCGGTGAGCCCGCGTTCCATGGCTTCGGCCGCTTCGACGTCGTCCTCGACGATCAGGATCCGCATCGTTCTTTCGCCCCCGCGAGGTCCAACCCTAGTTCGCGATCTTGATGGGCAGGAAGGTGGTGCGGCCCTGCCGGAAGATGCCCAGCAGGACGTTGGCGCGGCCGGCCTTCTTGGCCACGTCGACTGCGACTGCGACATCGGCCGCCGTCAGCACCGGCCTGCCGCCCGCCTGGACGATCACGTCGCCGCGATGCAGGCCCTTCTGGCCGGCGTCGGAGGTCGCCTCGATGGTCTCGACCAGTACGCCATGCATGTCGGCCGGCGCGTTCAGACGGCGGCGGGTGGCCTCGTCGAGCGGGCCCAGCGCCATGCCGAGCACCGAGGGGTGCGGCGCGGCGGGCGCGGCCGGACCGCCGGGGGCGTTGCCGTTGACGCTGTTGTCGTTCGACGCCAGGTCCTTTTCCGAGGGCCGGATGCCGGAGCGGATCTCGATCGGGCGATGCTTGCCGTCGCGGATCACGTCGAGCTTGAGCGCGTCGCCCGGCCGGGCCTTGGCCACCTCGCGGGTGAGCTCGGTGGAGGTCTTCACACTGGCGCCGTTCACCGAGACGACCACGTCGCCGGGGGACAGGCCGGCGCGCGCCGAGGGGCCGCCGGGCACCAGGTCAGAGACGATCGCGCCCTTCTGCGAGCCGAGCCCCTGGGCCTCCGCCATCTCGGGCGTGAAGTTCTGGATGGTCGCGCCGATATAGCCGCGCTGGATCTTGCCGCCGGAGATCAGTTGCTTGGTCACCGCATCGGCGACCTCGGCGGGAATGGCGAAGCCGATGCCGACCGAGCCGCCCGAGGGCGAGAAGATCGCCGTGTTCACCCCGATCACCCGACCGTAGATGTCGAAGGTCGGTCCGCCGGAGTTGCCCCGGTTGATCGGCGCGTCGATCTGGATGTAGTCGACGAAGGTCTCGCCGATGTCGCGGCCGTAGGCCGAGATGATGCCGGCGGTGGCGGTGCCGCCCAGGCCGAAGGGGTTGCCGACCGCGATCACCCAGTCGCCGACGCGCGGCTTGCCGGCGTTCTCGAAGTTGACGAACGGGAAGTTGGTGCGTCCGCCCTTGACCTTGATCACCGCCAGGTCGGAGCCCTCGTCGCGACCGACGACCACGGCTTCGAGCTCGGTCTCGTCCTTGAGCACGACCTTGATGGTCTCGGCGTTCTCGACCACGTGGTTGTTAGTGACGATGTAGCCGTCGACCGAGATGAAGAAGCCGGAGCCGGCGGACTGCTGGGTCGGCAGCTTCGGCTGGCCCTTGGGCCCGGCACGGCCGCCCTGCGGGGGCGCGCCTTCATCGTCGCCGTCACCGCCGCCAGGGGCCCCGCGCTGCCCGTCGAAAGGGAAATTCTCGAAGCCCGGGATCTTGCGCAGCGCGCTGGAGTCGACCCGGCTGGTCACGTTGATCGACACCACGGCCGGCGAGACCTTGTCGAAGATGTCGGCGAAGGACATCGGTGCGCCCGGCGGTGGGGCGAAGACCGGCGCGGTGGAGGCCCTGATCAGGTGCGCGCCGTCAGCGTGGGCGGCCGGCAGCCGCATGCCTGCGCCCGCGACGGCGGCGGCCATGACGCCCGCGCCGGCGACGGCGCCCAGGAGATAACCGGTCTTCTTCGAAGTCATAATGCCTTCTGTTCCCTATGCCCGCCGCGGACGATACGGCGCACATCTTTAAACCTAGGTTCGATGCACGAGAGCGCAAGCGCCCTCAAGTTACGGTTAGGTCACCCTCATCCCGGCTTTCGGACGGATGTTAGGCGCAATCATGTCAGGTGATATCGGTTTGCGACAGGCGTCTCACACGATCGGCCTCCTCTGGAGAGAGGTCTTCGACGCTCGATCGGTTCCGCAGGCGGGTGGCGAGCAGGCCTGCGCCTAAAATGACCACCGCGAACGGGCCGCCCCAGAGCGCCAGGTTCATCCAGGAAAACGCCGGGGTCAGCAGGACGAATTCGCCGTAGCGGTCGGTGAGGTAGCGCTTGATCTGCGCGTCGGTGCGGCCGGCGCGGACCTGTTCGCGGACGATCTGCCGCAGGTCGTGGGCCAGCTCAGCCTCGGAATCGTCGATCGACTCGTTCTGGCAGACCAGGCAGCGGACGTCGGTGAAGATGGCGCGGGCGCGGGCCTCCTGGGCCGGATCGGCCAGGCGATCGGCCGGATCGGCCGCCGCGGCGATGCAGAGCACCCCGGCCACGGCCGCAAGGATGCTCGCGAGCCTCACGCCGGCTGTTCCTTGCGGCGGCGCGCGACACCCAGACGCAGGCGGCGGTCAGAGAGCGAAATGACCCCGCCCAAGGCCATTATCACCGGTCCGAGGAAGATCAGCGTCGCCCAGGGGTTCCAGTAGGCGCGGACCAGCCAGACCGGCGGCGCGCCCGGATGATTGCCCCCTGTTGCTATTTGGGCGGAGCGCCGCTCGCCCAGCACCATGTAGAGGTGGGAGAAGCCGCGGTAGCAGATGGCGATTCCCGAAACGGTCTCGCCGCCGGCCGGGTAGAAGCGGCGGTTCGGCTCGCCGGTGCAGACCGGCCTGCCATCCCTGGTGGCGCGGATGACCGCGCGTTCGGCATCGTAATTGGGGCCATCGACCGGGCCGACGGTCTCCAGCACCAGGTGATAGCCGGCAACGTTCAGTGACCCGCCGATCGGCAGGGTCTCGGCCGCCTCACCGTGCCAGCCGAGCTCCATGCAGGCGCCCAGCACGAAGACGCCGAGGCCCAGGTGGGCGAACGTCATGCCCCAGGCGCCGCGCGGCAAGCCGACGAGGCGGCGCAGGCTGTCGGCGGCGGGGACGCGGAAGGCGCGCGTGCGCTCGACCAGTTCGGCGACGGCGCCGCAGACCAGCCAGGCGCCGATGGTCAGGCCGGCCGCGCCCAGCGCCTTCTGCGGGCTGACCAGGGCGTAGGCGGCGACACCGAAGACCCCGGCGGCCAAGGCCGCGGCCCACAGGCGCTGCAGCACGCCGGCGGCGTCGCCGCGCTTCCAGGCGAGCAGCGGGCCGGCGGGCAGCAGGATCGCCAGCGCCGCCATCAGCGGCACGAAGGTCAGGTTGAAGTAGGGCGGGCCGACGGAGATCGCCTCGCCGGTCATGGCCTCGCGGATCAGCGGGAAGAGGGTGCCGAGCAGCACCGTGGCGGTGGCCGCGGCCAAGAGGATGTTGTTGAGCACCAGGGCGCTCTCGCGGCTGATCGGGGCGAAGACGCCGCCAGGCGCCAGCTTCGGCGCGCGCCAGGCGAACAGCGCGAAGCCCAGGCCCGTGGTCAGCCCCAGGATGATCAGCAGCAGTACGCCGCGCTTGGGATCGACGGCGAAGGCGTGGACCGAGGTCAGCACGCCGGAGCGCACCAGGAAGGCGCCCAGCATGGAGAAGGAGAAGGCGCTCAGCGCCAGGAACAGGCTCCAGCCGGCCAAAGCGCCGCGCTTTTCGGTGACGATGGCCGAGTGCAGCAGGGCCGTGGCGATCAGCCAGGGCATGAACGAGGCGTTCTCCACCGGGTCCCAGAACCACCAGCCGCCCCAGCCGAGCTCGTAATAGGCCCAGAAGCTGCCCAGCATGATGCCGACGGTGAGCAGGCTCCAGGCGGCCAATGCCCAGGGCCGCACCCACCTGGCCCACGCCGCGTCGACCCGGCCCTCGATGAGCGCGGCGACCGCCAGCGAGAAGACCACGCTCATGCCGACGTAGCCCGAGTAGAGGAACGGCGGATGGATCGCCAAGGCCGGATCCTGCAGCAGCGGATTGAGCGAGCGGCCCTCAACCGGCGGCAGGGCGATGCGGTTGAGCGGGTTGGAGGCGAACACCGTGTAGGCCAGGAACACGGTCCCCAGGCCGCCCTGTGTCGCCACCATCAGCGCCTTCAGGCCCTTCGGCAGGCCTCGGCCGAGGGTCGCCGCCGCCGCGCCATAGCCGGTCAGCGCCAGGCACCAGAGCAGCATCGATCCCTCGTGGCTGCCCCAGGCGCCGGCCACCTTGTAGATCAGCGGCTTTTCGGTGTGCGAGTTGGTCGCGACATTGGCCACCGAAAAGTCAGAGGTGACGAAGGCGTGGATCAGGATGGCGAAGGCCAACGCCACGCCGGCGAAGCTGGCCAGGGCCGCGCCCTCGCCGGCCGCGGCGAGAACCGTCGAGCGCTTCAGCCGAGCCAGCACTGACAGGCCGACCTGGGCGATGGCGAAGGCCAGACCCATGGCCAGGGCGTAGGAACCGATTTCGGCGAACATCATCGGCCAGCTTTCCCGGAATCTGGCTTCACGGGTTCTGGGCCTTGGCGTAGTCCGGCGTGGAGCCATCGCCGCGCCATTCGCCCTGTTGCTTGAGCGCCTTGGTGAGCTCGCGCGGCATGTATTTCTCGTCGTGCTTGGCGAGCACCTGCTTGGCCTCGAAAACCCCGTCGCGGCGGAAGGCGCCGACGGCGACAATGCCCTGGCCCTCGCGGAACAGGTCCGGCAGGTCGCCCTGGAAGCTCACCTGGTCCTGGGCGGTGCGGTCGGCGACGACGAACTCGACGCGGCCGTCGGAATGCTTCCTGACGCTGCCCATGCGCACCAGGCCGCCTAGCTGCACCGAGCGGCCGGGCGGCGGAGAAGCCTTGGCGGCCTGCGAGGGGGTGTAGAAGAAGGAGATGGAGTCGCGCAGGCCCCACAGCGTCAGACCGACGGCGAGCGCCAGCACCGGGGCGATCGCGGCCACCAGGGTCAGGCGCCGCCGCGCCTTCGGGGATTTCGGCAACCAGCTCATTTCGCCGGCCCTCTGGTCATCGGTTCCGCGGCTGCGGCCTTGGACAGCTGCTCGAGGATATCCGGCTTGTTCGCATAACGGGTCGAGGCCTGCCTGAGCGCCGCCTCGCGCTTGGCGGTGTCGCCCAGCACGGCGTAGGCGCGGACCAGCTTGACCCAGCCGGCCGGGTCATCGGGCGCCTTCGAAAGCCGTTCGGCAAGGCCCGCGACCATGCCGCGGACAGCGGTCAGCTGGTCGGCGTTGAGGCCGCGCGCGGAGGCCGGCGCGCCTTGCGCCTCTGCAATCGCGGCCTGGAGCGCCGGGCGGTGCTGGTCGTCGGCCGGCAGGGCGGCGAGCATGGCCTGCAGGTCGCCGACGCCGCCGGCCTTGTCGCCGCCGGCCACCTTGCCGCGGGCCAGGTTGAAGCGGGCGGCGAGGTTGGTCTGGTCGAGCTTCAGGGCCTGGGCGAAGGCGTCGCGGGCGTCGTCGCTGATCGCCCCGCCGCCCTGGTAGATCAGCGCCTCGCCGAGCATCTCCCACAGGTCGGCGCGTCCGGGCGCGATGCGAACGGCCCGCTTGACGGCGCGCACGGCGCCGGAGGGGTTGTTCGACGCCCCCTCGGCGAGCGCCAGGAAGCGGTAGCCTTCCGGGTCGTTGGGCCGCTGGCTGGTCATGCGGTTCAGCACCGCGGCCATTTCCTGCGGCCCGAGCTGCTCCGGATTGGCGGCCATCCAGGTCTTCAGCCGGCCTTCGAACGGCTGGTCCAGGGCGCCCGGCGCGCCGACGGTAAGATAGAGCGCCAGCGCCAGGGCCGGGGCGGCGAAGGCGGCGGCCAGCACCAGGGGCCGGCTGGGGTCCGCGGTCCAGGCTTCGGCGGGGGCGTCGGCGGCGGCCAGCAGGCGGCGGCCGGCCTCGGCCTCGGCGCTTTTGCGCTCGCCGGCTTCGATCAGGCCGCGGTCGGCGAGGTCGCCGATCTCGGCCAGCTGGCGGCGATAGAAGACGCCGGTGGTGTCGGCCGCCGCATCGCCGCGGGCAGCGGATCGGGCGGCGCGCGCGGCGCGGAGCAGGATCAGGATGGCGGCTGCGGCCGAAATCACACCGGCCGTCGCCCAGAAGTCGATCATGGCGCGCGTGTAGCGGAAAGCGCCCGGCAGGGCGAGAGCTCGTCTGGCCGGGCGCGCAGGCCGCGGATTCCGCTTCGGGGACTAAGCTTCGGAGACAGGCGCCGGCACGGCGTCGCCGTGACCGACCCCGGCCGCGCGGCGGCGGACGATGTCGGCGGCCTTTTCGTCGCGCACCAGGGCGGTGAAGTCGGCCGCAATCAGCAGGAAGGCCTGGGCGATGGCCGGCTCGGTGTCGCCGTGACGGGCGATATCGACGACTTCCTCGACGTAGTGGTCAATCTGGCCGCCTAGCTTTTCAAGCACCTTGCTGTGAGCCGCGGAGAAGCCGCCGTGGTTGGCGAATGTGCGGGTCTCGGCGAGGAAGGTGAGCAGGGTCATCGCCCGCCCGACGGTCTTCTGGTCCGGCGGTGTATCGAGCTTCGGCGCCTGCTTGCGGAAGCGGTTTCCGCCGGCGGACTGGGTCGGCAGGGCCGCGGCAGTCTGCTTCTCGGCGTCCTTCAGCCGGCCCTCGACGACGCTGGCGAGCGACATCTTCTGGCAGTGCAGGCGCTTGCCCCAGCCGGTTTCCTTGTTGAGTTCGATGCAGCACTCCATCTCGAAGGTCTGCTGGGTGATGACGCCGACGAGCTCGGCCGCCTCGCAGCCGACTTGGGGTCCGCCGTCGATATCGAGCTTGGCGATCGCCACCAGGGCCTCGTCGATGTCCTTCAGCTCGCGTTCGGGGAAGCCGCCCAGTTCGGATTCGGACAGATAGCGCTCGGTGGGCTTGTCCATGATCGCTGAGATGATCCGCAGGACCATCCATGGCGGGGTGATCTGGGCGGCGATCATCTCGAAGAAGCGCGGGCCCGCATCCTCGGCGATGGCGACGGCGTCCTTGTAGGCCAGGCGGGCGGCGGCGGCCGTCTCGTCGCCGGGGGTGGCGACCCAGTCGTTCAGCCGGCCCAGGGTGCGGCGCACGACCGGGGTGATGTCCAGGCAGGCGGCGAGCACCTCGGCGCTGCCGGCGCGGGCGCGTTCGCAGGCCTCGGCCGCGGCGCGGAAATCGCGCGCGTCGCTCTCGCGCAGCAGGGCCGCGGCGGTCACCACCAGGGAATCGAACGTCTTGGTGGGGTCGGGCAGCCGCTGTTCGGACGCCAGCGCCTTGGCGATGCCGGCCGAGGCGGCCTTGGCAGCGGCCATGTCAGCGGGTGCGGCGGTCTTCAGACCCCGCCAGATGCAGGCGAGCGCGCGGGTGGGGAAGACCAGGCTGTGGACGCCGGTTCCGTCGCCGACGAACAGCGGGGTGACCGGCTGGAAGACGGTGTTGCGCAGCAGACGGTCCGCCGCTTCGGCCTCGACCAGCAGCTTGACGCTGGCCAGCACGGTGTCGCCGTTGGTCGCGGCGAGCGCGCGCTGGAGACCGCCCACGATCCTGTCGGGCGCGGATTCCACCAGCGTCCTGACGATCTCGATCTTGCGGTCGGATAGGGCGACCATTCGGGCTCCGCAGCGAATTCAGTGTTCCGCGATCGTCAGCATGCCGACGGCCGGTTAAGGTTTTCCGAAAGTTATCCGTATTTTGCGCCCGCGCGTCACCGCGCTCGAAGTTGGCTCCTGCGTCACAGGCGCGTCCAAGAAAGGCGTTGAAAGACAGACCCTTCTATCCCGTTCATGTTGAAGAACCTGAACGGGTCAGGGTCTGCGCGCTCAGGCGTCGGCCCGCGGCAAATCAGCCTCAAGGCGCAGGCCGCCCATCGCCGAGTCCCCCAGGCGCAGGGCCCCGCCGTAGGCCCGGGCGAGTTCATCGACGATGGAGAGGCCGAGGCCCGAGCCCGGCGCGCTCTCGTCCAGGCGGGCGCCGCGGCGCAGCACCTCGTCACGGCGGTCGGGCGGCAGGCTGGGGCCGTCGTCCTCGACCACCAGGCGCAGCTGCTGGGGCGCGGCGGCCTCGGCGCGGACCCTGACCTTGGCCTTGCACCACTTGCAGGCGTTCTCCACGGCGTTGCCGGCGATCTCCTGCAGGTCCTGCCGTTCGCCGAGGAAATAGAGGTCGTCGGGCGCGTCCCAGTCGATCGAGACGCCCTTGTCGCGGAAGATCCGTTCCAGGGTGCGGGACAGCTCGTCCAGCACCTCGGCCACGCCGGTGCGCTCGCCCAGCCCCTGGGTGCGGGCCGCGGCGCGGGCGCGGCGCAGGTGGTGGTCGACCTGAAGCTGCATGGCCTGGGCCTGGCGGCTGACCAGCTCGGCGAGCGGGCCGGGGCGCTGGCCGGCCTCGGTGAGCATCACCGAGATCGGGGTTTTCAGCGCATGCGCCAGGTTGCCCACATGGGTGCGCTGGCGTTCCACGACCTCCTGGTTGTGCTCGACGAGGGCGTTCAGCTCCTCGGCCAGCGGCATCACTTCGCTGGGATAGGCGCCTTCCAGCCGCTGCGATTTGCCGCGGCGCACGGCGGCGACCTCGGTCTGCAGGTTGTAGAGCGGGCGCAGGCCGACGCGCACCTGGACGATGATCGCCACCACCAGACCCGCGCCCAGCAGGATGAAGATCGAGGAGGTGGCGACCACGAAGTTCTGCACCTCGCGGGCGACCGAGCTGGAGTCCTCGGCGGCCAGGAAGATCACCGGCGACCTGCGGCCCGGCAGCCAGTTCTGCTGGGCCCGCGCCCTGAGCGGCTCGCCCTGGGGCCCGACAGTGTCGTAGCTGATGTGCTTGCCCGGATTGGCCTTCAGCCGCGCCACCAAGTCGGCCGGCGCGCGCAGGGTGGTGTCGAACAGGGAATAGGAAGGCACCAGGGCATGCAGCTTGCCCGCGGCGATGGGCTCGGCGATCTCCCAGTACCAGCCGGAATAGGCCCGAAGTGCGCGCTCGTCGGTGAACGGCGGGGCGACGACCTGGCCGTCCTCCACCGTCGAGCCCGCGACCAGGTTGACGGTGACGTCGTTGAGGTTCTGGTCGATCCGGCGGATGGCGGCCTGCTGGAAGAGCAGCGCCAGGCCCACCGCCGAGACGATCAGCGTCGCCAGGCTCCAGCCCAGGGCCAGCAACACCAGGCGCCTGGCGAGCGAGGGATGCCTCAGCCCGCTGAGGATCATCTCGCGCCCATCACGGGAACAGCGTCACGAGGCTTTGGCCTCGCCGTTCAGTTCCTCCGCTGGCGCGGTCAGCCGGTAGCCCAGGCCGCGGGCGGTCTCGATGCGATCGGCGCCGATCTTCTTGCGCACCCGGCCGATGAACACTTCGATGGTGTTGGAATCGCGGTCGAAATCCTGGTCGTAGAGGTGCTCGACCAGCTCGGTGCGGCTGATCACCCGCCCCTGGTGCATCATCAGATAGTGCAGCAGGCGGTATTCCAGCGAGGTGAGCCTGAGCGGCTCGCCGTTGACGCTGGCCCGGGCGGCGCGGGGGTCGAGCCTGAGGCCGCCGCACTCCAGGTTGGGGCTGGCGTGGCCGGCGGTGCGGCGCAACAGGGCGCGCAGGCGGGCCAGCAGCTCCTCGGTGTGGAACGGCTTGGTCAGGTAGTCGTCGGCGCCGGCGTCGAAGCCCGCCACCTTCTCGCTCCAGGCGCCGCGGGCGGTGAGGATCAGCACCGGGGTGGCCATGTTCTCGCGCCGCCAGCGCTCCAGCACCGAGACGCCATCCACTTTTGGCAACCCAAGATCAAGGATGACGGCGTCATAGGGCTCGGTCTCGCCGAGGAACTGGGCTTCCTCGCCGTCCGGCGCGTGGTCGACCGCGTAGCCGGCGTCGGCCAGCGCCAACTTCAGCTGCCGTGACAGGTCCGGGTCGTCTTCTACGAGCAGGATGCGCATGACCGCGTCCCCTTCCTTTCTTCGGCCCGAGAGCCGCTAGCCAATTTCCTGACCGGTCCGGGCGTCGATGACGAAGACCACGATCTGTCCGTTCGTGAGCTGCCATTGGACGTTGTAGACCGGCCGGCCGCCGGATTCCCCCATGGTGGTGTTGAGCTGCCGACCCGGGTGACGCTTGGCGATGTCCTTGAGAACGGTTGAGAGCGGCACCTGGCTGCCTGCGTGGGCTTCCGGCCGATCCTGCGCGGCCACGC
This sequence comes from Alphaproteobacteria bacterium, assembly GCA_025350685.1. Taxonomy (GTDB): domain Bacteria; phylum Pseudomonadota; class Alphaproteobacteria; order Caulobacterales; family Caulobacteraceae; genus Phenylobacterium. The sequence continues at coordinate 20,620 of JANXXK010000342.1, read as the reverse complement.
CGGCGGCCGGCGCGAAACCGAGGACCAGGGCCAGAACCGCGAGGGACAGGCCTGCAGAGGGACGGCGGGATTTCATCGGCTCGACCTAGCGGCCCGCGACTGAACCGGGCCTGAACGCCAAGCTTATGCGCACGCGGCCTAGCCGTGTCACCGGGTGTTGGCGGGCTTTCTGGGCGAATAGGGTCGTTCCTTGCGCCATTTTTCGGCCAGCGCTTCCAGTTCGGCGTCGGGCGCCTCGGGAAGCGCGACCACCAGGCGCGCGAAGAGGTCACCGCGGTGGCCCTTGGGATCGCTGAGGCCGCGGCCCTTCAAGCGCAATCTCGTGCCGGTGTTGGCGCCCTTGGGGATGGTCAGGGTCACCGGGCCGTCCGGAGTCTGGGCCTCGGCCTTGCCGCCCAGGACCGCGTCATAGACCGTCACCGGCACGTCGACGACCAGGGTCTCGCCCTCGCGGCGGAACAGGGTGTGCGGGGCGATGGTCAGCTCGATGAACGCGTCGCCGGGGCCGGCGCGGCCGGGCGAGCCCTGGCCTTTGAGGCGCAGGGTCTGGCCCTCCTGGGCGCCCTTGGGGATGGTCACGTCGATGGTGCGGCCGTCGGAGAAAGCGATCCGCCGCTTGCCGCCCTTGATCGCCTGTTCGAGGTCGATCTCCAGGCGCGCGCGAACGTCGCCCCCGCGCTGGGAGAAGCCACCGAAGCCGCCGCCGGCCCCGCCGCGTCCGCCACCGCCGCCCCGGCCGCCGCCGCCGAACATCTCGCCCAGGATGTCGCCGAGGTCGACGCCCTCGAAGCTCTGTTCCGCGCCCTGCCGATAGGTTCCACCGCCGCCCGGGCCGGGCCCCCAGGGCCCCTGCCGGCTCCCGCCGAAACCACCGCCGCCGAAGGTCTCACGGCCGTCGTTGTCCAGCGCGCCGGCGTCGAACTTCTTGCGCTTCTCAACGTCGCCGACGATGTCGAAGGCCCCGGACACCTGTTTGAAGCGCTCCTCGGCGGCCTTGTTGTTGGGGTTGGTGTCGGGGTGGTTGGCCTTCGCAAGCTTGCGGAACGCCTTGCGGATCTCGTCCGCACTCGCCGAACGCGGGACGCCCAGGACCTGATACGGGTCGCTCGCCAAGACCTTCAAAACCCTTCCGATGGTGTGGAGACTTGCCGCCTAGATTGGTCGGTTCGGGTTCCGGCGCAAGGGCCGTTGTTGCAGATTTGCCACGGTCACTCCCGGCCCCGCTCGACGCTGAGGTCCGGGGCGGCGAAGTCGAGGGCGTCCTCGGGCGCGTTCAGCACCGTCTCGCTGATCGTCTGGCCGCGCACCGAGATACCGGCGCGGTGGACGCTTTCCGGATCGCCGGAGACCAGCGGGTGCCAGTCGGCGAGATCGCGGCCCTCGTGGATGCGGCGGTAGGCGCAGGAGAGCGGCATCCAGCCGAGCTGCTCGATGTTGCCGGGCGTCAGCTTCACGCAGTCGGGCACATGGGCCTTGCGGTTGGCGTAGTCGGTGCAGACGCAGGCTTGGGCGTCGAACAGCTTGCAGTGGACGCGGGTGGGGGTGATCTCGCCGGTGTCCTCGTCCTCGAAGCGCACCAGGCAGCAGAGGCCGCAGCCGTCGCAGAGGCTCTCCCACTCCGAAGCCGTCATCTGCTCGAGGGTCTTGCGCCGCCAGAAGGGTTCGCCGGACATGGGCGGCTTCTAGGCGCGCACGGCGGCCGCGTCGAGCCGGCGCCTTACCGCGAGTTCATTGGACTTCGCCCCGGCCACGCCTGACGCTGGTCCAACCCAAGCCGATGAAAGGCGCCCCGCGATGCGCAGAAGTCTCACCCTGGCCGCCCTCGCCCTGACCGCGGCCGGCGCCGCCAGCGCCGTGCAGGCCTACGTGTTGCCCGACGGCCCGCCCCTGCGGGCGGCGGCGACGCTGGACTGTCCGGCGAGCCAGGGCGACCTGATCCGGACCGCGAAGTCGCCCGACGGCCAGTGGTGCGACTACTCGGGCCGGCGCGGCGAGACCGTGCGCCTGCGTCTGGCGGCGGTGCATGGCCAGACGCCATCGGAGGCCCTGGCGGCCACGCGGGCCCAGTTGCACGCCCTGGTGCCGGTCTACCGCGACCCGATTCCGGTCAGCTATGCCGAGGGGACCGGCGACCGCGCCGACGTCGACGTCCCGTTCGTCCACGTCCACGCCGACGGCGACCAGGCCGACGTGCGGCTGTTCGGCATCCACATCAACGCGCGCGGCCGCGGCGACGACACCGACGTCGACATCGGGCATGGCCATAAGCACTCAGTGGTGCACGCGGGCCTGCGCGGCGCCGAGGTGATGGCCGACGAGATCGGGCGCAGCAACGTCTCGCTGGTCTATGTGCTGGCCGCCAACCATCGCGAGCCGTCCGGCTTCCGGGCGGCGGGCTATGTGGCCAGGGGCCCGGTGACCGGCCCCCTGGTGGTGGCGGAGTTCCGCAGCCCGGTGAAGAGTCACACGGACGGCGAGGGCGACCACGGCGACATCGATCGCCTGATCGACCGCAACCTGGGTCATTAACGGCTCCACCACCGCCCCGCCCTTGCGCTCGCCGCCCCCCTTGCGCTTGTCGGTGGGGCCTATATGTCCAGCGCCTCGATGCGCGCACCCATTCTCGCCTTGAAGGACGTCCGCCTGGCGGACGGTCCGCTGATGCTGTTCGACGGCGTCGACCTGGCGCTCGACGCCAGGGTCCGCGCGTGCCTGGTCGGGCGCAACGGGGCGGGCAAGTCGACCCTGCTGCGCATCCTGGCCGGCCAGATCGAGCCGGACGGCGGCGAGCGGAACATCACCACCGGCGTGCGGGTGGCCTTCGTGCCGCAGGAGCCGGAGATCGTCGGGGCGACCCTGCTGGACTATGCCACAGCCGGCGGGGCGGAGAGCTATCGCGCCGAGGCGCGGCTGACCGATTTCGGGCTTGATCCCGCGAAGACCGCCGAGGGGCTGTCGGGCGGCGAGATCCGCCGCGCGGCGCTGGCCCGGGCCTTCGCCGAAGACGCCGACGTCATCCTCCTGGACGAACCCACCAACCACCTGGACATCCTGGCCATCGAGACGCTGGAAGAGGAGCTGTCGGCGTCGCGCGCGGCCGCCCTCATTGTCAGCCACGACCGGGCGTTCCTGGAGCGGGTGACCAAGCGCTGTTTCTGGCTTGAGTACCGGCAGGTCAAGCGCCTGGACCACGGCTTCGCCGGCTTCGACGACTGGGCCGAGAAGATCGCCGCGGCCGAGGCCGAGGAGGCGCGCAGGCTCGACCGCTACATCCAGCGCGAGCAGCACTGGATGGCCCGCGGCGTCACCGCCCGGCGCGCGCGCAACGAGGGCCGCCGCCGGCGTCTCGATAGCCTGCGCCAGGACAAGGCCGACCGGCTGAAGGACACCCGCAAGGAACTCAACATGGGGCTCGCCAGCTCCGGGGTGTCCGGCAAGCGGGTGGTCGAGGCCAAGGGGGTCTCCAAGGCGTTCGGCGACCGCGTGCTGCTGAAGAACTTCTCCACCCGCATCCTGCGCGGCGACCGGGTGGCGGTGGTCGGCCCGAACGGGGCGGGCAAGACCACGCTGGTGAAGGTGCTGCTGGGCGAGATCCCGGCGGACTCGGGCGAGGTCAGCCTTGGGACCAAGGTGGAGATCAACTACATCGACCAGGCCCGAGCGGCGCTGAATGCCGAGATGACGCTGCGCGAGGTGCTGCTGCCCAAGGGCGGCGACCAGATCCTGGTGCGCGGCGAGCCCCGCCATATCGTCTCCTACGCCAAGGATTTCCTGTTCTCGGAGGCCCAACTGCGCCAGCCGGTGCGCAGCCTGTCGGGCGGCGAGCGCAACCGCCTGCTGCTGGCCCAGGCGCTGGCCCGGCCGGCCAATGTCATGGTGCTGGACGAGCCGACCAACGACCTCGACATGGACACGCTGGACCTGCTCGAGGACCTGCTGGCCGACTACGAGGGCACGCTGATCCTGGTCAGCCACGACCGCGACTTCATCGACCGGCTGGCGACCTCGACCATCGGCCTGGACGGCAAGGGTCATGCCATCGAGACGCCCGGCGGCTGGCAGGATTTCGTCTCCCAGAACCCCGGCTTCTTCGGCCGCCTGCCGATCGCGGCGTTCGCGCCGACGAAAATCGCCGCCAAGCCAACGCCGGCCCCGCCGGCCAAGCCCGCCGGAAAGCTCTCCTACAAGGACCAGCGGCGGCTGGAGGAGCTGGAAAAACTGATCGCCGAGGCGCCCGGCAAGACCGCCGCGCTGGAGGCCAGGCTCGCCGATCCGGGTCTCTACGGGCGCGATCCGGCGGCGTTCCAGGCGCTCAGCCGCCAGCTCGACCAGACGCGCGAAGGCCTGGCGGCGGCCGAGGAAGAGTGGCTGGCCCTCGAAGAGCGCCGCGAGGCCCTGCAAAGCGCGCGTTGAGGTTTCGACCCGCGTTTCCTGTGGATTGTTGCCGGCGTTGAACGAACAGCGCAATTCGACACCGAGTCCCAGGTTGTCCACCGGATATGCACCGGGATCGGCCGGCTGACGCACATCCCGGCCCATTCCGCCGCTTGCCGGATTTCGGGTTCGGGAGCACCGTTCACTTGCCGAGAGGGACTGCGGCGCGGGCGGACGGAGAGGCCGGAAACGGCGGACCCAGAAGCAGAGGCGAGCAAGAGGTTTCGAGTAGCGAGGACCGGGGCAACCCGGGACAAACTTCACGAGACACCGGACGCGACGGAAAACCAGCGGGGGCGACCCCGTGAACCGCAGGCGCGACCGACCTGGAAGGCACAGATCCCCCAACGGATCTGGATGAGAGGGCGGAGTTCCGGGCAACTGGAGCGCCGCCCTCTTGCTATGGGCGTCTTCCAACGGGAGGCGCGCCGCCTTACCTTCAAGCTCTGAGTTCGGGGGTGTGCATGAAGGCTTCGGGTTTCCTCGCAATCGCTCTGGCCGTGACGCTGGCCGCCTGTTCGCCAGCGAAGAAGCCTGATGCGCCGGCCGCGTCCGGGCGCACCGCCATCCGCTTCGCCACCGACTGGCGGGCGGAGGCCGAGCACGGCGGCTTCTACGAGGCGGTGGCGGAAGGCGAGTACGCCAAGCGCGGGCTGGACGTAACCTTGATCCAGGGTGGGCCGGGCTCCAATGTGCCGCAGCAGCTGGCCGCGGGCGCCATCGACCTGGGCGTCGGCTCCAACGCCTTCATCGTCATGAACCTGGCCCAGGAACGTGTGCCGGTGAAGGCCGTGGCCGCGGTCTTCCAGAAGGACCCGCAGGTGCTGATCGCCCACCCCGACACCGGGGTGACGACGCTGGCCGACCTGAAAGGCCACCCGATCCTGCTGGGCGACGCCTCGATCAGCGGTTTCTGGGTGTGGCTGAAGGCCAAGTACGGCTTCACCGACGACCAGGTGCGCAAATATACCTTCAACTCTGCGCCTTTCCTGGCCGACAAGCGCGCGGCCCAGCAGGGCTATGTCACGAGCGAGCCCTATACCATCGAGAAGGAGGCCAAGCTGAAGCCGGTGGTCTTCCTGCTGGCCGACAACGGCTACCCCGGCTACGCGACCATGATCCTGGCGCCCGACAGGCTGATCGCCAAGAATCCTGCCGCGGTGAAGGCCTTCGTCGAGGCCACGGCCAAGGGATGGCATGACTACCTCTACGGCGACCCCAAGCCCGCCGACGCCCTGATCCGCCGCGACAACCCGGAGATGACCCAGGATGTCCTCGACCAGGCCCGCGCCAAGCTGAAGTCCTACGCCATCGTGGACGGCGGCGACGCCCAACCTGGCAAGAACGGGCCAGGCGGCATCGGAGCGATGACCGACGCGACGTGGAAGGCCTTCTTCGACATGGCGTCGAGCCAAGGGGTCTATCCCAAGACCCTCGATCCGAAGACCGCCTACACCCTGCAGTTCGTGAGCAAGTGACGAGATCCGCGCAGGTGAACAATCCAAAAACCTCACACGCTCGCGGGGGAGGTGGCAGCGAAGCTGACGGAGGGGGCGCTGGGGCCGTGCGGCGCGAGGCCAGCGCCCCCTCCACCACTTCGTGGTCCCCCTCCCCCGTTTTACGGGGGAGGTTTTGATGCCGATCGCCGCCCTCACCGACGTCGAGGTCGACTATCCGCGCGGCCGCGCGCTGGGACCGTTTTCGCTGAGCATCGCGGCGGGGGAGATCGTGGCCCTGGTCGGGCCGTCGGGATGCGGGAAGTCGACGGCGCTTCGGCTGCTGGCCGGGCTGGAGGCGCCGACCCGCGGCGAGGTCGCCCGCGCGCCGGGCCGCGGCGAGACGGCGGTGGTGTTCCAGGCGCCGACGCTGGCGCCCTGGCTGAGCGCGCGGGCCAATGCGGCGTTGCCGCTGGAGCTGTCGGGCATGCCCAAGACCGACGCGGCGGCGCAGGCCGACAAGGCCCTGGCGCGGGTGGGGCTGGCGGGCGCCGAGGCGGCGCGACCGGCGCAGCTTTCCGGCGGCATGGCGATGCGGGTCTCGCTGGCGCGTGCGCTGGTCACCGAGCCCAAGCTGCTGCTGCTCGACGAGCCGTTCGCGGCGCTGGACGAGATCACCCGGCGCGCGCTGGCCGACGACGTCCTGAAGCTGTGGGCCGACATCCGCCCGGCGATCATCTTCGTCACCCACAATGTCGAGGAGGCGGTCTACATGGCCTCGCGCGTGGTGGTGATGTCGGCCGGGCCGGGCCGCATGGTCGGCGACATCGCGGTTGCAGGGCCCCTGCCCCGCCCGGCCCAATTCCGCACCACCGAGGGCTTTCGAGCCACGGCAGAGGCGGTCTCCGACGCGCTGGCGCAAGGTATGTCGGGGGGGATGGCGGCGTGAACCGGCTCACCGCCCTCCTGGCGCCGACGGCGCTGATCGCCATCCTTCTGGGGATCTGGGAGATCGCCTGCCGCGCCCTGCAAGTTCCGGTCTATTTCCTCGCCCCGCCGTCGGCGATCGGGGCGGCGCTGGCGGCCGACGCGCCGTCGTTGGTGGCGGCGGCCGGCTACACGGTGTCCAACGCCCTGATCGCCCTGGCCGTCGCCAGCCTGTTGGCCCAAGGCCTGGCGCTGGTGGTGGTGCTGAGCCGCACGCTGGAGCGGGCCGTGCAGCCGATCACCGTGGTGCTGCAGGTCACGCCGGTGATCGCCATCGCGCCTCTGGTCAACATCTGGGCCGGGACCGACCATCCGGGCCGGGCGATTATCGCGCTGGCGGTGATCGTCGCCTTTTTCCCGATCTATTCCGGCGCGGTTACCGGCCTGAAGGCGGCCGACCCGGACCTGATGCGGCTGTTCGACCTCTATGGCGCGACGCCGCTGCAGCGGCTGCTGCGGCTGCGCGCGCCGTCTGCGGTGCCGTTCGTGCTGGAGGGCCACAAGGTGGCGGCGGGCCTGGCGATCGTCGGCGCGGTGGTGGCAGAGTTCGTCGCCGGATCGGGCAAGGTGCAGGGCCTGGCGTGGCGCATCCTGGACGCCGGCTACCGGCTGCAGACCGCGCGGATGTTCGCCGCCCTCTTCGTGCTCGGGGTGATGGGCGCCGTGCTCTACACCGTGCTGCAGGCGGCTGAGCGCGCGGGCCTCAAATGGTGGCGCGGCCGCTAGGGCTTCGGGGCGGCCACGCTGGGCTCAGACCGCCGTGCGTTTGGCCGCCGGACCGGCCTTCAGGCGATCGAGCGCTTCGGAGGCCATGATGGTCAGTGAGCGCAGGCCCTGTTCGGCGAAAACGTCGAGGGCGGCGTCGAGCGCCATGACCGCCGAGGCGCGTTCGCCCCGGTCCTTGCCGGTGATCTCGACGCGGGCCTCGTAGAGGCGGGCGAGGTGCAGCTGGACCAGCGCCCAGGCCGCAGGGTCGCGACGCGGCTGCAGCTGGGCGAGTTCGATCTTCAGGGCCGCTTCGGCCGCATCCAGCACGCCGATGTCGCCGGTGAGTTCGGCCGAGCGCGCCAGGCACATGGCCCGCTCACCGGCGGCGAGGCCACGCAGCGGGGTCGTCGGCGCGTCCCTCAGCACCAGATTGGCGCGGTCGTAGCAGGTGACCGCCTGTTCGTAGGCGCGCTCGTCGGCGCTGGCGTCGCCCAGCGCCTGCAGGGCGTGGGCCAGCGCGATCTGCGTGCGAGCCCAGTCGAGCGGGCTGTGGTCGCGGTTGAGATGGTCCAGCGCGCCCGCCAGCGTGGTGGCGCCGGTGGCGACAGCATCGACGTCGCCCTGGCACTCGCCCAGCAGGGTCATGGCCTGGCCGCGTAGCATCTCGGCGCGCACCCAGGTGAGCGGCTCATAGGCCAGATCCAGGCGCGCGGCCGCGGCGGTGGCGTCGTCGAGAGCGGCGCGCAGCAGGGCCTCATCCTTCAGCCGGGCGCCAAAGCCGCAGATCAGGTCGCCGCGCGCGAGACGCGCCTCGGCGGCGAGCGGGCGGGCGGCGGGCAGGCGGCGGCTCATGGCGTCGAGCGCGGCGATCGGCGGATGGAAGCGGGCGACGGCGGCCCAGGCGGCGGCGGCGTCGCCCGCAGCCAGGTCCTGGCGGCCCTCGACCAGGGCCATGCCGACGTCGGCCAGGGGGGCGGCGACACCGCCGCGGGCGGCGGCGCGGGCTTCGCGGAAGGCGGCGACGGCGGCGGCATTGAGCCCCGGGTCGCCGAACAGCTCGGCGCCCAGCAGGCCGCAGAGGCCCTGTTCACAGCGGGCGCGGGCCCAGCTGTCGGCCCGGCGGATGGGATCGAAGGCGTCGACGGCCAGCTCGGCGGTGGCGGCGGCCTTGCGCAGGGCCACCACGTCGCCCGAGCGGCGGGCGACTTCGCGCCAGACGACGGCGGCGTCAAGCCGGCGCTGGGCCTTGTCCTGGGTGCTGACCCGGCCGGCGGCCACGTCCGCAGCCTTGGCCTCGGCCATCAGCAGATTGAGATCGAGCAGTTCGAGCAGGGCGGCGTCGCCGCCGGTCAGGCCGTGGGCGCCATCTGGCGCAAAAGGCTTCATCCGCTCGCCGGCGAAGAGTTTCATCAGTTCGCGGCCCAACTCGAACATGCCGTCGCTCCAACCTGGCGGCCGTCCCGGTATGAAACGGCGGCCACGCTCTCCCAACGACAAGAGCAAAGCCGGAGCCGCCGGCTTTAACAAGTGGTTAACTTTTCGACTATGGTTAACGAGACCTTACCGCAACAGTAGAGCGCACGCGAATTGGCGCAGTTCCACCTAACCAGGTCTGTGGTCAGTCGAAGATGACCGCCTGCTCGCCCGGGGCGAGGATGCGCCAGGCGCCAGGCTCAAGGTCCTCCGAGAGGCCGAGGCCGCCGATCCGGTCGCGGTGCAGCGCGGTGACGTGGTTGCCGATCGCGGCGAACATGCGGCGGACCTGGTGGTAGCGGCCCTCGGTGATGGTCAGCCGGGCCTCGTTCGGGCCGAGCGGCTCGAGCACGGCCGGGGCGAGCGGATCCTTCTCGCCGTCGAGCATCAGGGTTCCGGCGGCGAACAGCTCCGCTTCCCCGCCGGCCAGCGGACGGTCGAGGGTCGCGACGTAGCGCTTGGCGACCTCGCTCTTCGGCGAGATCACCCGGTGCAGGAACGGGCCGTCGTCGGTGATCAACAGCAGGCCTGAGGTTTCCTTGTCGAGGCGCCCGATGCTGGAGAGCGCCGGGAGGCGGCCCTGCCAGCGGGGCGGCAGAAGTTCATAGACGCTGCGCCCGGCCTCGCGGTGCGAGCAGACCACGCCCAGCGGCTTGTGCATCAGGATGGTCAGGGGCGCGGGCGGATCGACCGGCTGGCCGGCGATGATCATCCGCGCCGGCAGGTCGGCAGTGACGGCGATGCGGGCGCCGGCGTCCTTCAATGTCGCGCCATCGAGGATCACCTGGCCGCGGGCGACGAGAGCGGTGACCTCGCGCCGGGAGCCGTAGCCGAGGTTGGCCAGCAGGCGGTCGAGGCGGGCCATGGGCGGCTTTTGGGGAGGCTTCACTTCCGCGCCTCGAAGATCTTGTAGCCGCCAGCGTCGGCCTTGACGGTGACTTCGGCGAATGCGCCGCCGAGCCCGTGCTCGTAGGGCAGATGCCGGTTGGCGACGATCCAGGCGGTTCCCCCCTTGTGCAGCATGGCCGCGGCGGCGGCGATGAACGCGACGCCGAGGGCCTTGTCTTCCGATCCGCCGTCGTGGAACGGCGGGTTCATAACCACGAAGTCGAGGCTGGTCAGGCTCTCGTCGCGCACGCGGGCGTCGGCCCAGAGAACCCGGGCCCGCGGGTCGTCGAGATTGTGCTGCGCGCAGGCGACGGCGCGGCGGTCGAGGTCGACGCAGGCGAGGCTGGTCACATTCGGCGAGGCGAGGATCGCGGCGGCCAGGACGCCGACGCCGCAGCCGAGGTCGGCGCCCTTCCCGGCGAGCTTGGGCAGGATCTCCAGCAGGCGCGCGCTGCCCGGGTCGATGCGATCCCAGCTGAACACGCCCGGCTGCGACCAGAGGCCAAGATCGGGCCGCAGTTGCGGGCCGCCGGCGGCGATGGCGTCGGCCAGGCCCTTAGGCGCCTTGGGCCTGGCGGCGCGACAGAAACGGTGATGCTTGCGCGCGTCCTCGCCCACCTCGCAGCCGAACGCCTCCAGGGCCTTCTTCAGGCGCGAACCGCCCTTGTCCTTGAGCGCGAAGGCCAGGATCGGCGCACCGGGCTTGAGGACCCTGAGCGCCTGGGCCAGCACGTAGTCGCGTTCCAGGGTGCCGCCGGGGGCGAGGATCACCGCCTGGTTGGCGCTGGCGTCGTCGAGTTCGGCCAGATCCTGCGACCCCAGGATCAGCGGCGAGACCTGGACGGCTCCCTTGGGAATCTCGGCCAGGCCGGGCGCGGGGGCGCCGTAGAGGAGGACGCCCGCCATGCCGCGCGCTTAGGCCCGTTCCTTGGCGCGCTCGAAGCGGACCCTGGGGTAGCGCTCGGTGGCGTAGCCGATGTCCCACGCCGACTTGGCCAGATAGACCGGCTGCTCGTCGATGTCCGCGCCCATGGCCGAGCGGTGCTTGGACTGGAAGTCCTCCAGGTCGGCCTTGTCGCCCACCAGCCAGCGGGCCTCGCCATAGGGGCTGGGCTCGAAGATCACCTCCAGCTGATATTCGTTGGCCAGGCGGTCGGCCATCACCTCGAACTGCAGCTGGCCCACCGCGCCGACGATGAAATCCGAGCCGATGGTCGGGCGGAAGAGCTGGGTGACCCCCTCCTCGGCCAGGCTCTCCAAGGCCTTCTTCAGGTGCTTGGCTTTCAGCGGATCCTTGACCCGGACCCGCTGGAGGATTTCCGGGGCGAAGTTGGGCAGGCCGGCAAAGCGGAGGCTCCCGCTTTCGGAAAGACTGTCGCCGACGCGCAGGACGCCGTGGTTGGGAATTCCGATCACGTCGCCGGCGAAAGCGTCTTCGGCGAGCTCCCGGTCTGACGCGAAGAACATCATCGGCGCGTTAACGCTGATCGTCTTGAGGGGATTTTTGCCGGTGTTGGGCGCCTTAAGCTTCATGCCCCGCGTGAACTGCCCCGAGCAAATCTTCAGGAAGGCGATCCGGTCGCGGTGGTTGGGGTCCATGTTGGCCTGGACCTTGAAGACGAAGCCGGTGACTTCGCTGGCGCCGGGCTGCACCTGGGCGGGCTCGCCGCCCTTCACCGCGGCCACCGCCTTGGGCGGCGGGCAGTAGGCCCCGATCCCGGCCAGCAGCTCATCGACCCCGAAGTGGCGCAGCGCCGAGCCGAAGAACACCGGCGTCATGTGACCCTCAAGGAAGGCCTGCGGGTCGAAGGGCTTGGACGCGCCGCTCACCAGCTCGGCGTTCTCCCCCAGTTCCTCCAGTTCGTCCGGATCGAGGTAGCTGACCACCGCATTGCCCTTGAAGGCGATGGCCGGCGGGTGGCCGTCTTCCTGACCGGCCGGACCGCCGCCCCGCTTGGCGAACGGGATGAACTTGTCGCGGGTGAGGTCGAGCATGCCCTTGAACCGTCCGCCGGAACCGGCGGGCCAGTAGAGCGGCGCGGGGTCCAGCGCCAGCTTGGAGCCGATCTCGTCCAGCAGGGCGAACGGGTCCTGCGCCTCGCGGTCCATCTTGTTGATAAAGGTGATGATCGGAATGTCGCGCAGGCGGCAGACCTCGAACAGCTTCAGCGTCTGCGGCTCGATGCCCTTGGCCGCGTCCAGCACCATGATCGCCGCGTCGGCGGCAGTGAGCGTGCGGTAGGTGTCCTCCGAGAAGTCCTCGTGGCCCGGCGTGTCCAGCAGGTTGAACATCAAGCCCGCGTGGTCGAACGTCATTACCGAGGCGGAGACGGAGATGCCGCGCTCGCGCTCGATCTTCATCCAGTCGGACCGGGTGCGGCGGTTCTCGCCGCGGGCCCGAACCTGGCCAGCCGCGCGGATCGCGCCGCCCGCCAGCAGCAGGTTCTCGGTCAGGGTCGTCTTGCCGGCGTCGGGGTGGGAGATGATCGCGAAGGTTCGCCGCCTCGCCGCCTGGGCGGCGATTCCTAGGCGAGAAGTGGCGGCCTCAGCGGCGGGGGACGTGCTCATTTGCAGCGCTTAGCAAGATCGATATCGTTGACGCAAGGAAAAATAAGGATTATTTTTCATTCTGGTTGCAAGGACTTGTCGATGCCGAAGTTAATTCGCCGCCGCAAACTACCCGACGGGCGCGTGGAAGTGTTCACGCCGAAGCGCAACGCTCATGGGTACTACATTCTAGCGGACCGGGCCGTCGATCCGCAGCACAACAAGGCGGCCAATCAGTTCTATGTCAGCGACTTGGGCGCCGTGATCGCTCGCATCAAGCGCGGTGGGGTGAGCCTCCGGATGCAAGGGGACATAACCGGTCAGCCCAATCTGATCAGCGCTGGCGAAATAGAGATCGAGGACGACGTGGCGGACGCCGGGCCTGTGGAAGAAGAGGACCCGTTCGCGACCTTTGCAGAGTGGGGCAGTGAAGCGGACGAAGCCGCCTACAAGAGCCTTTGACCTTCGCTCCCTTCGATATCGTCGTTGTGCCTTTTCCCTACAGCGACCGGCTGGCCGAGAAGCGGCGGCCCGCGCTGGTGGTCTCCGCTAGCGCGCTCGGCGAGCAACTCGATCGGCTGTGGGTGGCGATGATCACAACGGATCGTGGGCGCCACCTTCATGGCGACGCTCAGATCGACGATCTGCAGACCGCCGGACTGCCCGCTGCGTCCATCCTCCGGGCGAGCAAGATCGCCACGATCGAGGTTGATCGCGTCCTGCGCAGGGCCGGCCGCCTGTCCTTCGCCGACGAGGCGGCGGCGACCCGGGCGCTACGGGCTTGCGCCGGGTTCTGAACCGTCCGGGTCCGCGCCTCAGAGCGCGTCAGGGTGAAATGGAACCATTTCACCCGTCCGACGTGCTCTAAGTATTTGAAGATAGACCCTTCTATCCCGTTCAGATGATTCCATCCGAACGGGTCAGGGTCTATGCCGCCAGTCGGCGCCAGACCTTGCGGTCGGCGGCCACCGTGTCGAGCTCGCCCGCCCGCTGCAGGTTGAACAGGTCGACCATCACCTCGAACTGGGCGCTGGCGAAGCGCACGATCACCTCGTGGGGTGCGCAGCCGGCGACCGGGGTGATGAACAGGGCCGCATTGATCATCGGCGCCTTGGCCTGGATGAGCGCGCCCAGGCGGCGGGCCTTGTCGGGGTCGGTGCGCGGCAGCAGCAGGGCGTCGGCGAACAGCTCCTGGCCCATGCGCAGCACCGCAGGGAACGCCAGCTTCTGGAAAGCCTCGCCAGTCAGGCGCGCGTCGTCGGCCACGCCGTCGATACGGAAGACGACGTCATTCAACAGGAACAGCATGCGGCCTTCAGGGAACTGGGGGCGTGTCGGGGGGCTGGCGGATCAGGACGACGCGGAACCGTGCCATGGGCAGGCTTTCGTCGCCGTTCACGAAGGCGGTTAACCGGCGAATATCCCGGCGACGGCTCAGGCCTTGTCCACCGGCTCGGTCAGGAAGTGGCGGCCTTCGCGGTCGTCGATCTCCACGACCCAGACGTCGGGGTCCACGCGTGCGGCGCGCTCGATGTAGGCGTCGAGGTCGGGCTCCTTGTCGGAGAGCGCCGGCTGCATCCACACCCGCTCGCCGTCCAGCCGGGTGGCCTCGGCGTAGAGCCTGGCGGTGCCCTGCGGCCGGTTCAGCGCCTTGACCAGCACCGCGCCGGCGCGCGCGTCGCCCTTGCGGATGATCATCGCGAAGGCCCCGGAGAGCTCGGCCCTGCGGATCAGGGCGCTCACCCAGATGTCGGTGGAAAGCAGCATGGCCTAGTGTCCCGGTCCCGAAGTTCGGGAGCGGATGGGACGGGCTTTGGCGAACTTCGGGATCGATGAGGACACTAGCAAGCCTTTGTTCGCCGTGTGGTTCGAGGATCTGAAGTTCCCAACAGCGCTGGCCCCAGGCGGCGTGGGAACTTCAGATCCACCACACGGCGGGAAGATGCGGGCCCGTTAGCGGGATAGCAACGCTCCGCCGATAGCTTGGCCGTTGGTCTGCGAAGGCCGCAACGAAAGAAGACGCATGAAGAGCTCGCGCAGAAGCGCGAAGCCGGCGTCTCGGTGGATGGGGTTACTGGTCGCGGCGGGCATCGCCGCGCCTGGAGTTGTGCGGGCTCAGCCCGTGGACCTGTTCTACGAGCGGACGGTGATGACGCAGGCGGATCTCCGCTGTGGCCTGTTCGCGCCCGAGGTGGGCGCGGCGCTCGCCGCCGGCGCGGCCCAAGCCCGTGGCGCAGCCCTGCGCGCGGGGATGAGCGCCGATTCCCTGAGGAGCGTCGAAGTCTCCGCCCGGGCCAAGGCCGACGGCGCGGCCTGCACGGCGCCTGACCTGGCGATCGCCGCCACCCGGGTGCGCACCGCCTTTTCCGGCTACGCCAAGCTCAGCCGCCTGACCTACACCGGCGACGTGGCCGAGTGGCGCGCCGACCGCAACATCACCAAGGCCGCGCGCTGGCGGCTGATCCAGGAGACCACGTTCGGGGCGGACCACATGGCCTTCGGCCTAGCCGGCCGCGACGGCAGCGCCGCCCTTATCGCCGTGGCCCGCTTCGCCGACGGGGCCGAGCCCTATGCCGCGCGGCTGGTGCTGCGCAATTCTAGCCGCAGCGCGCAACCCTATCTGGACCGCTGGGGCGGTGGCGCGACGGCGGGCCTGCCGCTGGCCCGGCGTCTGCCGCCGGCGAGTGCGCTGAAGGCCTATGCGGCGTCGGCCCGATCTTCGGCCGGGCCTGAGCTGATGCCGCCCCCCGCAAGGAATGCAGCCGCCTCCGAGGGCTGGGCGTTCCGCTTCCCCGACGCCGCCGCCCTCGACCTGGCCGGCCTCGACCCGCGCGAGGCGGTGGCGGTGGAGTTCCTGTTCCCGGGCGACGGGGTGCGCCGCGCCTATGTGGAAGTCGGCGATTTCGCTGCCGGCCGCGCTTTCCTGCAGGTCGCCGCCCGCTAAAGCGCGTCAGGGTGAAATGGAAGCCATTTCACCCGTCCGATGTGCTCTAAGTGTTTGAAATTAGAACCTTCTATCCCGTTCAGATGACTCCATCTGAACGGGATAGGGTCTAAGCCTCGGCCTGGAGGGGGGCGGGCGCCTCTAGCTCAGGCTCCGCGGGCTCTTCGTCGGCCTCCGCGGGCTCGACCAGCACCGGCATCCGCACCGTCACGGTGGTGCCTTCGCCCAGTGCCGAGTCGACGGTCATGTCGCCGCCGTGCAGACGCGCGAACGCCCGGACCAGCGACAGGCCAAGGCCCGAGCCGCCCTGCTTCTGCTCCGACCCCCCGGCCTGCTCGAAGGGCCGGCCGAGCCGCGCCAGGTCTTCGCGCGAGATGCCGACGCCGGTGTCGGCGACGATGATCTCCAGCACCCTGCCCTGCGGATAGGCGCTGACCGTCACCGCGCCGCCCTTGGGCGTGAACTTCAGCGCGTTGGAGATCAGGTTGAAGGCGATCTGCTTGACCGCGCGGCGGTCCGCCTCAGCGTCCAGGCTCTCCGGCGACAGGTCGCCGCGCAGGGTGATGCCGGCCCGGTCGGCCTGGCCGCGCATCAGCCGCAGGACCGCGGTGATCGCGTCGCGGGCGTCGAAGTCCTCGCGCGCCAGCTCGAACCGCTCAGCCTCGATCTTCGACATGTCGAGCACGTCGTTGATCAGTTCCAGGAGGTGCGCGCCGCTCTCGTGGATCAGCTGGGAATATTCGGCGTAGCGGTCGGCCATGGGGCCGAACAGCCGCTGCCGCATGATGTCGGAGAAGCCCATGATCGCATTGAGCGGGGTGCGCAGCTCGTGGCTCATATTGGCCAGGAAGCGGGACTTGCCGGCGTCGCGCTGCTCGGCGGCGGACCGCGCGGTCTCCAGCTCAGCCTCGCGGCTCCGCTGGGCGCGGGCGTCGCGCAGGGCGGCGATCAGCCGGGTCGAACTCATTCGGCGCACGGTGAGCATGCACCAGCCCTGGGCGTCATGGGCGGGGACGAAGGCGGCCTCCGCCGAGCCGTCCGACGCCGCGCGGACCAGGGCGGCCTCAACCCGGGGCCGGTCGGCGTCGCAGACGAGGTCGGCGAGGTTGCGCTCGGCCATGTCGCGGGTCTCGAGCCCCGCCGGCGCCTCGCCGTAGGCCTCGAGGATGCGGCCGCCGGGGTAGAGGCCAAGCAGCAGCTGCGGCTGATGGTCGAGGGCCTCGCGCAGGCCAAGCTCGGTCTCGCGGGCCAGGACGTCGGAGCCGCGCACCCGGCCCTGCAGGGCGACAAGGCCCGCGGCGAGGCCCAGGCCGGTGGTTCCCAGCGCCAGCAGGCTGAGCCAGGTGGAAATCGCCTCGGGTGGCCGGGCGAAGCCCAGGAACGGTGCGCCGAGGGCGGCGGCCGCCGCCGCGGCGATGCCGCCCGCCGCGCCGAGCGCCAGCAGCTTCGGCCGCCCGAAGGCCGCGCCCGCCGCCAGCGGGGCCAGGCAAAGGGCGGCCAGCGGCCCGGCCGTGCCGCCGGTGAGCAGGGCCGCGCCGGCGCCCGCGACCGCCCAGGCCATCACCGCCGCCGCCGCGCCAGTCTCCTCGGCCACCTGCGCCAGGAGGGCGCCCAGAAGGCCCACCGCGGCGATCGCGCCAAGGCCCACCGTGGCCGGGTCGGTGGTCTCGTCGGTCAGCAGCCACAGCAGGACGGCCGCGGCCGCCAAAAGGACGGCCCATGCCAGGTGCCAGATCACCGTGAAGCGGCGCTCGCTACGCGCCGCCCCACGCGAGCGTGAGCGTCTCCTGGGGCTGGTCAGCGTCAAGCCTCGGACGTGGTCGCGGCAGTCATGGCCGACAGCTTAGCGGCAAGGGTGAGTCCAAGTAAGGGTGCTCGCCTGAGCGGCGAGACGGTCAAGCTCGTTCGCCTCACAGGCGTTGTCGCGGGCGAAAGGAAATCGTAAGCGCGATGCCCGATAATGGGGCCTCTGCACAACGAAAGCGCACTGCCCTTCATGCCCCGAGCGGCTCCTCTCGCGAACGCGCCGCTGGCGCCCGACGCCGCGGCCGTGCTGGAGGCGCAGAAGCGCGCCTTCCTGCGGCTGGTCAGTCACGAACTGCGCACGCCGCTGAATTCGATCCTCGGGTTCTCCGAGATCCTCGCCGCCGAGCTCTACGGCCCGCTCGGCGCGCTGCAGTACAAGGAATACGCCGAAATCATCCGCGGCAGCGGCAAGAAGCTGCTGAAACTGGTCAACCAGGTGCTGGAGATCGGCCGCCTGCAGGGGCTGAAGCTGGACGTGGGCCCCGAGGCCCTGCAGCCGGCCTTCGACGAGGTGGTCCGCGGGCTCGGCGAGGACGTGGCTGATCGCGGCGTCCGCATCCGCGTCGTCGGCGACGGCCCCCTGCCCGAGGTTCTGGCCGATCCCTGGGGGTTGCGCACCGTGCTCACCCACCTGCTGCAGAACGCCATCCAGTTCTCGCCGCAGGGCGGCGAGGTGCGGCTGCGCGCCGAAACCGACGGCGCGAAGGTCAATCTGTTCATCGAGGACGACGGCGAAGGCGTCGCGCCCGCCGAGCTTGAGCGGCTCATGCGGCCGTTCGAACAGGGGCAGAGCGCGCTGATGCGGCATGGCGAGGGCGCGGGCCTTGGCCTGCCGATCTGCGACCTCACCTGCCGGGCCATGGGTGCGCGGCTGAAACTCACCTCGAAGGCCGGCCATGGCCTGACCGCCCGGGTGAGCCTGAAGGCCGCCTGACCTTACTCAAATTGGGGTCCGAGTTGCGCTGGGCGCTTGGCCCGCCTAAGTCGCCCCCATGGGCGCCATCGAAGCCGAACTGGCCGAACTTTCCTCCGAATTCGAGGTCCTGGGAGACTGGGAAGAGCGCTATCGCTACGTGATCGACCTGGGCAAGACACTGCAGCCGCTCACCGACGCCGAACGCTCCGACGCCAACAAGGTGCGCGGCTGCGCGAGCCAGGTGTGGCTGGTGACCGAGCCGCAGGCCGACAGGACGCTGAAGTTCCGCGGCGATTCCGACGCCCACATCGTGCGCGGCCTGATCGCCATCCTGCTGCGGCTGTTCTCAGGCCGCCAGCCCGCCGACATCCGGGCCTTCGACGCCGCCGCAGCCTTCGAAAAGCTCGGCCTGAAGGGCGCCTTGTCGCAGCAGCGCGCCAACGGCCTGGCCTCGATGGCCGCGCGGATCCGCCGGGACGCCGACGCGCTGACCTAGGGCGCAGTCATAAATCCCTTAGCTGGGGCGAGGTCGCGCAAGCGGACTCTCGGGATGTGCTAGGGCCGGTAGCCACCCAGGCTGTGTAAAAGCGCGCCTCGGTGAAAATCGGCGCAACTTTCTGCCGCCGGAGCCGGCTTCCGCAGCGATGTCTTTCGCCACGGGATCAGGAGCATGCAATCGAGGGCAAATGTTGCGGTGGAAATTGCGCCCTCCGAGCTTTTACAGGCCTTTGCGGACGCGCGACTTTGGTGCTCGCTCAATCTTCAATCGCACTCGCTTTGCGGGCGAACTCCGTTGTTCCGGCCTGAACCTGGATGTTAATAAAGATGAACGGGCTGACTTCAGGCCTTTTTGACGAGGTATTGCCATGAATAAGAAGGCCCTATGGGTCGCCTGCATGATGATCGCGTCTTCAGGCGTGCTATCTGCGTCCGGCGCGGATGCCGCGAGCATTGTAAATGGTGGTTTTGAGGCTAATGCCGCCAGCGTGCCGGTGGGCGGCGTCCTCTTTGGCCCGATCCCCGGCTGGAACAACTCAGGCTATCTAACCTCGGCGGGGTACTACTCAGCGACGCCGCCGGAGGGAACCATCTTCGCCCTCGTCGGAAACGGGATCGACACCGGCGGTTACCATATGAA
Source organism: Alphaproteobacteria bacterium (assembly GCA_025350685.1). Lineage (GTDB taxonomy): Bacteria > Pseudomonadota > Alphaproteobacteria > Caulobacterales > Caulobacteraceae > Phenylobacterium. The sequence continues at coordinate 1,343 of JANXXK010000342.1, read as the reverse complement.
CCAAACGATCACCGGGTTGACGTCGGGCCGCACCTATAAAGTGAACTTCTCCCTGGGGAGCGAGGATTTTGTAATCCCGGGCGTCGTGGAACAGGTCAACGTCTGGATGTCCTCCGGCTCGGCCTCGGCGTCGCAACTCTACAGCGCACCAATCAGTTCAAATGCGACGCCTTATGGCCCGGGCCCCCTTTGGGATCACTGGGGAGCTTTTTCCTACAGCTTCGTGGCGAATGCATCGAGCGCGACACTCAATTTTGAGCAGACGGCCGCCACGACCGGAGCGGGTGATACGGGCCTCGACAAGGTTTCGATTTCCGGCGGGATTCCTGAGCCCGGCGCCTGGGCGATGATGCTGGTCGGCTTCGGCGGTCTTGGCGCTGTCATGCGCCGTCGCCGTTCACAAGCGGCGTTCGCGGCCGCCTGACCAAGTCTACGAGTTCACGCGATCAGAACCCCGACCTCGCAAGAGCGTCGGGGTTTTCTTTGGGCGCATGATGGGCGGGCGCCGCCAAACCTCGAGTGGCTGCGCCCCGTCGCCTAACGTTCTTAACGTCCGCTAGGCCGCCCGGATGCCGCTCTGCATCTGGCTCAGGCCGATGACGGCGTCGAAGCCCAGGATCATGTCCACCCGCTCACCGTCGGCGGCCAGCGGCAGGCGCAGCCACAGGATCGACAGGTGTGAGGCGCCACGCCAGGAGAGGTTGTGCACGCCCACCGCCGGGCGGCCCTCGGCGACCACCTTGCTGAGCTCCACGCGCCAGTAGTCGGCGGCGGCGGTGTTGTAGATCTCGGAGAGCTTCTTGCCGGTGATTTCGCGGCCGTAGACGCCGTAGAGGCCGGTGCCGGCGAGCCGCATGCGGTAGTCCTGGGGCGCGGCCGGGCTGGCTGGATGGCAGACGTCGATCAGGCTGACGGTGGGCAGCAGACGCTTGATGCCGCCCGGATCGAGGTGGCGGCGGCCAGGCAACCGGGCGCCGTCCTTGAGCGAGGCCCAGTAGGCGAAAAGCTCCTCATGCGCTCGGGCCGCCGCCGCCGGGGCTCCGATCTGCGCCGCCATATTCAGATGCCCCCGCAACCGGTTGGATTCACAACGAATCACTTATCGCCGATTGGGCGAATCGGCGGCAAGCGGAAAAGGGTTAACAGCGACGAAATGTCCGCCCCTGCGGGCAAACGGAAACGCCCGCCGAAGCCGGCAGGCGTCCCGAAACGTCGGTCTTGAAGCCGGAAGCCTAGCGCTTCTTGCGCGCCGCCTGTCGGCCGCCCTGGCCCAGGCCCATCTGCTTGGCCAGGTCCGAGCGCGCCTTGGCATAGTTCGGCGCGACCATCGGATAGTCCTTCGG
>JANXXK010000330.1 GCA_025350685.1 Alphaproteobacteria bacterium | reverse complement strand
CTCCGTCGCGGCGAAGGTCGACATCAACCCGGCCACCAGCGCCTTGCGCCTGGTCGTGTCCGATACCGGCGTCGGCATCGCGCCTGAGAAGCTGCCGGCCCTGTTCGAGAAGTTCACCCAGGCCGACAACTCCGCCACCCGCCGGTTCGGTGGCACGGGCCTGGGCCTGGCCATCTGCCGCGAGCTCACCCAGATGATGGGCGGCTCGATCGACGTGGAGAGCCGCGACGGTCATGGCTCCGCCTTCACGGTGGAACTGCCGCTGACCCGCGGTCAGGCGGCGGACGGGGCCGCGGTCCACGCGGCGCCGACCTCCGGAGAGCGCAACATCCGGCTGCTGGCCGCCGAGGACAATCCCACCAACCAGCAGGTGCTGGCCGCGGTGATGGAGTCGCTCGGCATCGATATCGACATCGTCGGCGATGGCCGGCAGGCGGTCGACGCCTGGCGGGTCGGCGGCTATGACCTGATCCTGATGGACATCCAGATGCCGGTCATGGACGGCATCGACGCGGCTCGCGAGATCCGCGGCGTCGAGGCGGCCGAGCGGCGCAAACGCATCCCCATCGTGGCGCTGACCGCCAACGCGCTAATCCATCAGGTGGAAGAGTACCTGGCCGCCGGCATGGATGGCCATGTGGCCAAGCCCATCGAGATCGCCAAGCTATACGAGGCGATCAGCGCCGCTCTGACCGCCGCGGCCACCGGCGCCGCCGGCCGCAGTCAGGCCGCCCAGACCCTGTCCCGGCTGGCTTGAGGCAAGCCAGCCGGAATGAACAGGATCGTCTGCATATAGCCGGCCCTGACGGCTGCGGTCAGGGCGCCTGGACGACCGTCAGTTCCGGCCAGCGCGCCGTGGCTGAGGCTGCGGTTCGGGCGAAGCCGTTGGTGATCCGGCAGGGGTTGGGGCGCAGACGCAGGGCGAACAGGTCCTCCAGCCCGAACGGGGCGGCGATGGCCAGCCGGCCATCGGCCTCCAGCCGCGCGCCGACGGAGAACAGGGGGCTGACGAACCGGCCGAGCGCCTCGGCCGTATGGGTGAGCGGCTCGTAGGGTTCGCCGAACTTGGCCTCGAACCACAGGTGCACGCGGGCCTGGTTACGCACCTCGATCATCTCGCGCAGCGGCGGCTGGAAGGCTGCGGCCACCTGTTTGATCACCGCGTCCTCGGCCTCGTAGGAGGTGTCGGGATCGAAGTAGCCCAGGTCGTAGTCCTTGATTCCATAGTCGTCGTCGCGGCCGGTCAGGTGGTTCAGCGCCCGCTGGTAAATGGCCCCGGAGAAGATCATCCAATCCGGCAGATCCAGCCGGCGCGCCGTCTCCATCACCTGCATCAGGCCCGCCGAGGCGCGGACGATGGCTTCCAGGCGGGTTTCGAGATGCTGGCTCAAGTCCTTCCCCCCAAAGCGCCACGGAGGGGCCAGCCGTGGTCCAGCGGCCCATGCCCGCCCCCCAGTCCGGGCGCCTGCAGCATGGCGCGATGCACATAGTCCCACGCGCGCGCCGTGGCCGCCTCCAGCGACAGGCGCTGGGCGAGCCCGGTGGCGCAGGCCGAGGCGAGCGTGCAGCCCGTGCCGTGCGTGTGGCGCGTATCGATCCGTTCGCCTTCGAACACGGCTTCGCCATAGGAGGTCATCAGGATGTCGACCACCCGCTCGCCGGGCACGTGGCCGCCCTTCATCAGGACCGCGCCGGCGCCCAGGCGCAGCAGAGCCTCGCCGGCCCGTCGCAGGTCATCGGTGGTGTCGACGGCGAGGCCGGTCAGGGCCTCGGCCTCGGGCGCGTTCGGGGTGAGCAGGGCCGCGCGCGGGACCAGCAGGTCGCGCAGCGGACCGACCGCCTCGTCGGCCAGCAACCTGGCCCCGCCCTTGGCCGCCATCACCGGATCGATCACCGCCGGCAGGCCGGCGTCGTCCAGCAGCCGGGCGATGGCTTCGACCACATCGAGGCCGCCCAGCATGCCGGTCTTGATGACGTCGGCCCCGATATCGTCCAACACCGCGCGCGCCTGGGCGACGATCACCTCGGAGGACACGGGGTAGGCGGCGCTGACCCCTAGCGTGTTCTGCACGGTGATCGCGGTCACCGCGGTCGCCGCATAGCCGCCCAGCGCCGTCACCGTCTTGATGTCCGCCTGGATCCCCGCCCCACCACCGGAGTCCGAACCGGCGATGATCAGCACGCGTCCCAGGGAAGCCATGACTTCGCGATAGCCTGTGGCGTGGTGATTTGCACCCCCTCAGGGGTTGGCGGCCCCGGCGATCGCCTGCCAGACCCGCAGCGCCTGCACTGTCTCGCGCACGTCGTGGACACGAACGGCGGCCACCCCGGCCGCGGCCCCGGCAAGTGCGCCGGCGATCGAGCCGCCCAGCCGCTGGTCGGCATTGCGGCCGCCCTCATCCAGGCCGCTGATGAAACTCTTGCGGCTGACGCCCACCAGCACCGGGAACCCGAGCGCCACGATGCGGTCCAACCCCGCCAGCAGCGGCAGGTTGTGGCGGGTCATGTGCTTGCCGAAGCCGACGCCGGGATCGAGCCAGACTTTCTCGCGCGCCACGCCAGCGGCCATCGCCGCCTCGGCCCGGGACATCAGGAATTCCGCCACTTCGCCCACCACGTCGTCGTAGTGGGGCTCGACCTGCATCGTGCCGGGTTCGCCCTGCATGTGCATCAGCACCACCTCGCAGCCGAGTTCGGCGGCCACCTCCAGACTGTCCGGGGCGTGACGCTGCGCGCTGATGTCGTTCCACATCGTCGCGCCAGCCGCGACGGCCGCACGCGCCACGGCGGGCTTCATGGTGTCGACGGAGATCGGAATGGCGCTCTCGGCGCGGATCGCCGCGATCAGCGGGACCACCCGCGCGATCTCCTCGGCCTCGTCCACCGGCTCGGCGCCCGGGCGTGTGGACTCGCCGCCCACGTCCAGCAAATCCGCGCCCTCGGCGATCAGCCGCCTGGCGTGCAGGATCGCGGCGGCCAGGTTGTCGAAACGCCCGCCGTCGGAAAAGCTGTCCGGCGTGGTGTTGATCACGCCCATCACGCGCACGGGCTGCAAGGCTCGGGTCCTGGTCATCGCCGCGCCTGATACATGAAAAAGGGCGGCCCCGTCGCCGGAGCCGCCCGATTCACTTCCGCTCGGCTTGAACCCTCAGGCCGGTTCGGGATCCGGCCGGGGCGAGATCGGCACCGACACCGCCGGACCGGTCGGCCGCTTGGCCTCCGGGTCGTCGCGGTTGGGCGCGACGCCCTTCAGCGCATTGATGATCTCGTCGCCGCTCAGGGTCTCGTACTCCATGAGCGCCTTGGCCAGGGTGTGCAGGTCGTCGATCTTTTCGGTGAGGATGCGCTTGGCCTCGTCATAGCCGCCCTGCACCAGGCGCTTCACTTCGGAATCGATGATGTTGGCGGTCTCTTCCGAGACGTTCTGGGTGCGCGACACCGAGTGACCGAGGAACACTTCTTCCTGGTTGTCGCCGTAGGAGACCAGGCCGAGCCTGTCGGAATAGCCCCAGCGGGTGACCATGTTGCGGGCCAGCCCCGTGGCGGCCTGGATGTCGCTGGACGCGCCCGAGGTGACCTTGTCCTTGCCGTTGATCAGCTCCTCGGCGACACGGCCGCCCATCAAGATGGTCAGGCGCGAGGTCATCTGCTCGTAGTTCATCGACAGGCGGTCGCCTTCCGGCAGCTGCATGACCATGCCGAGCGCGCGGCCGCGCGGGATGATGGTCGCCTTGTGCACCGGGTCGGTGGAGGGAACGGTCAGCGCCACCAGCGCGTGGCCGCCCTCGTGATAGGCAGTCAGGCGCTTTTCCTCGTCGCTCATCACCATCGAGCGGCGCTCGGCGCCCATCATCACCTTGTCCTTGGCCTCTTCGAAGTCGGCCATGGTGACCATGCGACGCGCCTTGCGCGCCGCCAGCAGGGCGGCCTCGTTGACCAGGTTGGCCAGGTCCGCGCCGGAGAAGCCCGGCGTCCCGCGCGCGATCACCTTGGTCTCGACATCGGCGGCCAGCGGCACGTTCTTCATGTGCACGCGCAGGATGCGCTCGCGGCCGTTGACGTCAGGGTTCGGCACCACGACCTGGCGGTCGAAGCGGCCAGGCCGCAGCAGCGCCGGGTCCAGCACGTCGGGCCGGTTGGTCGCCGCGATCAGGATGATGCCTTCGTTGGATTCGAAGCCGTCCATCTCGACGAGCAGCTGGTTCAGCGTCTGCTCGCGTTCGTCATTGCCGCCGCCCAGGCCCGCGCCGCGATGGCGGCCGACGGCGTCGATTTCGTCGATGAAGATGATGCAGGGGGCGTTCTTCTTGGCTTGCTCGAACATGTCGCGCACGCGGCTCGCGCCGACGCCGACGAACATTTCCACGAAGTCCGAACCGGAGATGGTGAAGAACGGCACACCCGCCTCACCGGCGACCGCGCGGGCGATCAGCGTCTTGCCGGTGCCGGGAGGGCCGATCAGCAGCGCGCCCTTGGGGATCTTGCCGCCCAGCCGCTGGAACTTCTGCGGGTCCTTCAGGAAGTCGACGATCTCGGAGAGCTCATCCTTGGCCTCGTCGACGCCGGCCACGTCATCGAAGGTGACGCGGTTCTTGTTCTCGGTGAGTAGCTTGGCTTTGGACTTGCTGAAACCCATGGCCCCGCACACACCACCCTACATCTGGCGCATGAAGAAGATCCACACGCCCACCAGCAACAGCACCGGCAGGGCCTGCAGCAGCACGCCCACGACGGTCAGGCCGCCGGCGGCCTTGACGGTGATGTTGGCGCCCTGGGCCTCCAGCCGCTTGACCAGGTCGTCCTGGTTGTTCGGGGTTGTGGAGGTATAGGGTTTGTTGCCCTGGTCGGTGATGACCACGTGCGCGCCGTTGATCTCGGCGCTCTTCACCTGGCCGGCATTCACCTTGCTGAGCAGCTGCGAATAGGTGATCTCGGCGGCGCTGGCCGCCTTGCCGCCACCGGTGACCATCGAATAGAGGCCGATCAGGACGACGGCGATAACGCCGAAGATGGCGAAGCTGCGCAGGTTCATCGGTTAGGACCGCCTTGAGAAGGGCATCGCGCCCCAAATCTTGAAGATAGCTCTTGAAGATAGGACGCCGGACGCCGTTTCACCAGTTTACCGGCCCCGGCGCGACGGAAGACCGCGCCTGGACCTCAAATACGAAAGGCCGCGCCTGTTGGACGCGGCCCTTAGATAGGCATGGATTTACTGAATTAAGCGCTACCGGGCGCCCGGGGCGCCGGGAGCCGGCTTCTTCGGGGCGGCGATCAGGCCTTCGCGCTGGGCGCGCTTGCGGGCGAGCTTGCGGGCCCGGCGCACGGCTTCCGCCTTCTGGCGGGCGCGCTTTTCCGAGGGCTTTTCGTAGTGGACGTGGCGCTTCATCTCGCGGAACGAGCCTTCGCGCTGCATCTTCTTCTTCAGCGCCTTGAGGGCTTGGTCGACGTTGTTGTCGCGGACGAAAATCTGAACCAGGGGTATCTCTCCTATTGGCCGCTCCGCCCGGCCCCCTTAGTCCCTAACTGCAGGGGCGGCGGCGAGCGAACAAAAGACGTACTGACAAAAACCTGAGCGCCCGCAGGCTTGGGGCCTTCGGGGGTGCGAGCGCGGCGAGATATCAGAAGGCGCCGGCAATGTCCACGGCGTGCGCGCGCGAATTCAAGAGACTAGAGTGGCCCGATGACCGCTGCAAAGCCTGCCCCCGACACCGACTGGGCCGCCACAACCGAACAGCAGGTGCTGGACGCCGCGCTCAATCTGGCCCCGACGCAGGGCTGGACCTCGGCGATGGCGACCGCGGCAGGCGCGCTTTGCGGGCTTTCCGCCGGCGAAACCGAGCTTCTGCTGCCCCAGGGCCCCGCCGACCTCGCCGCCCTGCTCTGCCGCCGCCACGACGCCCAGACGCTGAAGACCCTGGCGGCCGTCGATCCGAAGACCCTGAAGGTGCGCGAACGGATCGCCCGGGGTGTCGAGGCCCGGCTGGACGCAGCCTGCGCCAACGAAGCCGCCGAGCGGCGCCTGACCGGGTTCCTGGCTCTGCCGCCCAACCTGCCGCTGGCCGCGCGCCTGGCCTGGGAGAGCGCCGACGTCCTGTGGCGCTGGGGCGGCGATGTGGCCACCGACGAGAACCACTATTCCAAGCGCGTGCTCTTGGCCGGCATCCTCACCGGGGCCCTGGCCATCCGCCTGTCGTCCGGCCGCGACGCCGCGCTGGCCTTCACCGACCGTCGCATCGCCAACGTCATGGCTTTCGAGAAGTGGAAGGCGACGACGAAGTTCAGGCCGACAGCGTTCGTGACGGCGGTGGCGGAGTCGCTCGGGCGGATGAGGTTCGGCGCCTGATTTCCCTCCCCTTCATGGGGAGGGTGGCTGGCGCGAAGCGACAGACGGGTGGCGAGACCGCGTTCAAGCGCCGGCTCACCACTTCGGCCCACCAATCCCCACCCGAGCCTTGGCTTCGCCTCGGCCCACCCTCCCCATGAAGGGGAGGGAAAAGATCACAGCGGCTTCACGCGATTGATGTGCCCCATCTTCCGCCCCGGCTTGGCTTCGCGCTTGCCGTAGAGGTGGAGACGGGTCTCCGGCTCGGCGGCGTAGCGGGCCCAACCGTCGACCTCTTCGCCTAGCAGATTGAGCATCTCCACCTGGGCGATGGCCCGCGTCGGGCCCAGCGGCCAGCCGGCGATGGCCCGGATGTGCTGTTCGAACTGGTCGCACTCGCAGCCGTCCTGGGTCCAGTGGCCGGTGTTGTGCACCCGCGGCGCGAACTCGTTCACCAGCAGGCGGCCATCGGCCATCTCGAACAGCTCGATGCCGATCACGCCGACATAATCGAGGCCGGCCAGCACCTTGGCCGCGATGCGCTCGGCCTGGTCGGCGAGCGCCTGGCTGGCGCGGGCCGGGGCGATCGTCCGGCGCAGGATGCCGCCCTCGTGATGGTTTTCGCCCAGCGGATAGACCGCGGTCGCCCCGTCGCGCCCGCGCACGGCGATGACCGAAAGCTCGCGGACGAAGTCGCAGGCCGCCTCGACGATCACCGGAACCCCGCCCAGGGCCTCGAAGGCCGCGCCGGCGTCCACCGCGTGCTCGATCCAGCGCTGGCCCTTGCCGTCATAGCCCTCGCGGCGGGTCTTCATCAGGGCCGGCGCGCCGATCCGGGTCACCGCCGCGGCGGCCTCCTCGGCCGTGGAGGCCTCGGCGAACGCCACGGTGCCGACACCGTGGGCGTTGAGGAAGGTCTTCTCGTCGAACCGGTCCTGCGCCGTAGCCAGCGCCCTGGCGCCCGGCGCGACCTCGATATCCATCGCCACCAGGGCCGCGACGGCGGCGGCCGGCACGTTCTCGAACTCGTAGGTGGCGACCGCAGCGGTGTCGGCGAGCGCGCGCAACGCCACCGGGTCGTCGTAGGCGGCCACCAGGGTGTGGGTCGCCACGCGGCTGGCCGGGCTGTCCGGCTCGGGCTCAAGGATGACGACGTCGAAGCCCAGGCGCGAAGCCGCGTCGGCCAGCATGCGGCCAAGCTGTCCGCCGCCGATGATGCCGATGGCTCCGCCGGGCTCGAGGGGGCCGGGCTCGAGGGGGCCAGGTTCGCGAGGGCCGGGCTGGAGGGGAAGACCCGATTCCGAGAAGGGGGGCATAGGTGGCCCTTTACGCGTCCTCGACCGTCTCGGGAATGCTGTCGGTCAGCCGAGCGCTGAAAGCGGCCACGCGCGCGGCCACCGCCTCGTCGGTCAGCGCCAGGATCTTCGCCGCCAGCAGGCCCGCGTTCTTCGCGCCCGCCTCGCCGATGGCCAGCGTCCCCACCGGCACGCCCGCCGGCATCTGGACGATGGAGAGCAGGCTATCCATGCCCTTCAGCGCCTTGGATTCGATCGGCACGCCCAGCACCGGCAGGTCGGTGAGCGAGGCGGTCATGCCGGGCAGATGCGCCGCGCCACCCGCCGCGGCGATGATCACCTTGAAGCCGGCGGCCTTGGCCCCTGTGGCAAACTCGTACATCCGCTTGGGCGTGCGGTGGGCGGAGACCACCTTGGCCTCGTAGGCCACGCCCAGGCTGTCCAGCATCTCTGCGGCATGGCGAAGCACCGGCCAGTCCGAGCGGCTGCCCATGATAATGGCGACGGGCGCTGACTTGGCGCTCATGTTGCGGGGGCCCCTGCCTCGAAGGCGACGGAGTATAGGCGCCGACTTTGCAGGGGCAACCAAGGATGGCTAGATTCGACAAAGTCTTGTCGCGTCACTGATTCTACGGTCCAGCTTGGGCCAACTTCGGGAACTTGCCCCATGAAGATTACCGGTGCGCGAAACGAGCCGTTCTCGGCCATGCGTAAGCGTGCGCTGGCCCAGGCCGGCGCCCAGGTGCGCGGCGCGACCGCGCTCGACACCACCACCTTCCTCGGCATCACCGAGCCGGAGATGACGCCGGCGGTGAAGGAAGCCGTACAGACCCTGCTCACCGAGATCGAGGACCTGCGGGGCGAAGTCGCCCGTTTGAAGGGCCGCCTGGCCGAGGTCGAGGACCTGGCCGACCGCGATGCGCTCACCCCGCTGCTCAACCGTCGCGCCCTGGTGCGCGAGCTGGGCCGCATCCGCACCTTCGCCCAGCGCTATGGGACGGCCGCGAGCCTGGTCTATTTCGATCTCGACGACCTGAAGGGCGTCAACGACCGCTTCGGACACGCCGCGGGCGACGCGGCGCTGAAGGCCGTGGCCGAGCGGCTGCTGGCCAGCGTCCGCGAGAGCGACATCGTCGGGCGCATGGGTGGCGACGAATTCGCGGTGATCCTGGTCCAGGCCGACCAGGCCGTGGCCGAGGCCAAGGCGGCGTCGCTGGCCCGCGCCATCGAGGCCGAACCCCTGCGTTTCGGCGACTGGTCCGCGCCGCTGCACATCTCCTTCGGCGTCCGCCAGATCACCCAGGACGCCGAGCCCGAGGCGCTGATCGCCGAGGCCGACGCGGCCATGTACGCCAAGAAGCGCGAGCGGAAGTCGGCCTGATCTTCCTTTCCCGCGCAGCGGGAGAGGGGGACCGCGCCCCGCAGAGGGCGTGGTGGAGAGGGAGAGCCTCAGGCACTGATCTTGCCGCCCTCCCTATCCACCATCGGCTCTTCGCTTCGCTTGGCCGATGGTCCCCCTTTCCCACGAGTGGGAAAGGAAGTTTACGCGATGATGTCCGGGTTCAGCTGGTCCTCGATGCGGACGATCTCGTCCTTCAACGCCAGCTTCTTGCGCTTCAGCCGCGCAATCAGCAGCATGTCGGGGAGCGGCGACAGCGCGATCGCCTGCAGCGCCGCGTCCAGATCGGCGTGATCCTGCCGCAGGTCGCCGAGCCGGGCCTGCAGGGCTTCTTCGGACAGGGCGATTTCGTCATCATTCATGGGCTGCTCTATCTTAGCCCAGGGCGGCGGCGAGCGCAGCCAGCGTGTCGGCTGGAACCGGCTTTCCCCAGGCCGCGGCGGCGGCTTCCAGCGCCTGCAACGCGTGCGCACCCCCCTTATGTGCGGCCATCTGTCCCAGGGCCTCCATCAGCACCCGCTCGGCGTGCAGTTCGGCGGCTTTCACATCTTCGCGCAGCGCCTCGCGGGGCTTGTCGGCGACGCCGGCAAACGCCGGCTTGAGCGCGCGTCGCACCTGGCGGAGCGGGTTTAGCGCCAGGGCGTCCCAGCGCCGCGCGGCGTCGGCGGCGCGAGCCAGCAGCTCAGGGTCGGCGGTCTCAGCCCAGACCGCCCAGAGCAGGAACGAACTATTCTGCCCATAGTGGTCCTGCAGGGTCAGGCAGGCCTCGGGCACGCCGGGCTGGCCATAGGCCGAGAGCGTCCAGTCCCAGAGCGACATGCGGCCTCAGATCTCCGTGTGCAGCGGGGCGGTCACCGGGCCAACATCCTCGCCCCAACGCTTAACGGGGGTCCAGGACAGGCCGAAGAGGTCGAGCGCGCGGCCCACCGACTGATCGATCATCGCCTCCAGGCTCGCCGGCTTCGCATAGAAGGCCGGTAGCGGCGGGGCGATCACCGCGCCCATCTCGGCGAGCTTCACCAGGGTGCGCAGGTGGCCAAGGTGCAGCGGCGTCTCACGCACCATCAGCACCAAGGGCCGGCGCTCCTTCAGCACGACGTCGGCGGCGCGGGTGAGCAGCGACGAGGTCACCCCGGTGGCGATCTCGCTCATGGTCCTGACCGAGCAGGGGGCGACGATCATCCCCAGGGTGCGAAACGAGCCCGAGGCGATCGAGGCGCCGATGTCGGCGACCTTGTGGACCACATCGGCCTTGGCCGAGACGTCGGCGACGGTAAGTTCGGTCTCCTGGGCCAGGGTCAACGCCGCGGCGCGGCTCATCACCAGATGGCTTTCGACGCCGAGCTCGCGGCAGGCGTCGAGCGCGCGCAAGCCATAGACGATCCCCGACGCGCCGGAGACGCCGACGATCAGCCGGGCCCGCTCCGAAGAGGAACGATCAGACTTCGCCATTCAGAGGGGTCTCCTAACGCGCGAACGGCGGTTCAGGCCCGGCCGAACCGTCTGCAAACATATGTGATCTGACAGCGAGGCATAGCGGGTGTTCACTCTTCTCCGTCCAACAGCGAAGGAGGCCATCCGTCATGGCGTTGGAAGCCCGGATCCGTGAACTCGGATCCCGTCACCAGTCTCTCGAAGAAGCCATTCAGGACGAACTTCGAAGGCCCGCCGCCGACGACCTCAGACTCAAGGAACTCAAGCGACAGAAGCTCAAGCTGAAGGAAGAGATGGAAACGCTCCGCGGCCAGCTGCACTAGCGCCATCTCGCACAAGATCCCTCCCCTAGGCGGGAGAGCTGAAGCCGGCGGCCAGCCGGCGAGGGTGGGAGGACCCTTCCAGGAGGGTTCCCCCACCCGCTCTGCTATGTGGTCCAGGCCGCATGGCCAAGATTTGGATCGCCCGGTCTTCGGCGCCTAGTCGTCGGCGTGTTCGTCCTCGAACTCGGGCTCGGGCTCGGGCTCGTGCGCCGCTTCGAGCTCTTCAGCGGCCATCGCGCCGGTTTCCGAGGCCGGCATCAGGGTCGGGCCCTCCGGCTCGACGATCCCCTTGCGCTTATCGTCCTTGGCCTTTTTCTCGGCGGCCTTCTTGACCACCGCATCCAGCTCCATCTGGGTGGAGAGGCCGAGCGTCACCGGGTCCACCGGCTTGATGTTGGCCGAATTCCAGTGAGTGCGGTTGCGCACCTGGTCGATGGTGGCCTTGGTGGTGCCCAGGAGCTTGGCGAGCTGGCTGTCGGCCACTTCGGGGTGGTTGCGCAGGAACCAGGCGATGGCGTCCGGCCGGTCCTGGCGGCGCGAGACGGGCGTGTACTTCGGCGCCTTCTTCTGCGGCTTGAGGTACTCGGCGTGACGGCTCTTCTGGGCCACCAGGCGGTGCTTGGCGTTCTTCTCGGCGGCGTCGAGCTCGTCGCGGTTGAGCTGGCCGTTGGCGATCGGATCGGCGCCGCGGATGTCGCGCGCCACCTCGCCGTCGGCGATGCCCTTCACCTCCAGTGGGTGCAGGCCGCAGAAGTCGGCGATCTGCTCGAAGGTGAGCGAGGTGTTGTCCACCAGCCAGACGGCGGTGGCCTTGGGCATCAGGATGTCAGTGGTCATGGCTGATTTTCCGTGCGTCGGAAATGAAGGCGCCCGGCCTTTCGGCCGGGCGGTGTGGTGGGCAAGCCTATAGGCCCCTTCCGCAAATGATAAAACCGGATTGTGATTCCGGCCTCGCCGGGGCCCCCGAGCCGTCTATTCCAGCGGAACCCGGCCGATGATCTTCAGACCATAGCCGGCCGAGCCCGGCAGCACGGTCTGGGAGGAGGTCAGCAGGAGCATGTCGCGCACGCCCAGGTCGGTGAGGATCTGCGCGCCGATGCCGTAATCGCGCAGGATGTTCTCCGAATGGTTGGCCTGGCCCTGGCCGTAGCGCTCGGAGAGCCAGTGCGGGTTGGAGTCGCGGATGAACACCGCCACCGCCGCCCCGTCGTAGTCGGCGAGCTGCTTGAGCGCGCGCGGCACATATTCCCGCCGCGCTTCCACCGCGCCCAGCATGTCGGTGGCCATGTCCACACGGTGCATGCGCACCAGGGTCGGCTTGTCGGCGTCGATGCGGCCCTTGGTCAGCACCACGTGCTCGGTCTGGTCGATGGAGTTGCGGTAGATGACCATCCGGAAGCGGCCGCCATAGGTGGAGTTGAACGGCGTCTCCAGCACGCGCTCGACCTGGCGCTCGGTGCGGCGGCGATAGGCGATCAGGTCGGCGATCGCCCCGATCTTCAGGCCGTGCAGCTGTGCAAAGGCGACCAGGTCGGGCAAACGCGCCATCGAGCCATCGTCCTTCATCACCTCGCAGATCACCCCCGCCGGGTTGAGGCCGGCCATGCGGCTGATGTCGACGGCGGCCTCGGTGTGGCCGGCGCGGACCAGCACGCCGCCGTCCTTGGCCACCAGCGGGAAGACGTGACCCGGCGAGACGATGTCGTCGGGGCCCTTGGTCGGGTCGACGGCGACGGCGATGGTGTGGGCCCGGTCGTGGGCCGAGATGCCGGTGGTCACCCCCTCTCGCGCCTCGATGGAGACGGTGAAGGCGGTGCCGTGGCCGGACTGGTTGTCGCTGGCCATCGGCGGCAGGCGCAGGGTGCGCGCCCGTTCGGCGGTGATGGAGAGGCAGATCAGGCCGCGGGCGTGCTTGGCCATGAAGTTGATCTGTTCGGGGGTGGCGAACTGGGCGGGGATGATGACATCGCCCTCGTTCTCCCGGTCCTCGGCGTCGACCAGGATGTAGGGCCGCCCGTTGCGGGCGTCCTCGATGATGTCCTCGATCGGCGAGATGGCCGAGGTGAAGGCCTCGTCGTCGGAGGGGCCGCCCTGCCCGCCAACCAGATATGGTCGCTTCATTGGCCAGCCCTCATCGCATTTGCTCGCATTTGGGCGAACTCCATCACCTGTTCGGCGACCGTGGTGATCTGCCAGGCGTCCTTGGGCTCCCGGCACTCGCCGCCCGCGTCGAACAGGTTCGAGGCGTTCAGCGCGGCCCCGAACGGCGTCGGCCAGCCCCGCATGGCATGTATGATCGAACGCACCGCCATCAAGGTCGTGCCACCCGCCTGGGCGCCGTCGGCGGTGATGATGATCCCCACGGGCTTGCCGTGGAAATAGGGCCGATCGTCGGCCCGGGTCAGCTCCAGGGTGTCGAGCGCGTTCTTGACCACGCCGGACAGCGAGCCGTGGTAGCCGGGCGTCGCCAGGATGATCCCGTCGGCGTCGCGCACCGCATCGGCAAGCTCCGCCTGCTCGGGGCTCGGCCCCGCCGGACCCGGATTGAAGTGCGGCAGCCGTTCGAGGAATTCCCCGCCGAACAACTTGGTCCGCGCGCCGGCGGCCTCGGCCGAGCGCAGGGCCAGCGCCAGCGCCCGTTCGGTGGTCGATCCGGGCCTGGGTGTGCCGCCGACTCCGACGATGTAAGGACCCCCGCTCATGCGAGCTCGGCGTCCTTGGCGAACACCTTCTTCAGCTCGATCTTGAGGATCTTGCCGTTGGCGTTGCGCGGCAGGGTCTCCGGCCAGAAGGCGACCTTCACCGGCACTTTGAAATTGGCCAGCCGCTCGCGGACGAAACTGCGCAGTTCGCCCTCGGTGGCGGTCGTCCCAGGCTTCAGGTGCACCACCGCGCCCGGCTCCTCGCCCAGGGTCTTGTGTGGAATTCCGACCAGGGCCGCGTCCATCACCGCCGGGTGCTCATAGAGGACGTTCTCGACCTCCACGCAGTAGATGTTCTCGCCGCCCCGGATCAGCATGTCCTTGGCCCGGTCGACGATGAACAGGAAGCCTTCCTCGTCGATCCGCGCCAGGTCGCCGGTGCGCAGCCAGCCGTCGACGAAGGTCTCGGCCGTGGCTTCGGGCTTGTTCCAATAGAGCTTCACCACCTGCGGACCCTTGCACCACAGCTCGCCCACAGAACCGGCCGGCAGGATGGTCACCCCATCGGCCGGGTCGCGCACATGCATCTCGCCCACCGGCGCGGCCGGGCCGGCGCTGTCGGGGCGGTTCTCGTAGTCCTTGCCCAGGTGCGAGGTGAACGTGGCCGTGGTCTCGGTCATCCCCCAGCCGTTGCCGGGCTGGGAGCCGGGGAAAATCTCGCCGATCTTGCGCACCAGCTCCGGCGCCGAGGGCGCGCCGCCATAGGTCACCGCCACCAGCGACGACAGGTCGTACTTCACCCGCGCCGGATGCTCGATCAACTGCCAGGCGATGGTCGGCACCCCGCCGGTGGAGGAGACCTTCTCGCGCTCGATCAGCCGCATGGCCGGCTCGGCGTCCCAGCGGCGCATCAGAACGATCTTGCCGCCGGAATTCATCGTCGGGCCGAGCGTCGCCGAAAGGCCCGTGGCGTGGAAGAACGGCACCACCAGCAGGGTCACCCGCTGCGGCAGCTTCTGCGGGTCGCTCTCCGGCAGCGGTTCGCCGGCGCGCAGGAAATTGCGCGCGGCCGAGATGCCGCCGGCGCCGATGTTCGAAGTCATGTTGCGATGGGTGCCCAGCGCCCCCTTGGGCCGGCCCGTGGTGCCGGAGGTGTAGAGGATAGTGGCGTCGTCCTCCGGGCCCATCTCCACCTCGGGCAGCGGCTGGTCGGGTAGCTGCCCCCAGTCATTGACCGCGCCGATGACGGCTTCCAGCTTCTCCACCCGGCCGTCGCCGCGCGCCTCGCCCAGGCGAGCGACATAGATCTTCGCAAGGTCCGGCAGGTTCGGCAGGTGATCGGCCAGGCGTTCCAGCCGCTCGTCGTCGACGATCAGCACCCTGGAGCCGGAATCGACCAGGCCGTACTCCAGCTCCGCGCCCGTCCACCAGGCGTTCAGCGGGGTGACGATGGCGCCGGCCAGGATGCCAGCGAAGAAGGCCACAGGCCATTCCGGCAGGTTGCGCATGACGACCGCCACCCGGTCGCCCTTGCGCACGCCATCGGCCTGCAGCCGGCGGGCCAGCGTGATCGTGGCGCGCGCAAAGGCCTCGTAGGTCGCCCGGTCGTCGTCCAGCACCAGGAACTCGCGGTCGGGGAAGGTACGGCTCGCCAGGAACACATGGCGCAGGGTTGGCGGCGCGGTCTTCCAGACCCTGGTCATGATCCCGCGGATCGGGATCTCCTCGATCTCGAAGCGCTGGCCCCGCGCGGTCAGGCGCGCATGAGCTTCGGCGATGGACATCACGGGCCAGGCTGTGGCGTCGGGCATCAGGAAACTCGAACTGTGAAATCGGGCTGGAACAATGCGGCCCCACATAATCGCCTGCGCCCACGGACGGGAAGCGATTTGAGGCGGCTCGGACGGACCCCTTGCGCTCCACCACCAGGATGCGGGCCGGCCCGATGGGATGGGCCAGGGGTCTAGCGTTTCAGGGCGGTATCCGGACGCGCGTCCAGCCAGCCTATGAGATCGGTCAGGCCGGGCCCGCCGGAGAGCCCGCTGAACTCCACCTTGTGTGACCGCGACCCGTTGCTGACGGTCACGCCAAAGCCGGTGGCGTCCGGCAGGACACGGCCCTGGTCGAGATCGCCGGGAAGATCGAAAAAGCCCAGAGCGTCCAGTCTGACCGCCAGCGCAGCGGCGTCGGCGCCCTCGATGCGGGCGCGGCGCACGCGCGCCACGTAGGCGGGCGGACCGGCGACCCACCACTCGACGTCGAAGGCCCTAGCTGCCACGGCGACCGGCGCGGTAGCCGCCGGGTGCGATCACGGCGCAACCCCTAGAGCCCGACCTGGCTCCAGCTGTTGCTGACCGCGTCGGCGGTTGCGGCGTCATACAGGTCCTTGGCCGCTTGCACCGTCGCCGCCTTCATGTCGGCGAACTGGGCGTTAGGGGTCAGTTTCTTGGTGAGCGCCTGATACCAGATGGGTCCCGCCCGGTCCCATGAATTTCCGCCAAGCGCGATCGCCGTCAGGTAGAAGGCCTTGTTCGGAATTCCCGAGTTGATGTGAACGCCGCCCCAGTCGCCCTGCCGCGTCTCCGGCATCACCTTGTAGTTCTTCATATGCCCAGGCTGCGGGTCCGCCCCCAGGTCAGGGTCGTTGTAGGCCGTGCCCGGGTCCTTCATGGACCGCAGCGCCGCCCGGTTGCGCCCGGGGACCTGGACGAAGAGCCCGGCGCCGATCA
>JANXXK010000314.1 GCA_025350685.1 Alphaproteobacteria bacterium | reverse complement strand
ACCGCGACCGCGGCTACGAGCGGTCCGATCATCACGACAACGGCCATCACTGGGGCCGCGGCCAGCGCCTGCCGCGCGAGTACTATGAGGATCGCGGCCACTATGTGGACTATCGCACCTACCACCTGCGCCGCCCGCCTTACGGTTATCGCTGGGTGCGCACCGACGACAACAACTACGCCATGGTCGCCATCGCGTCGGGCCTGATCGCCTCGCTGATCTACGCCAACCGCTAGCTGCCCACGACAAGGCAAATGTCCCCTCGCCGGCAGGCGGGGGGATTTCGCCTATCTCGGCCCCTGGGCCACGATCGGTGGCACGAAGCCGGGCTCCAGGGCCTTGGCCGGGTGTGAGCCGGTGACCATGCCCATGAAGCTTGGCCATAGTTCATAACCGAGCAGCGCCTGGGCGCGCGGCGACATCTCCCGCACGGTCTCCTTCGGCACCGACAGGAAGAAGTTCTCCTGCGGCCTGGCCCAGCCGGCGCAGTACTGGTTGGTGAAGGCCAGACGTGGCTTGTCCGTCCGGTTCGCGCCGCCCTGGTGCAGCAGCTTGCCGGGGAAGACGAAGGCGGCGCCGGCCGGGACTTCCAGCGGGACCAGCATCGCCTCCAGCCCACCCGGCGCCTTCTTCCGCTCGGCGATCTCATCCTCGCTCCACAGGTGGCTGCCGGGGATCACCTGGGTCGCGCCGTTGAGCTCCGTGAACGCGTCGATCGCCCCGATCACCGAATAGCCCACCGCCGTCCCGGTCCGGGGCTGGCGGTAGAAGCCGTCATCGGTGTGGATGCCCTGCGCCGTCTCGCCCGGCATCAGGTTGATCGCGTGGGTGGCGGAGAGCAGGAAGGCGCCCTCCATGAACCGGCTCAGCAGCGCCATCAGCCGCTCGTCCGTCGCCAGGTTCTCGAACACCTTGCCGCGCGCCACCAGGGTATAGACCCGCTCGGTCTCGAAGCCCTCGAAGTCGTTGCGGCCCCGGTGGCTGCCCAGAAACGGCGCGATCCCGGTTCGGAAGGCGGCGATCGCCTCGGCGTCCAGGAAGTTCTCGATCACCGTGAAGCCTTGCTCGCGGATCTCCGCGGCGTGCGCATCGGCGTCGAAGCGGGCGGTCTGAGCATCCATGTCGCGGCCTCCGAACAGCTATTGTAGCATGGCCCTTTCCTCACGATGGGCCGCCCATCCGGAGACCGCCATGACCCAGGCCCTGAAGATCCGCCGCCTCGCCGGTGCGCTCGGCGCGGAAATCCTCGGCGTCGACCTCTCGCAGGAGCTCCCGGCCGGGACGATCGCGGCGATCCGCCAGGCCTTCGTCGAACACCAGGTGATCTTCTTCCGCGACCAGGCGCTGACGCCCGCGCAGCAGATGGCGTTCGGCGCCCGCTTCGGGCCGCTGAACATCCACCCCTACGTCTCCGGCATGGCCGACCATCCGCCGGTGATGGAGGTGATCAAGGAGCCGGAGGACCGCATCAATTTCGGCGGCGGCTGGCATTCCGACATGAGCTTCCTGGAGCGCCCGGCGATCGGCTCGATTCTCTATGCGGTCGACATCCCGGAGTTTGGCGGCGACACCCTGTTCGCCAGCCAGGCCGCGGCCTTCGACGCCCTCTCGCCCGGCCTGCAGCGCACCCTGGAGAGCCTCAACGCCGTCCATTCCGCCGCCCGCGAATATTCCGCCGAGGGCAACTCGGCCCAGAAGCGCAAGTCCATGGCCATCGCTGAGGCCGACGGCCTGGCCGGCGAGTACGTCCACCCCATGGTGCTCGTCCACCCGGAGTCGGGCCGCAAGGCGCTCTACGTGAACCCGGCCTTCACGATCAAGATCCAGGGATGGAAGACCAGCGAATCCAAGGCCCTGCTGGAGTATCTTTTCGAGCACTGCCGCTATGAAGGCTTCACCTGCCGGTTCGACTGGCGCCCCGGCTCAGTGGCCTTCTGGGATAACCGCTCGGTCTGGCACTTCGCGCTCAACGACTACCACCGCCAGCGCCGCCACATGCGCCGCGTCACGGTCGATCCGTGGCCGGTTGGGGCGGCGGGCGCCCGATTTGTCGAAGGGGTCGCCTAGATCAAAGTTCCACCAGCCGCAGGCCGGGCTGTCCATTGAACCCACAGGGGATCGTAAGGTAATATGCCGGCGGCTCGTGGGGGAATTGTACGCTCCAGGCCGTGAATCTGGGGGATTTTGACATGACCAATCCGACGCCCACCGAGGCGGAAGCCTCCGAGGCTCCGGCCGAACAGGAAGTCGAACACAAGGCTCGTCCTGGCCATAAGGACAAGGGCACCATCGTGACCACCGCGTTCGGCGAGAAGATGTCCGGCGGACTTGCCGACATCGCCGACGGCGACTCCTAGGCGCGCCGGGCCGACCGACCAGCGCGTCCGGCGACGGCGTTCGGGTCGTCGCCGGCTGCTCAGGATCGAGCTGCGACCTCAATGGATGGGCGGCAACACACGAGAGTGGCACGGGCGCGAAATCGGCGTGCTGTGGTTTCTGGGGGTCCGACCGACCGTCGCCCTGCCCCGCAGGCAGGCGTTGTCGGTGAAAATTCAATCAAGATCAGATATTTGAATGGAAAAGTCGACGTAGCGTTGCTAATAACCGTCGTCGCGCGGCTAAGCTTGCTGCGGTTTTCCTTGACGGGCGCTGTTATGAAACAGGCGCCGAGTAATCACAGATGCGTCTGAACTCGTTCATGGCACTGGCGACGGTCGCAAGTGTGGTCGGCGTGGTGAGCAGCACCACGATCGGCTCGATGAGCGTGGCTCACCACTACTTCCAGGGCGGCGGCGTTCAGGGCTCCAGACCCGGCGGCGCCCGCATGGAAATGACAGCGCAACTGACTGTGGATGAGGGGCCGCCGCCGATGGCGCTGATGCTCCTGTCCGAACTGCCCAACGCGCCACCGGCGGCCAGCGGCGAGTTGCGGGCCCAATCCCTGATTGTGCCGGGATTTGGATCGGAGCCGGTAACCGAACAATCCTTAGGCTTCGGGGACTCGGGCGGTGAGGGCTTTGGCCAGGGCGATCTCGCGCCGGGGCAGGGACAAGCTGCGCTCGCCGGGGCAGCTATCACTCAAGGCGCCCCGCCAAATACAGGACAACCGCCCGGGAATCCCCCTGCCGGTGCGCAACCTTTTGGCGCCCCTCAACTGCCGGGCGGGTCCCCCTCCGGTGACAATTTCGGCCCGGTCTTCCCACCTGTCTCGGCGCCGGGGCCTTTTACGCCCCCGCCTGTGGCGCCACCGCCGGTCGTGCCCCCCTTCAAGCCGCCGAGCCCACCCGTCTTCCCGCCGCCCGTTCTGCCGCCGCCGCCAAGCAACATCGTGTCGCCGCCCGGTCAGGTTGGCGGCCCGCCGCCGAGCGCAATTCCGGAGCCTGGGACCTGGTCAATACTTGTCCTGGGCCTTGGCCTCGCCGGCGCAGCGATGCGGCGCCGGCAGGCCGCCTTGGCGCGGGAGCCACGACAAGCTGTGGCCTGAGGCGGACAGTGCGCGATGCGACGGGCTTTGGGGGCGATAGATGTTTTCCTGGTTGTATGAACTTCCCACCTGGGTAGGCGGCACACTGTTCGCCCTCGGTTCGATGGCGCTCGGCCTCGCCGGGATGTTCGCCTTGCGACCTTGGTTTCACCATCTGATCCACCGGAACGACAAGACCAACGAGATGGTCTCCCTGAACATCGCGAGTTTCTCGGTTTTCTACGGAATCCTGCTCGGACTGGTGGCGGTCGGGGTCTACGCGAACTATTCGGCGACATCGGACATTGTCGAGCGTGAAGCGTCCAGCGTTGCGGCCCTGTACAGCGACACCAGCGCCCTGCCAGAGCCCAGTCGCTCGAAGCTGCTGAGCGATCTTCGCGACTATGCAAAGGTGACGATCGAAAAGGATTGGCCGACCCAGGCAAAGGGCAATGTGCCGACCAGCGGCACCCAACGCCTGGCGGTGTTTCAATCCGACCTGAAGCAGGTTCACCCGGTGGGCAAGGCGGAGGAAGTTTCGCTCGTGCTGGCGCTCGGACAGACTGAGAAGCTCGTGGAATCTCGCGCCAGCCGCCTGGACCGGGTCACGGTGAGCACGCCAATCCTGCTGTGGTGGGTGCTCGGGATCGGCGCGTTGCTGACCATCACGATCATCTGGATGCTGGACATGGAAATCCACATTCACGCCATTCTGACGGCGATCCTCTCGATGTTCCTGGGAATAGTGATCTTCGTGGTGGCGGAGATGGACAGGCCATTTCGGGGTGAGGTGTTCGTCGGCCCCGACGCCTACGAGCTGATCTACATCAACCTCATGCGCGTGGGATAGCGGTCGCGGCTATCCAAAGGGCTGACCGGCGAGCCGCTTGAGCGCGCCCGTGGCCGCCGCGACGCCTGTGGCGAAACAGGCCTGCAGCAGGTAGCCGCCGGTCGGCGCCTCCCAGTCGAGCATCTCGCCGGCGACGAACACGCCCGGCCGCGCGGTCAGCATCAGCGCCTCGTCAACAGCCCCGAACGCCACGCCGCCGGCCGTGGAGATCGCGCGCGCGATTGGCCGCATCGCGGTAAGCGTTAGCGGCGCGCCCTTGATCGCCTCGGCGAGCGCTGCGGGGTCCGACGGCAGGTCCTTGCCGTGCGCCTCGCGCAGCAGGTTGGTCTCCAGCGGCGTCATGTGCAGGGACTTGCGCAGCCGGTTGGACACCGACTGGTCGCTCGGCGCCTGGGCGATCCGGGCCGCCAGTGCCGGGGCCTTCATGTCCGGCCGCAGGTCGATCCACAGCCGCGCCGAGCCCTCCGCCGCGATCGCCTCGCGCAAGGCCGCCGACAGCTCATAGACCGCGCCGCCTTCCAGGCCGTGGCGGGTGACCATCGCCTCGCCGCGGACCCGCCGTCCGCCGAAGGTCAAGGCCACGCCCTTCAGCGGCTGGCCGGCGAAACGGTCGCGGACCATCTCGCTCCAGGCGAGGTCGAAGCCGGCGTTGGCCGCGCGCAGCGGTGTGACCTCGGCGCCTGCCTTCGCCAGCACCGCCGCCCATCTGCCGTCCGATCCCAGCTTCGGCCAGCTCGCCCCGCCCAGCGCCAGCACAGTGACGTCGGGCCTCGCCGACACCTTACCGTCCGCCGTCGCAAACCTCAGCGCGCCCTTCGCGTCCCAGCCCAGCCACTCATGCCGCGCGCGGAACTCGACGCCTTGCGCGGCCAGTCGCGCCAGCCAGGCGCGCAGCAGCGGCGAGGCCTTCAGCGCCTTCGGAAACACCCGCCCCGACGAGCCCACGAAGGTCGGCTGCCCCAGGCCCTCGGCCCAGGCGCTCAGCGCCGCCGGCGGAAACGCTTCGATCAGCGGGCCGAGCCGCGCCTCAGCCGCGCCATACCGCGCCCGGAACGCCGCCAGCGGCTCGGAATGCGTCAGGTTCAGCCCGCCCCGCCCGGCCATCAGCAGCTTGCGCCCGAAGCTCGGCATGCGGTCGTAGACGGTGACCGCGATCCCCGCCGCGCTCAGCGTTTCCGCCGCCATCAGTCCCGCCGGCCCGCCGCCGATCACCGCGGCGGTCTTTCCCGCCGGGGAGGGGCCGCTCATCGGGCCGCCTGGCGGAAGCAGTCGACCACCTCGCCGATCCAGGCGATCCCGCGGTCCATCTGCTCGGCGGGCGTCGCGCCGTGGCGCACCAGCACCAGGTCGAGCTCGGGAACGCAGACGGTGAACTGGCCGTCGTAGCCGTTGGCCGAGAACGATCCTGGCCCTGCGATCTCCAGCCACCAATTTGCGCCGTAGGGCAGGTCGGCCTGGGCGCCGGGCTGTTGATAGGTGGGCGTCCGCGCATAGTCGACCCAGCCGTCTGGCAGCAGCCGCTCACCGTCCCACACCCCATCGCGGAGATAGAGTAGGCCGAAGCGGGCGAAGTCGCGGGCCGTGCAGAAACAGACCGACGAGCCCACGAAGGTCCCCGCGTCATCGAACTTCGGCCGCGCGCTCGACATCCCCAAAACGTCGAACAGCCGCCGGCGCATAAACGCCTTGTACGCCAGCCCGTCGGCCAGCCCCTCGGCCGTGGCCAGAGCGCGCGCGACGATGTTGGTCGTGCCGCTGGAATAGTAGAAATGGCTGCCCGGCGCCTGCGTCAGCGGTTTGGCCGCCGCGTAGCCGGCGACGTCGGCCTTGCCGCCGAAGAACAGCATCTCGCGCACGTCCGACGGCCGGTCCGGCAGATATTCCTCCACCCAGTCCAGCCCGCTCGACATGCGCAGCAGCTGGTCCAGCGTGATCGCGCCGCGCGGATCGCCCGCCCCGCGCCACTCGGGCACGTCGGCCGGCGCGGCCACCTCCATCAGCCCGTCGCCCACCGCCATGCCGACCAGGGCGTGGGTGATGCTCTTGGCCATTGACCAGGAGCGATAGGTCATCTCCGGCCCGAAGCCCTCGTTGTATCGCTCGAACACGATCTTGCCGCCGTGGACCACCACCAGGGCGTGGGTCTCGCCCAGGCTCGGCGTCGAGGCCGCCGCGAAGGCCTCCTCCAGCAGCTCGGCGAACCGGGTCCCGGCCAAGGCCGCCGGCGCCTCGCCCAGTGGCCAGGCCTGCGTCGGCCAGGCGACGCCGGCCGGCTGGGTGGGCAACGCGGGCAGGGCCATCTAAACGCCCGCCATCGCCAGCAGCGCCGCCAGGCCGACGCTCATCCCGCGCACGCTCTCCGGCTTGGCCACGTCGATCCATTCGTCCAGCGAGTGCGCGCGGCCGCCAGTCCCGCCTGAGCCGATGGTCACCGCGGGGATTCCCAGGCTGATCGGGATGTTGCTGTCGGTCGAGTTGGCGCCCAGGTCGGTCGTGAAGGCCATGGCCCGCACCGCCGCCGCCGTGGCGCGGACGATCGGGGAGTCCTGGCTGGTCGCCCCGGTCGGCCGCTCGCCGATCAGCTTCGGCGTCACGCTCACCTTGCCCAGCCGCGTGTCGCGCGCCGCGTTCTCGTGGGTCTCGGCTTCCTTCAGCACGGCCAGGAACCGCGCATCGAGTTTGGCCAGCTCGTCCTTGCTCTCGGAACGCATGTCCACCTCCAGCCAGGTGTCGGCCGGGATCGAATTTACACTCACCCCGCCGCCCACGACGCTGGCCGAGAAGGTGGTCTTTGGCGCGGCCGGGACCCGGGTCTCATAGAGCTGGTCGATGGCGTGGCCCATGGCGGCCATCGGGTTGACGATGCCAAAGGCGCCATAGCTGTGCCCGCCCGGCCCGTGGAACGCCACGCGATAGCGCCGCGAGCCTACCGCGCCATAGGTCACCCCCTGGGCCTCGTTGCCGTCCATGGAGAAGAAAGCCTTGATCCGGTCCTTGTACTTCCCCTTGCCGAACAGATAGCGCATGCCGCGCAGATCGCCCGGACCCTCTTCGCCCACGTCGCCGACGAACAGGATGTCGGCCTTGGTCTTGATCTTCGCCGCGTCCAGCGCGCGCACATAGGCCAGCACCACGGCTAAGCTGCGGGTGTCGTCGCCGACGCCGGGCGCTGAGAGCCTGGTGCCCTCGCGTCGAACCTTCACCGCCGTGCCTTCCGGAAACACCGTGTCCTGGTGGGCGGCCAGCACCACGACCTGCCCTCCGGCGGGTCCCGTACCCCGGCGAAGGCCCATCACATTGCCCTCCGGGTCCATCTCCACGTCGGTGAGGCCCTGCGCCTTCAGCATGGCCATGTAGGCGCGGCCCTTGGCGGCCTCCTTGAACGGCGGGGCGGGGATCTCGGTCAGGGTGACGATGTCGGCGACGGTGCGGTCGTGCTCGCGGTCGAGGGTCGCCACCGCCGCCTTGAACGCCGGGCTGCCGACGATCTTGGCCATGGCTGTGTCGTCGGGGTTGGCGGCGGGCTTGGGCGCGAAGCCCAGAAGCAGGGGCGTGAGCGCGGCGGCGAGAACAACGGTTGCTGAGCGAACGGCGGACATGGAAGCGGGCGCCCCTGGACGGAAGGGTTCCGGCATATCTCAACCGCTGTTGCGCCGCAGCCCCGGATTTTCCGCCCCCTTCACGGCCTTGCCGGCTTGGCGGGTCGCCGCAGACCTCCTAAGCCTTGCGGCCTTGAGAGCCACAGGAGCTTGCCCGTGCTGAACCGACGACATGTCCTGGCCTCCGCCGGCGCGACGCTCGCGCTGGCGCCTTTCGCGGCGCGAGCTGAGCGCGCGGGCCCGGCCGCCCAACTCACCAAGGCGATGGACGACATCTTCGCCCAGAACCTGCAGGACGGCCCGGAATTGGCCACCTCGCTTGGCCTTGACGTCGGCGCAAACGCCGGGCTGAAGGCGAGGCTGCACAAGTCGGGCCTGGCCGACGTCGCCCGCGTCAAGCGCGAGACCTCCGAGCAGCTGGCGGGCCTGAAACAGATCGACCGCAAAGCGCTCACCGGCATGCCGGCGGTGAACTACGACTCGGTGATCTACGACCTGACCACCCAGGACGAGGTCAACCGCCGCTTCGCCTATGGCGGCGGCACAGCGCCCTATGTGCTCAGCCAGATCGACGGCGCCTACAGCTACATCCCCGACTTCCTCGACAGCCAGCACACCATCGAGACCCGCGCCGACTGTGAGGCCTATGTGGCCCGCCTGGGTGAATTCGCCCGCCTGATGGACGACGAGGTCGAGCGCACCCGCCACGACGTGGGCCTGGGTGTGATCCCGCCGGACTTCGCCATTGGCGGCGCCCTTGGCCAGATGAAGACCCTGCGCCAGCCGGCTGACAAATCCTCGCTAGTCACCTCCGTGGCCGACCGCGCCAAGGCCAAGGGCATCGACGGCGACTGGGCGGCCAAGGCGACCCGGGCCTACGAGGACAAGGTGCTGCCGGCGCTGGAGCGCCAGATGGCGCTGCTGCAAAGCCTCAAGCCCAGGGCCGTGCACGACGCGGGCGTCTGGCGTCTGCCGGACGGCGAGGCCTTCTATGCGCTCGCGCTGCGCTCGCAGACGACCACCACGCGGACCCCGGCCGAGGTTCACCAGCTGGGCCTTGACGTCACCAAGGAGCTCTCCGCCCGCGCTGACGTGTTGTTCAGGAAGCTGGGGATGACCCAGGGCACGGTCGGAGAGCGCTACCAGGGGCTCTTCAAGGACCCGAAGTTCATCTACCCCAACACCGACGCCGGAAAAGCCAAGGAGGTCGCCGACCTCAACCTGATCGTCCAGAAGATGCAGAAGCGCCTGCCGGCCTATTTCGGCGCGCTGCCCAAGACGCTGCTGGAAATCCGCCGCATCCCCGCCGCCACCGAGGCCGGAGCCTCGACCCACTACACCAACGGCAGCCTAGATGGGACGCGGCCCGGCATCTACTGGCTGAACCTGCGCGACACTGGCGAGGCGCCGTACTGGGACATGCTGACGACGACCTTCCACGAAGGCATCCCCGGCCACCACCTGCAGATCACCTTGCAGCAGGAAGCCGACCTGCCGATGCTGCGCAAGGCTGGCGGCTTCGGCGCCTATGCCGAGGGCTGGGCGCTCTACTCGGAACAGCTTGCCCAGGAGATGGGCTTCTATGCCGACGACCCGGCCGGCGAGCTCGGCTACATCCACGACGCTCTGCTGCGCTCGGGGCGCCTGGTTACCGACACCGGCATCCACGCCCTGCGCTGGAGCCGCGAGAAGGCGGTCCAGACCCTGCACGACATTGAGGGCGACCCGGGCGCGCTGGCCGGCCAGGAGATCGAGCGCTACGCCTGCAATCCCGGCCAGGCGTGCAGCTACATGGTCGGCAAGGTCACGATCCTGCGGCTTCGCGAAAAGGCCAAGGCCGCGCTCGGGCCGCGGTTCGACATCCGCCAGTTCCATGACGCCATCCTGCTCGCCGGCTCCATGCCGCTGACCGTGCTGGAGAACGCCGTCGATAACTACATCGCCGCACGCAAGGCCTGAAGCGTCTCGGCCGCTGCTGACATCATGCTGTCAGCACACCGGGTCCAAGTTCAGGTCCGAGACCCGCCAGCGGGTCACACGGAGGATATGAGATGGCGAACGAACTGGTTTTCTACACCAACCCGATGAGCCGCGGCCGCATCGTGCGCTGGATGCTGGAGGAGGTCGGCCAGCCATACCGCACCGAGATCATGGACTACGCGACCAACCTGAAGGGCGCGGAATATCTGGCGATCAATCCGATGGGCAAGATCCCGGCGATCCGGCACGGTGACACCGTGGTGACCGAGGGCGCGGCCATCTGCGCCTACCTGGCCGACGTTTTTCCTGAGGCTGGCCTGGCGCCGCCCGTCGCCGACCGCGGCGACTACTACCGCTGGCTGTTCTTCGCCGCCGGGCCGATCGAGGCGGCGGTCACCGCCAAGAGCCTGGGGTTCGAGCCCAAGCCCGAGCAGTACCGGATGGCCGGCTTCGGCTCCCTAGCCGCCGCCCTCGACGCGCTGGAGACCGCCGTGACGGGCCGCCAGTTCATCGCGGGCGACCGGTTCAGCGCCGCGGACGTCTATGTCGGCTCGCAGATCGGTTGGGGCATGCAGTTCGGCTCGATCGACAGGCGCCCGGCCTTCACCGCCTATTGGGACGGCCTTTTCAACCGCCCCGCCGCCGCCCGCGCGCGGGCGATCGACGATGCGTTGCTCGGCGACAAGAGCCCGTTCCAGGCGGCCTAACGCCAGCCGGCGGCCTTCAGCGCCGCCGCTTCGCCGCGGCTGACCGGCGCCACCAGACCGTTGCACAGCCGCGCTTCGCCCCGGCCGCGACGCCAGCGCACGCCTTCAAGCGCCGAGGCCGCGACCCACCAGGAGCGGTGGGTGCGAAACCCCGGCGCGGCGGCCAGCTCCGCCAACGCGTCGGCGAACCGCAGGGCGATCAACTCCTCGCCGGCATCGGTGTGGACCCGCAGGTAGTGATCTTCAGCCGCCACGGCGAGCAACCGCGCCTCGCGCCGCTTCGCCGACAGCCGCTGGCGGAAGACGCCGGTGGGGTCGACCTCGGCGGCGGGCTCTGCCGCTGCGGACGGGGCAGGGGCCCCGCGCCAGGTGAGCTGACGCAGCCCCATCACCGCGATGCAGACCACGAACACCTGGAACGGCAGAGGCCCGGGCAGCAGGAACCGCGTGCCATACATCTCATGGGCGACGACGATCACCAGCAGGGTCACCGCCGGCGTCATCAGCGCGCTGTCGAGCGCCAGGCGCCGCCAGAAGCCCTCCAGCCGGCGGCCCAGCCCGGCGTCGATCGCAATCCCGATCACGCCGCCGCCGACGATCAGGATCAGCCAATAGGTGAACCGCTCGCCCATGCTGTTCGCGCCCGAGCCGAACGGGCCGAGCAGCGCCATGAACACCCCGGCCGCCGCCAGCAGGGCGAACTCGGCGGCGGCGCGGCGCAGGGCGCGGGGAAGGTCCGGTTGGGTCAAGGCGACTCCATGGCGTCTCCCCCCAGTCTGCCACGATCCGTTCGCGCAGAAACGGCGCCGTTCGCGCGATGGCTTGGCCCAGTCCGCGCAGAAAACCCGCCGTTCACGGCTTCACGGTGGCGCGCCGGCCAAAGCCTTGCAACTTCAAGCCGTTCGCAGGAGGAGTTGTCGATGACCCGCAAGCTTTCGACCGCCGGCTGGGGGCTGATGGCCTTCCTCAGCCTGGGCATCGCGCTACTGTCCTACCGCTATTTGCTGCCGCATCCGCCGCAGGTCGGGCCCGACATCGCCAAGAACCTGATGCGTCATCCCTGGCTGACCGTGCATGCGGGCCTGGCCTCCACCGCCCTGCTGGTCGGCCCCTTCCAGTTCATCTCGGGCCTGCGCGCGCGCTGGCCGAAGCTGCATCGCTGGATGGGCCGCATCTATGTCGCCGGCTGCCTGGGCGCGGGCGTGGCGGGCCTGCCGCTCGCCTACGGCACCGACGCCGGACCGATCGCCACCGCGGGTTTCGCGACGCTGGACATCATCTGGATCGCCATCACCGCCCAGGCGCTCAGACTGGCGATGACCGGGCGTTACCTCGAGCACCGCCGCTGGATGATCCGCTCCTTCGCGCTCACCTTTGCGGCGGTGACGCTGCGGCTCTACCTGCCGTTCCCGCCGATGATGGGCTACACGTTCCTGGAGGGCTACCGCGCCATCTCCTGGATCGCCTGGGTCCCCAACCTGATGATCGTCGAGCTCTACCTGCGCCGCAGCCCAATGCCCAAGCCGGTGGCTGCGCGCGCCTGAGGCCGCGCCGGCCGCTGGCCGGGCTGGGATTTCCATGCTCTCTTCGAAGCGCTCGCTTTGGGGAGGGCCGCGCGATGAAATCCAACCTGCTGGTCTCAGTAAGCCTCGCGGCCAGCCTGGCGGTCGCTGCGTCGCCGGCCTTGGCCCAGACCAAGGACAAGCCCGCCGACAAGATGGCCGGCATGCTGATGTCCGGTCCGATGAGCATGGGCGTGCCGCTCTCGCCCATGCCGTCTGTCTACGCCGGCCAGGCCGACAAGCCCGGCGCCCCGGTGTTCAAGGGCCTGGGCTCCCACCACATGGCGATCACCACCAAGAACCCGCAGAGCCAGCGGTTCTTCGACCAGGGCGTGAACCTGCTGTTCGGCTTCAACCACGCCGAGGCGATCCGCTCGTTCCGCGAGGCCGGCCGCCTCGATCCGGACTGCGCCATGTGCTGGTGGGGCATGGCCATCGCGCTAGGCCCCAACATCAACCTGCCGATGCCCGGCGACGCGGTGGCGCCGGCCTGGCAGGCGACCCAGCGCGCCCAGCTGTTGGCGGCCAAAGCCTCACCCCGCGAACAGGCCTGGATCGCCGCGCTCGCCACGCGCTATTCGAAGGACCCCAAAGCCGATCGCCACGCCCTCGACGAGGCCTTCGCCCAGGCCATGGGCGGCCTCTGGAAGGCCTATCCGCAGGACCTGGACGCCGGGACTTTCTACGCCGAGGCGATGATGGACACCCAGCCCTGGGACTACTGGCAGCCCGACGGCGTCGCGTCCAAAGGCCACGGCGGCGACATCGTCGCCACGCTGGAGGCCGTGCTGAAACAGGCGCCCAACCACCCGGGCGCCCTGCACCTCTACCTGCACGCCGTGGAGGCCTCGACCACGCCTGAGCGCGGCGAGCACGCCGCCGATGTCCTGCTGACCCTGATGCCCGAGGCCGGCCACATCGTGCACATGCCCAGTCACATCTACTACCGCGTCGGCCGCTACGCCGACGCCGCCCGCGTCAACGAACTGGCCGCCAAGGTGGACGAGGACTACATTGCCGCCTGCAAGTCGCAGGGCTATTATCCGGCCGGCTACTACGGCCACAACATCCACTTCCTGTGGACTTCGGCCGAGATGCAGGGCCGCTACCAGACCGCGATCGACGCCTCGCGGCGGCTGGTCAAGGCTGTCGATGCCGTCAGGCTCGCCAAGGACATGCCCAGCGGCGAACTCTACGCCTTCACCCCGGTCGCCACCCTCCTGCGCTTCGGCAAATGGCAGGCGATCCTGGCCGAGCCGCCGCCGCCGCGCAGCCTCACCCTCGACGACGCCGTCTGGACCTATGCCCGAGGCTTCGCCCACGCCAACACCGGGGCCAAATCCGCCGCCTTGGCCGACCGCAAGAATCTGGAGGCCCTGAGCAAGGCCGACATGAAGCGCTACGAGGCCCTCGGCATCCCCACCGCCGCGATGATCCAGATCATGGCGGCCCTGCTCGACGGCGAGATCGCCCGGACCGCCGGCGACCTGCCAGGCGCCGTCGCCGGCTTCCAGAAGGCCCGGACCCTGGAGCTGGCGCTGCCCTACACCGAGCCGCCCTACTGGCATCAGCCGGTCAGTCACCTGCTTGGCGCGGCGCTGCTGCAGGCCAGGCGCCCGGCCGAGGCCGAGGCCGTTTACCGCGACAGCCTGAAGACCTACCGCGACGACGGCTGGGCCCTGTTCGGCCTGGCCCAGGCGCTGGAGGCCCAGGGCAAGGACGCCGCCGCCACCCGCCGCGCCTTCGCCGACGCCTGGCGGATGAGCGACACCAGGCTGGAGAGCTCGCGGCTCTAGGCTGAACGTCCGCTGACTCTACTAATCATCGTCATCCCCGGGCTTGGCCCGGGGACCCATACGCACGAGCGCAGCAAGCAATTCTGCGGTGGCGGCGCTTATGGATGGCCGGGACAAGCCCGGCCATGACGATCAAGAGGGGGTGGCAGGGATATTCAGCCGACTTCGATGTCAGCGCTGAATATCGATTGGTCCCATTTCACGCCGCCGCCCGGAGATCAGCTTCAGCCAGGGCGTCGAGTGAAAGGCGCTCATCAGCAGGTACATCGGCGCCATGCCGCTCAGCAACGGGGCGTGGCCGGCGGCGCAGAGCATGTCCGTCGGGCCGCCGATCCCGCTGATCAGGGCCATGGCGGCCAACGTCGGCGTGGCGGCAAGACCGAGTCCGGCGATGATAACGGACCGGCTCATGCCTTGGCCTGCGCCTCGCGGAACGCCGCCTCGCCGGCGTCCGACACCTGCACCCACTTTGGGTCCGGCGCCTTCTCGCCGTCATAGCTGTCGTGCCAGTTCCACCACTTGTAAGGCGGGGTCTGGGGGTAGCCTTCCGGCGAGTCCTCCCACACCTCCTGGCGTCCAAGCGGGGTGATGTCGAGGTAGTCCCAGGTGCCGCCCATCGCCTCGTCGCCGCGGCTCTTGATGAAGTAGGTGCGGAACACCCGCTCGTCGTCGCGGTAGAACACGTTCGTGCCGTGCCACTCATCGACACCGAAGTCGGCGTCGAAGCCGTCGTTGATCGTCACCCAGGGCATCTCCCAGCCCATCTTCGCCTTCAGCCGCGCGATGTCCGCCTGCGGCGCGCGCGAGGCGAACACCAGCGTGGTGTCACGGGCGTTCAGATGGGCGACGTGGGCGACCTGGTCGGCCACCATGGAGCAGCCGCGGCAGGCTTGGTCGGGCCAGCCGAGCACGCCGGGTTCATAGAAGGCCCGGTAGACGATCAGCTGGTGGCGGCCGGCGAATAGGTCGACGAGGTTCACCATGCCGTCCGGCCCTTCGAATTCGTAGGCCTTGTCCACGGCCATCCACGGCATCCGCCGGCGCTCGGCGGCCAGCGCGTCGCGGGCGCGGGTGTGGGCTTTTTCCTTCACGAGCATCTGCTCGCGGGCGGCCTGCCAGGCCTGGGGTGAAACGACATGGGTCTGCATAGCTAGCCTCTTTGCTGCTGGGATCGGTGTTGTTGGAAGACGTTGGAGGAGTTGTCGGCCCGACTCGCTAGACCCTGACCCGTTCAGATGGAATCATCTGAACGGGATAGAAGGGTCTATCTTCAAACACTTAGAGCACGTCGGACGGGTGAAATGGTTTCCATTTCACCCTGACGCGCTCTAGGGCAGACGCTTGTCGTAGTCGGCCTTGAGCCGGGTCCAGTTGGTCCAGAACATCGGCGGCTCCCGGCCGCGCAGGCGCGCGTCCAGGACATCCAGATGGGCGTGCCAGCCGGCGGAGACGCCGAGCAGCTGGCCGCGGTTCTGCGCGCGCCGGTGGGTGACGGTGAGTTTCACCTGCGACCCCTCGGGCTCCAGCTCGAAGGTCACGTGGCTGCCGCCGTTCCAGCCGAACGCCAGCAGGCGCGGCGGATCGATCTTGAGGATCGTGGTCTCCATGCTGTGCACGGCCGGGATGCCCTCGGGCCGTCCCTCGTGCTGGCCGGTCAGCTCGTCGTTATGCCAGGTCAGATCGACCTTGCCCCCGACCCGCAGGTCCATGTCGCCGCTGGCCAGCCACTGGCCGCGCAGGTCGCTACGGGTCAGGTAGTCCCAGATGCGCTCGATCGGCCCGGGCAGCATCCGCTCCATCCGCACTGTGGCGGCTTCGATCAGTTCGCCATAGGCGCTCTTTGTGGCGGTGTCGGTCATTGGTCGTCTCCTTTCGGGAGTTTGGCGTCGTCTTGGCGAAGCAGGCCTTCGAGAACATCGAGGCGGCGGCTCCAGAAGCTTTCGTAGAAGGCGATCCACTCGTGGGCGTCCTCGAGCGGCCGCGTTTCCAGGCGGCAGATGTGCGTGCGTCCCTGCACCTCGCGCCGAACCAGCCCGGCCTTTTCCAGCGCCTTGATGTGCTTGGAGGCCGCAGCCAGCGACATCTCGAACGGCGCCGCCAGCTCGCCGACGCTGCGCTGGCCGCCGGCCAGGTCGCGCAGCATGTGGCGCCGCGTGGCGTCCCCCAGGGCGTGGAAGACGGCGTCGAGCCGCGGGGCGGGGGCTGGGTGTAATTCAACCATGTGGTTGAGAATGGATGCGTGGCGCGGAATTGTCAACCGATCGGTTGTATATTGTTCGCCGACTCGGTTTTCAGCCCTTCGGTTCGATCAGGTCCCAGCGGTTGCCGTAGAGGTCCTCGAACACCGCCACCATGCCGTAGGGCTCGCGCCGGGGCGCCTCCAGGAAGCGCACGCCGGCCTCCTGCATGCGCCCGTGGTCGCGCTCGAAGTCGTCGGTCTCCAGGAACAGCATCACCCGGCCGCCGCCCTGGTCACCCACCCGGTCGGCCTGATGGGCGTCGGCGGCCTTGGCCAGCAGCAAGCCGGTCTCAGCGCCTTTCGGCCTGAGCACGACCCAGCGCTTGCCGTGGCCCTGGTCGGTGTCCTCGGCCAGGTCGAAGCCGAGTTTGCCGACGTAGAAGTCGATGGCCTCGGCGTAGTCGCGGACGACGAGGGCGGTGAGCGAGATGCGTTGCGCCATGGATTAAAGCCCCGCCGCGACGGTTACGATCAGGTTGCGCATCCAGTCTATCGCAGGCTCGGCAAGGCGCTCCTTCAGATAGAGCAGGCTCACGTCCACCGACGGGCTGTCGTAGGGCGGCTCGATGAGCTGCACCCGCCCGCCCTGAGCTGACAGCATCGCCAAGCGCCGCGGCATGAGCGCCGCCATGTCCGTCCGGCTTGCCACCGCCAGCGCCGTATAGGTGTCGGGCACCGTCACCCCCACCCGCCGGGTCAGCCGGCGCGCGGCCAGCGCCGCTTCGAAGGCGCCGGCATCCTCCCAACTCGCCCGGCTGACAAAGGGGCGGCGCTCTCCGCCCTCTTCGATCAGGCCCGGCAGATTGCGCGCGACCACAACGTGCGGCGTTGAGACCAGGGTCTCCATACTGACCGGTCCGCCCTGAAACGCCGGATGGCCGTTGCGCACCACCCAGACCAGCGTTTCCGTCAGGAGCGTCTCGCGCGCAAACCGGTCCGGGGCGGCCAGCACGCTACCGACCAGGAAGTCGGCGCGCCGCGCGTCAAGCCGCTCCAGCACGTCCAGCGCCAGTTCGGCGATCATCAGTTCGGCTTGCGGCGCCGCGTCCGCCAGCCGTCCCGCCACCGCCGGCGCCAGGATCGCGCTGGCGTACGCGCCGGTGATCACCGCAAAGCGCCGCTCGCTGGTTGCCGGGTCGAAGTCCGATGGCGCGAGCGCCGCCAGCAGCTGGTTCAGCGCCGCGTGGACCTGCGGCCCCATCTCCACCGCCCGTGGCGTCGGCTGCATGCCCGCCGGGCCCCGCACGAACAGCTCGTCGTCCAGTCCGTAGCGCAGGCGGTTCAGCGCATGGCTCACCGCCGACTGGGTCAGGCCCAGCCGCGCGCCGGCCCGCGTGACGCTGCGCTCTTCCAGCAGCACGTCGAAAACCCGCAGCAGGTTGAGGTCCAAGTTCATGAGCCCTGCTCATTTCCTGCGTGACGATATATCATTTGGATCATCGACGGGGCAGTTCTATCTGGGGTGGGACGAGAGAGTCGGCGGGACCATCGACAGGTCCGCGCCCGCTTTCCCTATTCGCGACAGAGATCAGTGAAAGGGGCTCGCGTTGACGAGCGAACCTGACGTCATCCCGATCCGCGGCAACGCTGAGGTCGACGCCAAGCCGCGGGAAGGCTTCCTGCGCCGCTGGCGCTGGCCGCTGATCGTCGCCGGCCCGCTGCTGATCGCCGCGATCGTCGCCTATTTCCTGATCACCAGCGGCCACTACCAGACCACCGACAACGCCTACGTCCAGATCGCCAAGGTCCCCGTCGCCCCCTCGATCGGCGGCCGTGTCACCGACATCTATGTCCACGAGAACGAGGTGGTGAAGAAGGGCCAACTGCTGTTCCGCCTCGACCCGCGCGACTTCCAGGCCTCCGAGCAGGCCGCCGCCGCCCAGGTCGCCGATGCGACGCTGAAGCTCACCGCGGCGCGCGCCGCCTACCAGCAGCAGCAGGCCATGGTTCAGGGCGCCCGCGAAAGCCTCGCCTACAGCGCCAAAGAAGCCGCCCGCCAACACCAGCTGGTCGCCGCCGGCGTCAACTCCCAGTCCCAGCTCGACCTGGCCGAACACGCCGTCCAGATGTCCCGCGACCAGCTCGCCGTGGCCCAGCAGCAGGCGGCCCAGGCGCTGGCCGCCCTCGGCGGCAACCCGAACGTCGGGCCCGGCGCCGCGCCCGGCGTCATGCAGGCCCAGGCCCAGCTCGAGCGCGCCCGACTCAACATGAGCTACGCCACCGTGGTCGCCCCGGCCGACGGCATCGTCACCCGCGTCGAGCAGATGCCGGTCGGCACATACCTGAACGCCTCGCAGACCGGTTTCTGGCTGCTCTCCGGCCCACCCTGGGTCGAGGCCAATTTCAAGGAAGACCAGCTCGCCCACATGAAGGTCGGCCAGACCGTGTCGATCAAGGTCGACGCCTATCCCGACGCCAGCATCTCGGCCCACGTGGCGAGTTTCTCGCCCGGCACCGGCCAGGCGTTCTCCGCGCTGCCGGCCCAGAACGCCACCGGCAACTGGGTCAAGGTCGTCCAGCGCCTGCCGGTGCGCATCGACTTCGACAAGCCGCCGCCCGGCATGGCCGCCCGCGCCGGCCTTTCGGCCAAGGTGAAGGTCGACGTGCGCGCCGCCGGCCGCGCGGGCTGACGCCCGAGCTTTCCCATGGTCACCCCGCACGACGCGCGCAATCGCTGGCCGATCACCATCTCGATCATGCTGGCGACGGTGATGAACTCGCTGGACACGACCATCGCCAACGTCGCGTTGCCGCACATGCAGGGCTCGGTCTCGGCCTCGCCCGACCAGATCACCTGGGTGCTGACCTCCTACATCGTCGCCGCCGCGATCATGACGCCGCTCTCCGGCTGGCTCGCCGACCGGATCGGCCGCAAGCGGATGTTCCTGATCTCCATCGCGGGCTTCACCGCCGCCTCGATGCTGTGCGGCGCCGCGGTCAGCCTGCCGCAGATCGTGCTGTTTCGCGTGCTGCAGGGCGTGTTCGGGGCCGCGCTGATCCCGCTCTCCCAGGCGGTCCTGCTCGACATCAACCCGCCGGAGAAGCATGGCCAGGCCATGGCCATCTGGGGCGCGGGCGCGATCCTCGGGCCGATCCTAGGCCCAGCGCTCGGCGGCTGGTTCACCGAGAACCTCTCCTGGCGCTGGTGCTTCTACATCAACCTGCCGGTGGGCATTCTGGCCTTCCTGGGTGTGCTGCTGTTCATCTCCGGCGACCGCCTGAGAGCCGCCAAGAAGTTCGACTTCCTGGGCTTCGGCATGCTCACCCTGTTCATCGCCGCGGCCCAGATGCTGCTCGACCGCGGCCCTGGCCAGGACTGGTTCCAGTCCCGCGAGATCTGGACCGAGGCGATCCTGGCCGCCGTCGGCCTGTGGGTGTTCGTCGTCCACACCGCGACCACGCGGCATCCGTTCTTCGACCGCGCTCTGCTGCGCGACCGCAACTTCGTCACCGCCTGCGTCTTCGGCTTCTTCGTCGGCATATTGCTGTTTTCGACCATGGCGCTGTTGCCGCCGATGATGCAGACGCTGATGGGCTATCCGGTACTGACCTCGGGCCTGGTCAGCATGCCGCGCGGCCTCGGCTCGTTCTGCGCCATGTTCTTCGTCGGCCGGCTGATCGGCAAGGTCGACACCCGCCTGATCCTGTTCACCGGCCTGATCATCAGCTGCGTCTCACTGTGGCAGATGATGCACTTCGACCTGTCCATGGGCGAAGGCCCGCTGGTGATCTCCGGCCTGATCCAGGGCCTGGGCATCGGCCTGCTGTTCGTGCCGCTGTCGAACCTGGCCTTCGCCACCATCGCCCCGCACCTGCGGCCGGAGGGCGCCAGCGTCTACACCCTGATCCGCAACCTCGGCTCATCGGTGGGCATCTCGGTCATGAACGCCCTGGTGGTCGCCAACACCCAGACCATGCACGGCGCATTGGCCGCCGGGATCGACCCCACCAACCCGGTGGTCCGCGCGACCTTGCCGAAGATACTCGACCCGGCGACGCTCGCCGGCGCCGCGGCGCTGAACAACGAAATCACCCGCCAGGCGTCCATGGTCGCCTATGTCGACGACTTCCGCCTGATGTTCGTCATCACCCTCGCCTGCATGCCCATGCTGCTGTTCATGCGCAAACCTCGCCGTCCCCCGCCGGGCGCTGCGGGCGGAGAAATGCTTCATGCCGCCGAATAGGATCCTTCTCGCCGCCGCCTCGGCGCTCGCGCTCAGCGCCTGCGCCGCCGTCGGCCCCGACTTCAAGGCGCCCGCCGCGCCGACCGGCGCCGGCTACGCCATGGCCGGCGACGCCCCGGCCCCGGGCGTGCGCCTCAGCCCCGACCCGCGCGCGGCCGGTCCCTGGTGGCAGGCCTTCGGCTCGCCAGCGTTGGACGGCGCGATCCGCCAGGCGCTGGCTGACAGCCCGACGCTCGCCGAGGCCCGCGCCAAGCTGGAGAAGGCTGAGGCCCAGGCCGCCGCCGTCCGCGGCGCGCAATCCGCCCAGGTTGACCTGGGCGGCTCGGGCCAGCGCGAGCGGATCAACACCGCGTCCTTCGGCTTCTCCGGCTTCCCCAGCCCGACCATCAACCTGTTCCAGGTCGGCGGCTCGGTCAGCTACGACCTCGACCTGTTCGGCGGCCGCAGGCGGGCCAGCGAGAAGGCCGCCGCCCAGGCCGAACAGGCCGCCCGCCAGGCTGACGCCGCCTATCTGACGCTCTCCGGCCAGGTCGCGGTCCAGGCGATGAAGATCGCCAGCCTCAGGGGCGAGATCGCTGCGCTCAGCGAAATTATCGCCGACGACCAGGGCGTCATCGACATGGTCCGCAAGGCCGAGGCCGCCGGCGGCGAGGCCCGCTCGGCGATCTCCGGCGGCACGCAGCAACTGGCCGAGGACCAGGCGCTGCTGCCGCCCCTGCAGCGCGAGCTCGACGCCGCGCGCCACCAGATGGCGCTGCTGGCCGGCAAGTCGCCCACCGAATGGACCGCGCCTGACTTCGACCTGGCGTCATTCACCGCGCCCGCCGAGGTCCCCGTCAGCCTGCCCTCGGACCTGGTCCGCCGCCGCCCCGATATCCTCGCCGCCCAAGCCGAGATGCATGCGGCCACTGCGGCCATCGGCGTCGCCGTCGCCAATCAGTATCCCGACGTCCGCCTGGGCGCGAACTTCACCCAGGGCGCGATCCGGCCGGAAAACCTCTTCAACTACGCCGCCAGCGGCTGGAGCCTGCTGGCCGGCGTTTCCGCGCCGGTCTTCCACGGCGGGGCGCTGAAGGCCGAGCGCGCGGCCGCCGAGGCCGAGGCCCGCGCCGCGATGGCCCGCTATCAGCAGACAGTCATCCGCGCGTTCGTCCAGGTCTCCGATGTCCTTGCGAACCTCGGCCACGATCAGGAGGGGATCACCGCCCTGCAGCGCGCCGTCGACGCCGCCGCAGCCAACAGCAAGGACGCCCAGACCGCCTACCGCCTGGGCGGCGGGCCGCTGGTTCAGGTCACGCAGAGCCACCGCGCACTCAGCCGCACCCGGCGCGCCCTGGTCCGCGCCCAGGGCCAGCGGATGAGCGACCTTGTCGAACTCTACACCGCCACCGCGGCCGACTGGCGGACGGCTAGCTAGCGGTCCCCATCGCCCGGCTGTGGGTCTTGCCGCGGCCGAGTGTCAGCAGGAACACCGAGACCAAAGACACCGCGCACAGCCCGGCCATGTAGACCGAGATCGGCGTCGAGGAGTGGTACCTGTCGAACAGCGCCTCGGAGATGATCGGCGCGAAGGCGCCCCCGAAGATCCCCCCAAACTGGTAGCCCAGCGAGGCCCCCGAGTAGCGGAACTCGGTGGAATAGATCTCGGTCATCAGCGCCGCCTGCGGCCCGTACATCAGGTCGTTGAAGATCGAGGCCACGAAGATCGCCAGCAACATCGCCGGAAACGCGGCCTGGTTCAGCAGGGTGAAGAACGGAAACGCCCACAGCCCGGCGAGCAGCGCGCCGGTCATGAACACCGCGCGCCGCCCGATCCGGTCGGACAGAATCGAGGCGATCGGCACCATGGGCGCGGCGAGCCCGGCGCCCAGCACCACCGCCCACAGGATCGTCGGGCGCGGCACGTGCAGCACCTTGGTCGCGTAGGCGATCGAATAGGTGACGATCACATAGAATGTGCCGTTGGCCGCCACGAACGAGCCGGCGGAGAGCGCGATCTCCTTCGGGTGCCGGCTCAGCACCTTGAGGATCGGCGAGCGCTTCTCGGCGCGCAGGCGCGTTCGGGCCGCCTCGACGGTGATCGATTTTTCCGCCGCCAGCGCCTGGGCCGCGGCCGCCTCCTGCGCCGCTTCGCGCGCCTGCAGCGCCTGGAAGTCGGCGGTGTCCTCCAGCTTCAGCTGCACGTAGAGACCGAGCGCCACGAGCAGGATCGAGAGCAGGAACGGGATCCGCCAGCCCCAGGCCTGGAAGGCGTCCGGGGCCACCAGCTTGCCCATCGCCAGGAAGATCAGGTTGGCCAGCACCACGGCCACCGGCACGCCGAGCTGGGCGAAGCTGCCATAGAAGCCGCGCTTGTTGGCGGGTGCGTTCTCGACGGAGAGCAGCACCGCGCCGCCCCACTGCCCGCCCACCGCGAGCCCCTGCGCGAATCTGAGGACGATCAGGATCAGCGGCGCGGCCACACCGATGGTGGCGTAGGAGGGCAGCAGCCCGATGGCCGTCGTCGCCAGGCCCATGATCACCATCGCCGTCACCAGCGCGGTCTTGCGGCCCACCCGGTCGCCGAAATGGCCGAACACCACCCCGCCCACGGGGCGCGCGATGAAGCCGACGGCGAAGGTCGAAAAGGCGGCGATCTGGGCCACCGCCGGCGGCAGGCTGGCGGCGAAGAACAGCTTGGGAAACACCAGCGCCGCGGCGGTCCCGTAGATGAAGAAGTCGTACCATTCGATGCTCGCCGCCGCGAGCGAGGTCATCGCCATCGCGGCGATGTTGATCTTGGCGGCCGGCGGCGCCGCGGCGGCTGCGGTCATGTCGTAAGGCTCCCCAACTCGCGGCGTGATCCCGCGTGGGCAAACCGTACCGCAGCTTCGGAGTCGCAGTGAGTCTGGTCCTTCCCCGGCCGAAGCCGGGGAAGCCGGTTTGATCTAAGCGGGCCTCAGTGCGCCCCAGCCCCGCCGCTTGGCCGGGCGGCCTGGCTCGCCTCGGCCGCCAGCTTGCCGCTGAGTTCGGCCATGTGGTCGAAGTCGGCCTCGAAGGCGCCCAGCCCCTGGGTCAGACCACGCAGCTCGGCGATCAGCCCCTGGCGCTCGGACTGCGGCAGATAGGCCTCGATCCGCTCCCAGCCGCGCCAGTCTTCCCTGGGCGCGAGGCCCAGGATCTGGCCGCGCCGCGCGGTCAGCGCCGAAGTGACGTTCGAGGCGCTGTGCGAGGGCGAATAGACCGTCAGCTTCTCGATCGGTTCCAGCAGGATCGCCCCGCACTTCGCCAGCCCCTCCTCGATGGCCAGCCGCCCGGCCATCCGGAAGGCCATTTCGGATGAGTCCACCGCGTGCGTCTGGCCATCCATCAGGGTCACCTCCAGGTCGGTGACCGGGAAGCCGAGCTGGCCCTTTTCAAGTCCGTCGCGGACGCCCTGTTCGACGGCCGGGATCCACTGCTTGGGCACCGAGCCGCCGACCACCTTGGCGCTGAACACGAAGCCCG
>JANXXK010000301.1 GCA_025350685.1 Alphaproteobacteria bacterium | reverse complement strand
GGTCAGCTCTTTCGACACCAGCTCGACCCAGTCGAATTCCTTGCCGATCGGCAAGGCGTCGAGGATCTTTCCGGCCCGCTCGCGGATCACCGGGCCCATCACCTGCAGGTTCGCCGGC
Source organism: Alphaproteobacteria bacterium (assembly GCA_025350685.1). Lineage (GTDB taxonomy): Bacteria > Pseudomonadota > Alphaproteobacteria > Caulobacterales > Caulobacteraceae > Phenylobacterium. The sequence goes on along the minus strand of JANXXK010000301.1, from coordinate 23,746 downwards.
GCGACCACCGGGCTAACCGTCTTGCGCTGCACGTCGTGCTTGGGCGGGTCCATCGAGATGAAGCTGGGCCGCGTGCCGCGGCGCACCTGCTCGGCCTTGGACTCGTTGCTCTGCAGGGTGATGCCGTCCGCCGAGGAGAACGCGCCGTGGTTGGAATCCACGGCCATGATGTCGTCCCACAGGCAGATCGACCAAAAGCCGCCGTAATCGGGAGACTCGATCCAGTGCACAGGGTCCTCGGCGCGCAAACGCTCGAAGATCGGCCAGAAGGCGTTGGCGGCAAACAGGTCCGGCTGCGCCGGGTCCAGCGCGTCGGTGGGCGTGGCCATGATCTGCGCCCGCGCCTCGGCTTGAATGTCGACGGCTCCGTCGTGCATCGCAGACTCCTGATCGGTAACTCATCACCATTCAGAACCGCTGCGCCCCGGCGCGCAAGCCGGACAACGCGTTCAGCCAGGAGTCCGGGGCATTTCGGCGGCTGACAAGAGGCCCCTGTTCAGCCAAGAGTTTGCGGTGCCCTCGCCTAGCGCCACCGCCGAATCCCTGCTGGCTTTCTGGGCCGACGCGGGCGTCGACGCCATGCTGCTGGATGAGCCCGTCGACCGGATCGCGGCGGGCCGCCTCGCCCCGCCCCTGCCCGCCGCACGCAAGGCGGCGGTCGCAGCGCCGGCCGCCAGCCCCGGCCGGCCGGCGCAGCCCGACGTCTCAGGCGTCGTCGCCCAGGCCCGCGAGCTGGCTGCGGCCGCCCAGGACCTCGAGGCACTCGCCGCCGCCATCGCCGCCTTCGACGGCTGCCCGCTGAAGTTCGAAGGCTCCGCTAGCCAGGCGGTGTTCAGCCGCGGCGATCCGGCCGCCCCGGTGATGGTCATCGGCGAAGGCCCCGGCGCCGACGAGGACCGCCAGGGCGCCCCCTTCGTCGGCCGCGCCGGCCAGATGCTCGACAAGATGTTCGCCGCCGCCGGGCTGACCGACCGGGTGTTCATCACCAACACCGTCTTCTGGCGCCCGCCCGGCAACCGCACGCCGACACCGGGCGAACAGGCCGTCTGCGCCCCCTTCGTCGAGCGCGCCATCGCGCTGGTGAAGCCGCAGATGCTGCTGCTGGTCGGCGGCGCCTCGGCCAAGGCCATGCTGAAGAAGGACGAGGGCATCCTGTCGCTCAGGGGCCGCTGGCTGGAATGGCGATCGGCCGACGGCGCGCTCGAACTCCCGGCGCTGCCGACCCTGCATCCGGCTTTCCTGCTGCGTCAGCCCGCGGCCAAGAAGAAGGCTTGGGCCGACCTGTTGACGCTCACCGAACGCCTCGACCGCCCCGAGCGGCCCCAGTAGCACCCCGACCCGGAGGTCCCATGCCCGTCCCCACCCTGAGCGGTCAGCGCGTCGTCGTTATCGGTGGCAGTTCGGGCATCGGCTATGCGGTCGCCCAGGCGGCGCTCGCTGAGGGCGCGCAGGTGGTGATCGGATCCAGCAAGGCCGACAAGGTCGCCGCGGCGGTCGCGCGGCTCGGCAACAGCGCCTCGGGCGCCGCCGTGAACGTCCGCGAGGAGGCCAGCCTCAAGGCCTTCTTCGACGGGATCGGCGCCTTCGACCATCTGGCGTTCACCGCCGGCGACTGGGACCGGGCCCAGGCGGGGCCCGTCGCGGAGCTGGACTTCGCCGCTGCGGCGGCCAGCGCGGAGGTGCGGTTCTGGGGCGCGCTGAAGGCCGTCAAGCATGGGCTGGCCCACATCTCGCCCACGGGGTCGGTCACGCTCACCGATGGGGTGCGAACCCATAGGCCAGGCAAGGGCATGCCGCTCGCCTCTGCCTTCGGCGCGGCCATCGAGCACCTGGCCAAGGGCCTGGCCGTGGACCTCGCGCCGCTGCGGGTGAACGCGGTCTGCCCGGGACTGGTCCTGACCGAAGTGTGGAAGGACGTGCCGGCCGATCGTGTGGCCAAGATGAGCGCGCGCCTTCCCCTGCCCCGGGCCGGCGATCCCGCCGACGTGGCGCAAGCCTATATCTACCTGATGAAGGGCGGCTACACGACCGGTCAGGTGCTGGTCGTCGACGGCGGGATGATGCTGGTCTGAGGCCCTGCGGCGAAACCACCCCCGGCGGTTGTCAGGGGTTGATCGTACCAGCCACCCCGCTTAACCCTACGTCCGGGGACTTCGAGAAGAGGACCGCGCCTGCCCGCAGCAGACGGGAACGCGTGGAACGGACGACGGGATGACGCTGAAGAAGCGCCTCGCGGGTCGGGTCGCCATACTCGCCTGCTCGGCCGCCATCGTCGCCGCAGCGGCGGCGCCTGTGCGCGCCGACGGGCTCGCCGCGCTTTCGCCCACCGACGCCAAGGCCTACGCCGCCGCCTTCGACGCCACCGAACGCGGCGACTTCATCGGCGCCCAGATGCAGGCGACCGAGGTGCAGGACCACTCGCTGCTGGGCTACCTGTCGTTCCACCGGTTGATGCATCCGACCGCCCATGTGGCGGCGTTCGACGAGCTTTCCGGCTGGCTGGCCAAGTTCCGCGACCTGCCGATGGCCGACCGGATCTTCGCCCTGGCGTCGAAGCGCAGGCCCGACCCCGGCGCTGAGGCGCCGCGCCCGCCGCTGGCGCCCCCTTTGCTGACAATGGGCGATGGCGGGGGCTACGCGCCGCCTACCCCGCTGCTCTCCGACCGCGCGCGGCGCGGCCGCGAGGCGTTCTTTTCCGGCGACGTGCTACGGGGCCTTCGGCTGTCGTCGGAGGCGGGCGACCGCTGGATCACCGGGCTGGCCAGCTGGCGGCTGAAATCCTGGACCGAGGCCGAGCGCAATTTCGCGGGCCTCGCCGGCGATTCGGATGGTGACGCCTGGCAGCAGGCGGCCGCCTGGTACTGGGCCGCCCGCGCCGCAGACGCCGCCGGCGACGCGACCGCCGCAGCCAGCAACCTGCGTGCCGCCGCCCGCAATGGCGAGACCTTCTACGGCATGCTGGCCGCCCGTCAGCTGAAGCTCGCCGGCGAGGCCGCCGTGCGGGCTTCCGACGACCGCGTGGCGCAGCTGATCCTGGCCAACTACGCCGCGCCATCCGCCGAACTCGCCGAGTTCGTGGCCGCCGACCCCCGCGCACACAGGGCCGCCGCCCTGGCTCAGATCGGCCGCGGCGCCGACGCGATCCAGGAACTGCGCGCCGGCATGGCGCTCGCCCGCACGTCCGCCGAACAGGCCCATTGGCGCACCCTTACCCTGTCCATGGGGACCTCGCTCGCCGACCGCGCCGTCCCGCCCAGGGGCGACGACCTGGACTATCCCACCCCGGACCTGCAGCCCCGCGCCGGCTTCACCCTCGACAGGGCGCTGGTCTACGCGATCGTGCGCCAGGAGAGCCGTTTCAATCCACAGGCTATCTCGCAGAAGGGCGCCATCGGCCTGATGCAGCTGATGCCGAACGCGGCGCTCGCCGGCGCCGGCGACGACAAGCTGCGGTCCGACATGACCCCCCTGTTCGATCCGGGGCTCAACCTGCAGGTCGGCCAGGACTATTTCGCCTGGCTGTTCAACAAGGGCGTCGGCCACGACCTGATCCGCGCGGTCGCCGCCTACAACGCCGGCCCGTCGCCGGTCGCGCGCACCGCCCAGATGCTGGGGGATAGCGCCGACCCCCTGCTCTTGATGGAAAGCCTGCCGGCCGGTCAGACGCGCGCCTACGTCCAGCATGTCCTCGCCGGCTACTGGACCTATCGGCGGATGTGGGGCCAGGACTCGCCGACCCTGGATGCGCTGGCTTCCGGCGATCGCCGGGTCGACGAGCGGCTCGACCTAGGCCAGCCGGGCCGCCCCGCGCCCCAGCTCGCCGCGCAGGCGTTTGAGGTCGGGGCGCGCTAGGGCCACCGCCGGCCCGCGCGCGATCAGCACCCCATAGCCTCGGCCCGAGAAAGCGCCGCCTTCGCCGACGATCACCGCGTCGCCGCCGCCACCGCGCAGGTGGCCGCCCAACGCCTCGAGCCAGCCCGACCGCAGGCGGATCTTGGCGGGCAGGATCAGCAGGCGGTCCGAGCGCGACGCCGCCAGGGCGGCCCCCAGGTCGTCGGCCAGTTCGGCCCCGGTCTCCTCGCGCAGCACCGCCAGCAGCTCCGGGGGCCCGCCGCCGGCGATCAGCACCTCGCGCACCAGCCCGTCCACCGCCGCCGAGGTCAGCGCTGCCAGCAGCGCCGGTAGCCGGTCGCCGGCCTCTCCCGTTTCGACGATCACCGTGAGCATGCCGCCAGAAGCCCGCGCGTTGGCGGCAAGGTCAATGGCGCTCAGCCGAGGATCACCCATTCGGCGACATAGGCGTGCGCGCGGCGCGCCAGCTCGGGCGGGCCGGTGAAGTAGAACTCGCTGCCCGAGAAGGTCTTCCGCTCGGTCCACGACAGGGCGCCGGTATCCTCGGTCGACAGGGTGTGGCGCAGCATCTCGCTCTTCCGCTTCGGCACGAACGCGACGTAGGTGGCTTCGCTCATTGGACTTTACTCTCGTAGCCCCGCTGGCCATGGAGCTATGAGTCTGGAATCAATGCAAGAAAAGCCGTGCTGAGGCTTGTTTTGCCGCAGCGGCGGCGCCGATCCGCGCAGGATCAGGTCAGCCGGCGAGGACGATGAACGCGGCGACAATCACAGGCTTGAGCATGGATCGAGTGGCACGCACAGACGCTGGCGCGTCAATAAGTTCTTGTTTTGTTCTAATGCCTCGCATAGCGTATCGAGGTGTCCACCTTCACCCAGCAGATCCACACGGTCCGCGGCCGCGGCGCGCGATCCAACGCCGGCGGCCGCTACGAGAGCCAGTCCCGCGAGGCCTTTGACGACGGCTGGACGCCTGACGACATCGAGCCGACGCGGCTCACCACCACGGTTACGGCCGAGAAAGCCAAGGTGATCATCACCCATAACGACAGCCCCGATGTCGGCTTCTCGGCGTCGATCAATCCTTACCGGGGCTGCGAGCACGGCTGCATCTACTGCTACGCCCGGCCGGCCCACGCCTACATGGGCCTCTCCCCCGGCCTCGACTTCGAATCCAAGCTGTTCTTCAAGCCGGACGCCGCGGCCCTGCTGGAGCGCGAGCTATCGCGTCCCCGCTACGTGCCCGAGGTGATCCACATCGGCGGCAACACCGATCCGTATCAGCCGCAGGAACGCCGTCTCCGCGTCACCCGCGGCGTGCTGGAAGTGCTGGCGCGCTTCAACCATCCCTTCTCGATCATCACCAAGTCGGCGCTGGTCCTGCGCGACCTCGACCTGCTGGCGCCGATGGCTGAGCGCAACCTCGTCCGCGTGGCGGTCTCGATCACCACGCTCGACCGCAAGCTCGCCCGCTCGATGGAGCCCCGAGCCGCCACGCCCGACAAACGCCTCGCCGCCGTGAAGGGCCTGAGCGACGCCGGCGTCCCGGTGATCGTCATGTTCGCCCCCGCGATCCCCGGCCTCAACGACCACGAGATGGAGGCGGTGCTGGAGCGCGCCACGGCGGCCGGCGCGCGCGGCGCGGGCTATGTGTCCCTGCGCCTGCCCATGGAGATATCCACACTCTTCCAGGAATGGCTCCAAACCGACCACCCCGACCGGGCCAGCCGGGTGATGTCGCTGGTCCGCCAGATGCGCGGGGGCAAGGACTACGACAGCCAGTGGGGCAAGCGGATGAAGGGCGACGGACCGCTGGCCGCCCTGATGTCGCGAAGGTTCGCCGTGGCCAAAGCACGCCTGGGCCTCGCTGGGCGGCTGGGCGACATGGACCTGACCCAGTTCCGCGTCCCGCCCCAGGCGGGCGGGCAGATCGACCTGTTCGGATGAGAGGGAACCTCCCCCATCAGAAAGATGGGGGAGAGGAACCACGAAGTGGTGGAGGGGGCGCTGCAACGGCAATGAGAACAACCAGCAATACGCTCAAACTGGCCCGCAGGCTGAGGCGGAAAATGTCGCTGCCAGAGGTACTCCTCTGGCGACATCTCCGGAGCCGCGAACGCGGAAAGCCGATCTTTCGCCGCCAGCATCCGATCGGCCCGTTTGCGCTCGACTTCTTTTGCACAAACGCGCGCCTGTGCATTGAGGTGGACGGTGGCGCCCATGCCCTCGGCGAACGGCCGCGCCAAGACCTGCGACGCGATATCTTCCTGATCGACCAAGGAATTCGGACCGTGCGGATTGCAGCGGGGGCGGTGCTGCGGAATCCTGAGGGCGCGGCGCGCTATGTCCTGGACCTGGCGCGTGGCCCCAGCGCCCCCTCCACCGCTTCGCGGTCCCCCTCCCCCGCCCGCCTGGCGGGTGAGGTTTAGCGCTCGAACACCCCGACCAGCTCGATGTGCGGGGACCAGAGGAACTGGTCGACCGGCAGGACGCGTTCGAGGGTGAAGCCGGCGTCGATCAGGGTGCGCGCGTCGCGGGCGAAGGTGGCGGGATTGCAGGAGACCCCGATCACCCGGCCTACCGATGAGCGGGCCAGTTCGGCGGTCTGTTCGGCGGCGCCGGCGCGGGGCGGATCGAAGACGGCGACGTCGGTCTTCTTGAGTTCCTCGGCCAGCACCGGGCGGCGGACCAGGTCGCGGGCCTCGGCGGTGACCCCGTGAAGGCCAGGCGCGCCGGCCAGGGCGGACGACAGGGCGCGGATGGCCTCCAGCGCGTAGTCGGCGGCATGAACCGGCGCGATCTCCGCCAGACGGAAGGTGAAGGTTCCGACCCCACAGAACAGGTCGGCGATCCGCGCGGCGCCGGCTGCGGCATCGGCGACGAAGGCGGTCATCGCGGCTTCCGCCTGGGGGGTCGCCTGCAGGAACGCACCGGCCGGGAGGCTCACGGTCGCTGCGCCCAGGCGGACCTGCGGCTGGCGAGCCAGATAGGCGGCCTCGCCGTCGAGGGTGACGCGCGCAAACCCGGCCTCGGCGGCGCGCTCGGCCAGTTGCACACGGGCGTCGGCGGAGAGGCCACCGGACTTACGCTCCACCCCGGAAATATCGATGTCGAGGCCGCTCGGGGTCGCGGTGACGTGCAGGGTCGGCGCCGACTGCGGATGCTCGAACAGGGGCGCGGCCAGCCGCTTCAGCGCCGGTATCGCCGCCTGGATGGCCGGGTCGGAGATCGGGCAGATGGCGATGTCGACCAGGTCCCAGGACTTGCGGGCCTTGTAGCCAAGCTTGGCGGCGTCGCGGCTGCCACGCCGGGCGTGCAGCGCCACCCGCCGCCGGGTTCCGGGCGCCGCGGCGAACGGCGCCAGGATCTCGGTCTCGATGTGCTGGCGCGCCAGCGTGCCGGCCAGGCGCTCGACCTTCCAGGCGAGATAGGGCTCGGGCGCCCAGTGCTGCAGGGCGCAGCCGCCGCAGGTTCCGAAGTGCTGGCAGATGGGTGCGATGCGCTCGGCGCTCGGCGACAGGACCTCGACCAACTCGCGGCGTTCGCCGGGGCCGATCGCGGTCACCCGCTCGCCCGGCAGGGTGAAGGGTACGAACGCCGGGCCGTGCGCCAGGCCATCGCCCTCCCCGCCCACGGCCTCGATGAGCAGTTCGACGGCCGGCCCGGACTGGCGGCTCGTAGCGGCTTTCTGCGGACGATGGCGGCGGGCAGCTCTCATCGGTGAATCGGCGTCCTCGCGCGGGACTGCCCCGACTATCGCGGATGCTACCACGTCGCCGACCTATCCCTGCTGTCCCCTTCGTCCCGATTGGGGTTCCTGACCGGCGGCTTTTGAGCCCAGACCAGGTACTCCCGGTTTCCGTCGCCGCCTTCGATGGGACTGTCGGCGGCCGCCTGAACCGTCCAGCCCGAGGCGGCGAGAAAGGCGTTTGCGGCGTCCAACGCCTCGCGGCGCGCGGCCTCGTCCCTGACCAGCCCGCCTTTGCCGACCCGCTCAGGACCGACCTCGAACTGCGGCTTGACCAGGGCCACGAGGTCCGCGCCGCCGGCGGCCAGGGCGAGCGCCGCGGGCAACGCCTTGGCGAGGCCGATGAAGCTCACGTCGCAGACCACCAGAGTGGGCGGGTCGCGCACGTCAGCCGCCGTGAGCGTACGCGCGTCGCGGCCTTCCAGGCTGACCACGCGCGGGTCGCCGACGAGGCTGGAGTGCAGCTGGCCGCGGCCGACGTCGATGGCGTAGACCCGGGCCGCGCCGGCCGCCAGGCAGACCTGGGTGAAGCCGCCGGTCGAGGCGCCCACGTCCAGCACGACCCGACCCTCGACGCCGATCGGCCAGAGCGCCAGTGCGTGCGCCAGCTTCAGCGCGCCGCGGCCGACCCAGGGATGGGCGGGTGTGGCCGCCAGGACCGCGTCGTCGGCGACCAGTTCGGCGGCTTTGGCAACGATGCGTCCGTCAGCGCTGACCCCACCGGCCTCGATGGCGGCGCGGGCCTTGGCGCGGCTTTCGAACAGGCCACGGGCGACCAGGAGAAGGTCGGCCCTGGTCCTCATCGGCCGGTCAGACGCTCGCCTCGGGCTCGAACAGCTTCTTCAGCTCGCTCTTGAGGATCTTGCCGTTGGCGTTGCGGGGCAGCACCTCGTCACAGAATTTCACCGCCACCGGCACCTTGAATGCCGCCAGCCGCTCGGCCACGTGCGCGCGCAGTTCCTCTTCGGTGGCGTGTGCGCCAGGCTTGAGCGTCACCACTGCGCCTGGTTCCTCGCCCAACGTGCGGTGCGGGATGCCGACCACGGCGGCGTCCATCACCGCGGGGTGGTCATAGAGGACGTTTTCGACCTCGATGCAGTAGATGTTTTCGCCGCCACGGATCAGCATGTCCTTGGCCCGGTCGATGATGTAGCAGAACCCCTCCTCGTCGAGCTTGGCCAGGTCGCCGGTGCGCACCCAGCCGTCGACCAGGGTCTGGGCGGTGGCCTCGGGCTTGTTCCAGTAACCCTTCATGTTCTGCGGCCCAGAGGACCACAGCTCGCCGACCACGCCCGTCGGCAGCAGGGTCTTGCCGTCGACCGGATCGCGGATCTGCAGCTCGGAGACCGGCACTGCGACGCCGCAGCTGTCGGGGCGGTTGGCGTAGTCCTCGGCGCCGTTGCCGGTGACCGTGGCGCAGGTCTCGGTCATGCCCCAGCCCTGGCCGGAGACGGAATTGGGGAAGGTCTCCTTCAGATTGCGCACCAGCTCCGGCGCCGAGGGGGCGCCGCCGTAGGACACGGACTCCAGCGACGACAGGTCGTAACTTCCCCGCGCCGGATGCTCGATCAGCTGCCAGGCGATGGTCGGCACGCCGCCGGCCGATTGGATCTTTTCGCGCTCAATCAGTTCGAAGGCGCGCACGGCGTCCCACTTGCGCATCATCACCAGCTTGGCCCCTCCGAACAGGCTGGGGTTGAGCACGGCGAAACAGCCGGTCACGTGGAAGAACGGCACCGAGAGCAGCGAGCAGCGTTGGGGGGCGTCCGGGTCGGGCGCCGGCGGGGTCTCGCCGCGGCGCAGGAACGGCCGCGCGCCGCCGACGACGCCGGCCATGATGTTGCAGTTGACGGACCGGTTGGTGGCCAGCGCGCCCTTGGGCTTACCGGTGGTGCCGGAGGTGTAGAAGATGGTGGCGTCGTCATCCGTGTCGATGGCCACGGTCGGCATGGCCGCGTCCGGCAGGCCGGCCCAGGCCTGCGGCGCGCCCAGCACGTCTTCCAGCTTGGTGACCAGCGGGTGGGCGATCTCGTCGCGCTCGCGGCAGACGTAGACGCGGGCCAAGTCGGGACAGTTGGGCAGGTGCTCGGTCAGCCGCTCGTAGCGCTCGGCGTCCACCACCAGGATCTTGGCGCCGGAATCGGTGAGGCCGTATTCCAGCTCCGGGCCCGTCCACCAAGCATTCAGCGGGGTCACCACCGCGCCCAGCGCGGCGGCGGCGTAGAAGGCCATCACCCACTCGGGGATGTTCCGCATGACCACCGCGACCCGGTCGCCCTTGACCACCCCGCGCGCGGCGAGTTCGGCGGCGAAGCCGGCGACCGCGCGGTGGAAGGCCTCGAAGCTCACCCGCTCGTCCTCGTAGACCAGGAAGACCTTTTCGCCGTGGACGCGGGAGGCCTCGACCACCGCGCGCAGGGTCGGCGGCAGGTTCTTCCAGATCCTGGTCTTCACGCCGCGGATCTCAGCCTCGGCGACCTCGGTGGGCATGCCGGGACCGGTGAGGATGGCGTGGGCCTGGTCGATCGACATGGCAGGCCAGCCGGGCGGCAGATCAGCCTCGGACATGCGGTGTACTCCCTAAGTTGACGGCGGTGTCACGCCCGCTCTTTGGGGGTCTAGAAGCACAAGCCGCAGCGGGAGGCAAACGGCCGCCGCAGGGATGGACAGCCGTTGTCGTCGCCGGCCGCTGGGGTCCGTCGGTTGGGCGTGCCAGGCGTCGGGACGTCGGCGCCGTTCAACGCCGGGGCGGCCAGGCGCACGCGCAGGTCCGGAACCGTGTCGGCCGGCCGGGGGGCTGGCGGCGGCGAGCCGAGGCCGGCCAGGCGTTCGCGCAGGGTCGGCAGAGCCGCGGGCGCCGGCCCAGGCAGGGCCGCAGCGACAGTCGGGGGTCGCATTCCATCGCACGAGCGACGGTCCGTTTCCGACCCTTGCGCTGGGATCGCCTTCGGCTGACGAGCGATTTCCTAGCGGTGGGATAATGGCGTCGCCTAAGGTGTAACTTGGACGTTAGGTTTCCGGACTGCCCGCGAGCGTGGTTAGTGGGGCACAATAGGAGCCCGCGACTTGGCAATAGATCTGACCGACGAAATCCGGGAGCACGTAAATGGCGCGCTCATCGCCGGCAATCCGATGATCCTGGCTTCGGTCGACGCAGCGGGCAAACCGCGGCTCTCCTACCGGGGCTCCGCGCAGGTGTTCGCTGCCGACCAACTGGGCTTCTGGGCGCGTAATACCGAGGGCTCGACCGTGGAGTCAGTCCTGACGAACCCTTCGGTGGCGCTAATGTACCGCAATCCTGCGCAGCGCGTTTTATTGCAATTCGCCGGCCGCGCGCGGGTGGCCCAGGGCGAGGAGCGTGATCGCGTCTACGACCTTGCTCCAGAGTTCGAGCAAAAGGCAGATCCAGAGAAGAATGGCGTGGCCGTCGTGGTCGATCTCGACAAGGTCGAGGGCATTCTGGGTTTGGACTCCGACGGTAAACCACGCCGCGTGAGCATGCAGCGCAGCTAGTGGTGGGCATTCACCGACGCGCGAGCGATAGCGCCCAACCCACGACGGAACTCGAGAAGGTCCGCTTGCGACTGGTGTTTTGCCGCGCCGTTACGTTGGGCGGCGATCCTCCGCCCGTTTCAGGCGCGCGCCTTCCAATTGGCCTGAGGTCCAGCGTCTTCGACAGCCCTGGCCATCACGGCGTGATCGGGCGACAGCTCGCACGCCGGGTCAGTCGCGGCTGCGTCGCCCGTTAACGCAAGAGCCTGACAGCGGCAGCCGCCCCAGTCGATCTCCCGGCGGTCGCAGGTGCGGCACAGGTCCGGCATCCAATCGGTTCCGCGGAACATCTTGAAGGCCTCGGAGTGGTTCCAGATGTCCGCCAGCGACGTTTCCCGAACCGATGGGAAGGTCACGCCAGGCAAGGTTTCTGCGGCGTGGCACGGAAGCGCCTTGCCGGACGGACTGATGTTGATGAAGCGCCGGCCCCACCCGCCCATGCACGCCTTGGGACGCGCCGCGTAGTAGTCGGGCACGACATAGTCGATGGTCACGGCGCCCTTCAGCCGGATTCGCGCGGCCTCAACCACCTTGGTCGCGTGGTCTAACTGCTCCCTGGTCGGCAGGAGGGCCGAGCGATTTAGCAGGCCCCAGCCGTAATATTGAGTGTGCGCGATCTCTATTCGGCTGGAGGCCAGCCTCTCGCCGAGGGCGATCATGTCCGCGACGCGATCAGCGTTCAGCCGATGGATAACAAAGTTGGTGGTCAGGGGCAGACCGGCCGCCGTGATCCGCGCGGCCGCCGCCATCTTCTTCTCCTGGGCGCCGGCATAGCCGCCGATGATTTCGGCGCTTGCGGTCTCGGAATCCTGGAAGCTGAGCTGGACGTGGTCGACGCCGGCCTCGACCAGCGCGGCCATGACCTTGTCGGTCAGCATCACGCCCGAGGTGATGATGTTGCTGTAAAGTTCGAGCTGCGCGGCGTGGCGGACGAGGTCCACGAGGTCGCGGCGCGCCAGCGGCTCCCCACCGGAAAAATGGACCTGCAGCACGCCGATGGCGGCGGCCTGGTCGAGCAGCCGCTTCCAGTCGTCCGTGTTCATCTCGGCGCTGGCGCGCTCCAGGTCCAGGGGATTGGAGCAGTAGGGGCACTTCAGCGGGCAGCGATGCGTCAGCTCGGCCAGGAGGGCCATGGGCGGCTGCGGAAGGGGGGCTTTCAAACCTCTAGCACTCCCTTGTCGGCGAGATCCTGCAGCATGGCGACCACGTCGCCCGAGATCACCTCGGCTGGGGCGGCGAAGCGTTCGGCCAACAGATCGGCGATGCCTTGGACCGATCTTTGCCCGTCCACCAGCTTTAGAATCTCGACGGCGTGCTCATCGGGCAGGAACAGCCGCTCGGGCGCCAGCACCACCCAGGCGTCGCGGGCCTTGTCCATGCGGAACTTCGCGCCCCTGGCGAAACGCGGCGTCGATGCCAACTCGACCATGAAGCCTAAACCTGCGGCCTAAACACGCCCGGCGGGATGAAGCCTGGCACTACGTAAGAAAAATAGAGGACGTCCAGTTGTGTCCACAGCACGTCGCACTTGAAGCGGAGGGCTGCCAAGACCTGCCGCTGCTTGTCCGCAGTGTCGGCATGGTCCTTCACATAGGCTAGGGCGAATTCGGTGTCCTTTGGGGCCTGAGTCAGCCGGGGCGTGAAGTAGGCCAGGGTGTCCTCGGTGATCCAGCTATAGTTGGCCAGCATACCGGATACGCGCTCGGCGATGATGGCGGGCGAGAACATCTCTGTCAGCGAGGAGGCCACGGCCTCCAGCACGGAACGCTCGCGAACGAAGTTGACATAGGCGTCCACGGCGAAGCGGACGCCCGGGAGGATGGCGTCCGTGCTCTCCACCAATTGCGGGTCCAGGCCGACACCCTCCGCCAGCTTGCGCCAACGGCGTACGCCGCCGATGTTGGTTTCCGTTCCATCATGGTCATCCAGCCGCCGGCGCCATTCGCGTCGCAGCTCCACGGTGGGCAGACGCGACAGCAGGGCCGCGTCCTTGGCCGGAATCCGGCTCTGATAGTAGTAGCGGTTGAGCGCCCAGGCCTGCACCTGGCCGCGGTCCAGCTTGCCGTCGTGCAGCAGCCGGTGGAACGGATGCAGGTTGTGGTAGCGCTCCTGGCCGATCTTGCGCAACTCGGCTTCCAGTTCATCGGGAGTCAGAAGGGAAGCGCTCAAAGCCTGATCTCCATGCCGTCATAGGCGATCTCCCACCCCGCGCCTTCGACTTCGGCGCGCTCGGCGGAGTCGGCCAAAAGGACAGGATTGGAATTGTTGATGTGGATGAAGACCTTGCGGCCTACAGCGATATCGCGGAAGCCGGCGATCGCTCCCCGCGCCCCGCTCATACTGATGTGTCCCATCCGTCGGCCGGTCTTCGGCCCAACGCCGGCCAGGACCATCTCGTCGTCCCGCCACAGCGTTCCATCGAAGAAGACCAGGTCCGCGCCGTGCAGCCGCCCGGCCAGGGCGGGCGTCATTTCCGCGCAGCCGGGGACGTAGACGAGGGTGCCGCCGCCGTCGGAAACGGAGGCGGCGACCGTGATCTCGCCGGTTTCGATCGGCGGCGGAGCGGCGCCCTTCTCCAGATAGAGGGGCGTCTTGCCCGGCACCGGGAACAGTTCGGCCTGCAAGCCGCCCTTCAGCGCAATGGGCGCATTAACCTCCACCACGCGCCGCTCGACCACATCGCGCGCCAGAACGTCGAAGATGGGATTGGCATCCAAGACGTCATGGATGGCCTGGGTTGCCGACAGCGTGAACGGCTGCCGCTCGCGCAAGGTCAAGAGTCCGGCGAGTACGTCAACATCGCCGCCCGTCAGCAGGACGTCCGAGATCGGCGTCGAACGGAGGCCTTGAGAGGGGTGCAGGAAAGGCGAGCGATTGATCTGCTCGCGCAAATCCGGCGAGGCATTCAGGATCGTCCAGTGCTCGCCATCGCCGCTGACGGCCAGGCTCGCCTGAGTGCGAGGGGGCGCGGCGGGGTCACCGGCCCGCGCCCTGCGGCAAGCCACGGCGTTGGAATTCCACTGAGGAAAGCCGCCTCCTGCGGCCGCGCCCAGCACGACCGCACGCATCTAGGATCGACTAGGCTTTGATTTCAGCGCTGGCGTAGGAGTTGATTTCGCAGCCCAAGGCGATTTCGACGATTTTGGGGGACTTCCAAGCCATTCGCATTTCCTCATAGTTATACAGCGCACAGATCACAGCGCCCGCAACCAACACCAAACAGACGCGACTAGCATTATAGTACGGAACCGGTGCTGGGCCATCAATAGCGAAAGAAACCCAGCCGTTTCCCGGTGAATGGCAACGGTCCCCTCCCCGCCCATTTCGGCCCTTCCAAGTGTCGGCTTTGGGCCGATTGCGTCCGCACCCTAGCGCCGCCTGCACTATCCCCCCGCCCCGCCCTGCCCTAGCTTCCATGCCTCGCATTCAAAGGAACAGCGCGGTCATGCTGACGGTTCATCATCTAGGGATTTCGCAGTCCGAGCGGATCGTGTGGCTGTGCGAGGAGCTGGGGCTCGACTACGCGCTCAAGCTCTATGAGCGGCGGGCGGATAACCGGCTCGCGCCGGACGAGTACAAGGCGCTGCACCCGATGGGGATCGCCCCGGTGATCACCGACGGCGAGCTGGTGCTGGGCGAGAGCGGGGCGATCTGTGAGTACATCTGCGCGCGGTACGGCGGCGGACGGCTGACGCCCGGGCCGGATGACCCTGACTTCGCTGACCACCTGTTCTGGTTCCACTGGTCCAACGGCACGTTCATGACCACGCTGATGATGCAGCTGGTGCTGAACGCCGGCGGCGAGGGCAATCCGGCCGCGGTGTTCGTCGGCGACCGGGCCCGGCGCGGCTGGGCGGTGGCCGAGGCGCGGCTGGGCGAGGCGCCGTTCTTCGGCGGGCGCGAGCTGACCACAGCCGACATCATGCTGGTCTATTGCCTGACCACCAGCCGGGCCTTCCGGGGCGCGTCGCTCGAGGGATATCCGAACTTGCAGGCCTATCTGCAGCGGATCGGCGCGCGGCCCGCCTACCAGCGGGCGATGGCGAAAGCCGAGCCGGGCATGGCGCCGATGCTGGCCTGACGAGCCGCGGCTTGCCCTCTCCACCGCTCTCCCGCTGTGCGGGAAAGGAAGCTACTTCACCCCGAACACGGCCATCACGTCGGTGCGGAAGGCGGCTTGGCTGGCCGGGCGGGAGTAGAACATGTGGCCGCCCGGATAGATCGACAGCTTCACCCGGCCCGGATCGCCGGCGATCGGCATCTGGTCGATGACCAGGCGGGAGACGAAGTAGGGGCACGACAGGTCGTCGTAGCCGTGGACGATCAGCACCTTCATCTTCGGGTCGGCGGCGATGGCCTGGCGCAGGTCCGTGGTGGCCTCGGTGAGCTCGACTCCGGGCTCCCAGGCGTTGCCGACCTCGTCGCTCAGGGCGTTGTAGCGGCCTTCGACCTTCCAGCCGACGACGCGGGTGTCGAAGTCGACCATGGCGCTGGTGGTCGGCGCGATGATGGCGTCGAGGATCGGGTCGCCGCGGCGGCCGTTCGGCGACCACGGGAAGGGGTCGTCCTGGGTGACGTTGCTGTCGTAGACCGAGGCGATCTTGCCCTGGTCGCGATAGAGCTCGCGCAGGAAGGCGCGGGTGTCGATGCGTCCGCCGGAGCGCTTGACGAACGCCGCATCGAGGCCGGTGTAGCCGGTGACCTTGTCGACCAGGCGGCTGACGGCGGCGGGGTCACGGCGGCCCTTCATCAGGTCGGAGACGAACTCGCCGCGGGCATAGTCCTCGACCTCCTTCATCTGGGCCGGCGACAGCGCCTTGCCCTGGCGCTCGTAGTTGGCCGCGGCCATCGACGGCAGGGTGGTGACCCAGGGCATGGGCGAGAAATCCGGCGCCTGGTCCATGGGCGGCTCGAGGTAGGGCGAGACCATCACCATGCCGTGGATGCCGACGCCCAGTTGGGTCTGCAGGAAGTAGGTGATCCGCGGCACGCGGTAGCCGCCGTAGCTCTCGCCGGTGATGTATTTCGGCGAGGCCATGCGGCCGTTCTTGAGCAGCCAGTCGTAGACGATCCGCGACAGGTACTCGATGTCCGGCTTGATCGAATAAAAGCGCTTCTTGCTCTCGTCCTTGTCCACCAGGGACCGCGAGAAGCCGGTGCCCACGGGGTCGATGAACACCATGTCGGTGGCGTCGAGCCAGGTGCCGGGATTGTCGACCAGCCTGGCGCTATCCGACGGGCCGTCGCCCTGGGCCCCGAACTGCACGCGTTTGGGCCCGATGGCGCCGAGGTTCAGATAGACCGAGGCCGCGCCGGGGCCGCCGTTGAAGGCGAAGGTGACCGGCCGATCGGGATCCTTGGGGCCATCGAGGATGTAGGCGGTGAACACCACCTCGGCGACCTTTTTGCCCTTCTCGTCGCGCACCGGAAGGGAGCCGACGGTGGCGGTGTAGTTCAGCGTCTTGCCGGCGACATGGGTGACCTGTTTCACCGAGGCGTCGGCGGGGAACGGCGGCAGTTCGTCCTTCTTGTCGCCGGCCTTGTCCTTGTCACCGCCTTTGTCCTTGTCGGTCGCCTTGGCGGGCGGGTCATCGGCCCAAGCCGCGGGCGCCATGGCGACCAGGCCGAACGACAGCACCATCGCGGCCACCGCCGCCATCATCGTCTTGCGCATACGCCGAATCTCCCCGTCGATTCCGCCACATTGGCCAGGAACGCGCGGGTTTCAAATTAAACCGGCGATAGGTTTGCTGAGGGCTAGGCGGCACCCTCGTCGGCGACCGCGTGGCCTTCGCCCGCGGCATCCGGCGAGGTCCAGCGCTCCAGGGCCTGCAGCAGGTGGGTCAGGTTGATCGGCTTGCCGATGTGGTCGTCCATGCCAGCCTCGCGGCAGCGCTCGACGTGTTCGGGGAGCACGTTGGCGGTCATGGCGATGATCGGGGTGCGGGCGGCCTGGGGGTTTTCCATGGCGCGGATCCGGCGGGTCGCGGCCAGGCCGTCCATCACTGGCATCTGCATGTCCATCAGGATGACGTCGTAGGCCTGGCGGCGCACGGCCTCCACGGCCTCGGCGCCGTCGCAGGCGGTGTCGATCTCGATGGCGAAGGGGCTGAGCAGAGTGGTGATCAGCTCGCGATTGACCGCGTTGTCCTCGACCACAAGAGCGCGGATCGGCCGCTCGAGCGCGAGGGTCGCCGCTTCAGGTTCGGTGTTCGCGGTCCAGTCCTGGGCCAGCGGCAGTTCGACCTCGAACCAGAAGGTCGACCCCTCCCCCACAACGCTCGTGGCGCCGATCTCGCCGTGCATCGCCTCGACGATCTGCTTGGAGATCGCCAGGCCAAGGCCGGTGCCGCCGAAGCGGCGCGAGACCGAGGCGTCGGCCTGGGTGAAGCGGTTGAACAGCGCGGCGATGTGGTCCTCGTCGATGCCGATGCCGCTGTCGCGCACCGCCATGCGCAGGCGGCAACGGCCGCCCACGATCGAGTGGGTCAACGCCACCTCGACCTGGCCTTCGCGGGTGAATTTGATGGCGTTGGAGAGGAAGTTGAGCAGCACCTGGCGCAGGCGGGGCGCGTCGCCGATCAGGGCCGGCGCGGCCTCGTCGATCGCGGCGGTCAGTCCCAGCCCCTTGGCGGCGGCCTGTTCAGCGACGATAGCCGCGGCGCCGCGGGCGGTGGCGACCGGGTCGAACGGCTCGGGATCGAGCTCGAAGGCCCCGGCCTCCAGCTTGGAATAGTCCAGCACGTCGCCGACCACGCCCAGCAGGGTCTGGCTGGCGTCGAAGATCAGGCCGGCGTGGCGGGCGTCCTGCGCCGGCAGCGCCTTGGAGTGGCGAAGCACGCCGGCAAAGCCGAGGATCGCCGTCAGCGGCGTGCGCAGCTCATGCGTCATGTTGGCCAGGAAGTCGGTCTTGGTGGCGGCGGCGGCCTCGGAGCGGGCCAGCGCGTCCTTCAGCTCGGCTTCCAGCAGCTTGCGGGCCGAGACCGTCGCGCGAGACGGCCAGCAGCCGGCCGCTGCCGTCGTTCAGCCGCGAGAAGGTGGTTTCGGCCCAGATCACCTCGCCGTCCTTGGTGAACACCCGGTAGTCGATGGTTTTCGGCCCGGATTCCACGGTCGTTGCATCGATCGAAGCGTTGACCCGCGCCGCGTCATCGGGGTGCAAGTAGGTGTAGCTCGGGGTGGCCATCAGCTCACCCGGCGAGAAGCGCAGGACGCGCTCGATCGAGGGGGAGACATAGAGCCTCTGGTGGTCGGCCGAGGCGAGCGAGATCACGTCGGTGACGTTGTCGGCGAGCAGCCGGTAGCTTTGCTCGCTCTCGCGCAGATCCTGGGTCGCCTGCTCGTAGCGGCGGCGCGCGGCCATGATCTGGCGCGCGCTCGACACCCCAAACGCGACTCCCGCCAGCATCAGCAGCCAGACGGGCGCGATGTGGGCGATCGCCCGGTTGGGGATCGCCACCGGGGTGACCAGCATGGCGGCGGCCGGGATGACCCCGGCCAGCACATAGCCGGCGCGCGACTGGTAGGCGTAGGCCTGGGCAAAGCCCATGATGGCCATCCAGATCACCGCGCCGCACAGCGCGCCGGCCGCCGAGCCGGTGGCCCAGAGCAGGACGCCGAGCAGCACCCACATGATCATAACGACGACCAGGCAGGCGACGTACTGCAGCCGCGCGCCCAGACTGACCGGGCGGCCCAAGGCCTGCTCGCGGGTGATGGCCCAGCTGGTGAGGTCGACGGCGGTGGCTGCCACGAACCAGGCCGCGCAGGCCGGCCAGGGCAGGAACGCAAGCGCGACCAGGGCGACGGCGAGCGTGGCGGCCAGCCTTGGCGCGGTCGACGCGCGCGCGCCGGCCGCCATCTCGTCCAGGCCGCTATCGAAGAAGCTCAACAGCATCATGGTCCCCTGTGCGCGGGGATCATCGCACGCAGCGATTAACGCCTGATTTGCCTAGCGCTGGGCAAGATCCCGGCGAACCGGCAGGGGGATGGCCCCGCCCTAGCCGCCGGGAATGGGCATGACTTCCATGATCTCGACGGCCTCGCCCGGGAAGATGCTGAAGCTCGGATGGTTCTCGAACATCTTGGCGGCGGCGTCGTGCGACGGCGCTTCGATGACCACGTAGCCGCTGACGCCGTTGCGAACGTCCGAGACGCCGGCGGGCGACGCCTTCTTAGTCTTGCCGAGCGGGCCGCCGGTGTCGACGATCTGCGCGGCGTGCTGGCCCATCCAGCCGCCCCAGGCGGCCATGCCCCTGGCGATGGTCGCCTCGTCGAGGTCGGTCGGCGGTCCCGCCCCGGGACTGCCCATGTAGAGCGCCAGGAATTTCGCCATCACCGTCTCCTTGAGTGGGTTGTCGAACCTTCCCCCAGGTGCGCGGCCCTGACCAGCGTTTACCGTCCCCAGGCGGGTCCGGAGACGGTCAGGGCGGCGATGTCGAAGGCCATCATGGCGTCGATGTCCGCGGCGGTGGCGACGCCCCAAACGCCCACGCTCAGGCCGAGATCGCGAGCCTCGACCACCCGGTCGAGGGTCACGTCGGAGATATGCGGCGACCATTCCTGGCCCCCATGCGCCACGATGGCCCGCAGTTCCGAGCCTGCGTAGTGGCGCGGGTCAAAGCCGTCGTTCCACGGGGAGTCGCCGTTCGCCAGGCGGCCGATCTTGGGCTTCATGGAGTCGGGAACGGTCAGGTGGGCGCAGGGCATGCGCGGCGCCTTGGCCTTGAGGTCGCGCAGCACCGACCAGTCGAAGGCGATGATCTTGCTGTCGTCCAGCCAACCCCCCGCCTCCAGGTCGCGCAGGATGGCGTCGAGCAGCGCGACCGGGTCGGCCGAGTCCCGGTAGTCGGCGGGGTCGGTCTTGATCTCGACGAAGAGCTTGCGGCGCGGACCTACGCGCTCGGCCATCACCGCCAGCAGTTCCGGCAAGGTCGGCATGGTAACGCCGTCCATCCCCTGGCGCAGCGGATGGCGGAAGTCGGTGGCCGAGCCGGTCCGGTCACGTCCCAGGTCGTAGGCGCGCAGGGTCTCCAGTTGGCAGTCCCGCAGGAGGGGGCCGGGCGCGTCGAGCCACTGGCCGTCCAGCCGGCTGCTGTCGGGCGCGATCCGGTAGTCGTGGTGGGCCACAACATGCCCGTCGGCAGTGAGGTGGACGTCGATCTCGATGCCGTCGACAGGCGCGGCATTGCAGGCCCGCGCGCCTTCGCGCGAATTGGCCGGCCAGGCGCCATAGCCGCAGGCGCCGGCGATGATCTGGGTCGCGGTCATGGACGCTCTCCGGTCAGCGATTCGGGGAGACTCTAGTTCGGCGTTGCTTTCGCGACCGTGAAGCTCAGCCGACGGGCTGGGGAGTCGGCGACTTGGGCGGATCGGCCAGGGCGGCATCGCCGGGCAAGGCCGGGAACGGGGCATGGGGTTCAGCCTGGTACCAGTGGCAACCGACGACAGGTCGTCCTGCAGCGGCAGGTAGGTTCCGTCGCGGGGTCGGCCTTGCCCATGCGGAACTGGGCGGGGAAGTAGCCGGCGTTGGAGGGCACGGCGGTCTGCGAGAAGTCGGTCTGGTAGTAGATGGTCAGCGGCTTCCCATCCCAACACCCCCTCAAGGTGTTGCGCTTCGTTTGAGAAGTCAGGGGGCCCAGGCTTTTTGCGTTTTTGGCGATGGGTTTGGAAGGACGACGGGCGAGGCAGGCTGAGCAACAGAAAACACCTGGGTCCCCGCCTTCGCGGGGATGAGCGGTGTGGGCGCTACCCCGCCGCCTCCAGCCGTTTAAGCGCGCTTTCCAGCTTGGCCTTGGCGCCCTCAGCTTCGGCCAAGCGTTCGCGGTTTTCCTCGACCACCTCTTCCGGCGCGCGGGCGACGAAGTCGGCGTTACCCAGTTTGCCGGAGAGCTTGGCGATCTCGCCGGTCAGGCCACCGACGTCTCTGGTCAGGCGGGCCCGTTCGGCGGTCAGGTCGATGAACTCGGCGACCGGCAGGGCGAAGGTCGCGCCCTCGACCACGAAGGGGATCGAGCCGTCCGGGGCAGTGTCGGTGAAGGTGATCTCGGAGACCCGCAGGAGCTGGGCGATCAGGGGAGCGCTGGCCTCGATGATCGCGCGCTGGGCGGGCGTGGTCTCGACCACCAGCAGGGCGGGCTTGGCCGAGGCCGGCACGTTCAGCTCCTGGCGAACCGAGCGGCCCTCGGAGATGGTCTCGACGATCAGGCCGATCTCGGCGTCGGCGGCGGGATCGATCAGGCTCGGCGGCAGGTCGGGCCAGGGCGCCATCATCAGGAAACCCTTGTGGTCGCGCGGCACCCCCAGGTCGGCGGTCTGCCCCCAGAGCTCCTCGGTGAGGAACGGCATGACCGGGTGCAAGAGCTTGCACATGACGTCCAGCACCCAGGCGGCGGTGGCCTGGGTCTCGGCCTTGGCGGCGGGGTCTGAGCCGTTCAGCAGCGGCTTGGCGAGTTCGACGTACCAGTCGCAGAACTGGTTCCAGATGAAGCGGTAGAGGCCGCCCGCGGCCTCGTCGAAGCCGCAGCCGTCGAGCGCGGTGGTGATCGCCCGCGCGGCGCGAGTGGTCTCGCCGACGATCCAGCGGTTGAGCGGGTTTTTGACCGTGGCGGGGTTGAAGCCCGCGGCGCGCTCGCAGCCGTTCACCTGGCAAAAGCGCGTGGCGTTCCACAGCTTGGTGCCGAAGTTGCGGTAGCCCTCGATGCGCTGGCGGGAGAGCTTGATGTCCCTCGCCTGCCCCGACATGGCGGTGAGCGTGAAGCGCAGCGCGTCCGCGCCATAGTCGTCGACCAGCTCCAGGGGGTCCATGACGTTGCCCTTGGATTTGCTCATCTTCTTGCCCTCGGCGTCGCGGACCAGGGCGTTGATGAAGATGCGCTTGAACGGAACCTGCCCGTCCATGAAGTGGATCCCCTGCATCATCATCCGGGCGACCCAGAAGAAGATGATGTCGAAGCCGGTGACCAGGGTGTGGGTCGGATAGAAGCGGCGCAGGTCCTCGGTGTTCTCCGGCCAGCCCAGCGTCGAGAACGGCCAGAGCGCCGAGGAGAACCAGGTGTCGAGGACGTCCTCGTCCTGGCGCAGCGGCTCGTCGCGGCCGTAGAGCTCGCGGGCCTGGTTTTTCGCCTCGGCTTCGGTCTCGGCGACGAAGATCTTCCCGTCGGGTCCGAACCAGGCGGGGATGCGGTGGCCCCACCAGAGCTGGCGCGAGATGCACCAGGGCTGGATGTTCCGCATCCACTCGAAATAGGTCTTCTCCCAGGCCTTGGGCACGAAGACGGTGGAGCCGTCCTCGATGGCCTTGATGGCCGGCTTGGCCAGCACCTCGGCGTTCACGTACCACTGGTCGGTCAGGTAGGGCTCGACGACAACGCCGGAGCGGTCGCCGTGCGGGACGGTGTGGCGGGTCTTCTCGATCTCGCGCAGCAGGCCCAGCGCCTCGAATTCCTCGACCACTTTCTTGCGGGCGGCGAAGCGGTCGAGGCCGCGGTACGCGACGGGCACGTTGTCGTTCAGCTTGGCGAAATCGTCGAAGATGTTGATCATCGGCAGGCTGTGGCGCTTGCCGACCTGGAAGTCGTTGAAGTCGTGGGCCGGGGTGATCTTCACCGCGCCGGAGCCCTTTTCCGGGTCGGGGTATTCGTCGGCGATGATCGGGATCGGCCGACCCACGATCGGCAGGCGCACGGCCTTGCCGACCATGGCCTTATCCCTCTGATCGGACGGATGGACCGCGACCGCGGTGTCGCCCAGCATGGTCTCGGGCCGAGTGGTGGCGACGACGATCTCGCCGGAGCCGTCTTCCAGCGGATAGGCGAAGTGCCAGTAATGGCCATCGACCTCGCGGGCTTCGACCTCAAGGTCGGAAATCGCGGTCTGGAAGTGCGGGTCCCAGTTCACCAGCCGCTTGTCGCGATAGATGAGCTTTTGCTGGTAAAGGTTCACAAAGACCTTGCGAACCGCCGCCGAGAGGCCCTCATCCAGGGTGAAGCGTTCGCGGCTCCAGTCGCAGCTTGCGCCCATGCGCTTCAGCTGATTGACGATAGCCCCGCCGGACTTGGCCTTCCACTCCCAGACCTTGGCGACAAAGTCGTCGCGGCCCATGTCGCGGCGCGACTGGTTACCGGCCTCGGCGAGCTGGCGCTCGACCACCATCTGGGTGGCGATGCCGGCGTGGTCGGTGCCGGGCAGCCAGAGCGCGGCCTTGCCCCGCATGCGCTCGAAGCGGATCAGCACGTCCTGCAGGGTGTTGTTCAGCGCATGGCCGATGTGCAGCTGGCCGGTGACGTTGGGCGGCGGGATGACGATGGAGAACGGCTCGGCGGCCGGATCATCGATCGGCGAGAATCCGCCCGAGGCCTCCCAGGCGGCATAGAGGCGCGGCTCGGCGGATTTGGGATCAAAGGTCTTTTCAAGCATGGATGAGCAATCAGGTTGGGCGGTGCATACACATCCGCTCATCCCGGCGAAAGCCGGGACCCAAGCGGCCTACCTCCCCCGTTCACGGGGGAGGGGAACCGCTCGCCAAAGAGCGAGTGGTGGAGGGGGCGAGCCAGGGCACGGCCGTGGGCCCCACCCCCCCACCCCACTGCGGCGG
>JANXXK010000243.1 GCA_025350685.1 Alphaproteobacteria bacterium | reverse complement strand
CTGGGCGTTCTTCGAATGGTAGAAATTGCGGTGCAGGAGCGGATGCGGGCTGTGCCCGGCCGCCGCCCCATGCGCCAGGTAGTGGACCAGCGGCGGCAGCCGTGAGGTGGCGGCCTCGGGATAGGCCGCGAGATACCAGGCCTGATCGAACAGGGCCGCCGGCTGCGCCGTCGGGTCTGCGCCCCGCCGGACATAGTTGGAGATCGCGGTGACGTCGTCGTCGCGCCAGACGCCGTCGGCGACGATCAGCCCAGCCTCGCCCGGACGCCCAAGCCGCAGCTGTAGGCGGTCAAGCCGGCGGGTGAGACGGCTGTGCCGGCGAACCACCCGCGCCTTGCCTCCCGCGAAAAAGCGCTCGGCCACCAGGCGGCGGGCGGCGGCCTCGGCCCGGGCGCGGGCCTTTAGCGCCTCGGTCAGAGCCAGGGTCAGCTCCGTGCGGGTCAGCGCTTCGCGCAGCTGGGCCTGGTGGGCGAGCCCCAGCGCATTGGCCATGTCCGCGCGCAGGCCCGTGGCCCGCTGCGCAGCGGCCTTGGCCTTGGCGGCGACGTCGATTGGGCGGCCGTCGACGGATTTCGGCTTGCGGCCGCCCGCCTTAGGTTTGTGGGTCTTGGGTTGGGGGGTCTTGGCCAAGTCTTCGGCCGCGACGCGAAGCGGCCCCTCCTCAGATGTGCTCAAGGGCTGTCTCAGGTGCGTAGCCTCACCTGTCAAGGCGACGCGGGCTGCTCAGAGGTTCCCGGCCTCCAGCCAGCGCAGGTAGCCGGCCCCGTCGGCTTGGAACGGATCGGGGAAGGCCGCCTGCAGGTCGGCGCGGTCGCGGAACAGCTCGCGGTGCGGCTTCTCGATCGGCGTGCCGTCCGAATAGGTCCCATAGGCCCACCATCGCGCCGGGATCGCCGGGTCGGTGGCGGCGGCCACCTGGCGCTTGTACCAGCCCCAGATCTCATAGACCGGGAAGTTGCGGCCGCCGTATTTGCGGGTCATGGCGTCGCCCATCGGCCCCAGCTTGGTGAAGTGCCAGAAGCGCAGCGTGTGGCCGTTGACGGTGATCGCTCCATCCTTCTGCACCGCCAGGGTGCGGGTGCTGAGGTTCCAGCTGGCGACGTTGTAGCCGGGGTCGCGGACCACCTTGACCTTGTCGAACAGCGCCGGGACGTGGTCGCACCAACGCTGGTCGACGAAGAGGCCGTTTGGCATGTCGTCGTAACACCAGTCGAGCAGACGGTCGTTCCACCACTTGGCGAAGCGCGCGCCCTCGCCGGTCGTGCGGACGGCCACGAAGCCCAGGTTGAAGATACCGGTCCGCGAGGCCGACAGATCGTTGTCGCGGATCGCCTCGGCCTCGTCGTTGGGATCGGTCAGGTGCGGGGTCAGCAGGATGTCGTGGTCTTCGAGCAGGGCTTCCAGCGGCTCAAGGCTGGAGAACAGCGCGGTGTCCGGATCGAGGTAGATCACCGCGTCCGAACCCCAGCCGCAGGCCTGGTGCAGGAAGGGGCCCTTCACCGCGGTGCAGACCTCGACCACGTCGTGCTTGAACAGCCATTGCTGGAAATCCGGAATGGCCAGGTCTTGCGCCCAGACGACCCGGTCGAAGGGCTCGCGCGCCGGGTCGAACACGAAACTCGGCGGCGGGCGGTCGGTGATCAGGGCGACCAGCTCCCAAGTCGGATGGAACCTGCGCAGGGTCTGGAACAGCACCCGGGCGCGGTTGAGGTAGGAGAAGGTGAAGCTGGAATAGCAGAGGACCTTCACCCGCCGGCCTCCAGCAGGTCGCCCATCTCAAGCAGATCAACGGTCAGGCCGCTGAATTCCAGGTCGTAGAGGCTGGGGCCCCGCTCGGCCCGCGACAGGGTCGCGATCGATCCGTCCGCCAGGCTCGCGGCCAGCGCCGTCTCGTCGGGCAGGACCCAGCCATGGCCGCTGTCGGCCACGAAGGCCGCGACATTGCCGCTGTCCGGCCCGGTGACCACCGCCGCCCCGCCGGCCACGGCCTCATAGGCGGTGAAGGAAAAGGTCTCGCGGCAGAGCGGCCAGATCAGCGCCACGTCCAGCTCGTGCCGTTCGATCGCCTGTTGCATGGCCCGCGGCGTGGCCTCGGTGACGGTGACCTTGTGGAACTCGACCGGCACGCCCGTTTGGGTGCGCCCGCCCAGGTGGAAAAACCGGTAGCGCGGGTCTTCGTCGAAAGCGGTGGCCAGCTCGCGGAACACCTCCCAGCCCTTGTGCGCGCTGGGCATGCCGACGAAGCCGATACGCAGCGGCCGCTCGGCCGGCGGCCTGAGCGCCGCGCTGCGCTCGACCAGGCGCGCATGCGGCAGCACGACTTCACCGGCGGTCCGGTAGCCGGCGGTCCGCTTCCAGAGGTCCAGCGTCGGCTGCGAGGGACTGACCACGGTCAGCGACAGCCGCTCGAAGAGGCGCTCGTGCTCGGCCGTGTGGCGCGCCCGCCAGGGGCCGTAGACGCAGACCCCGCAGGCCATGCTCTGCGGCGGCGGCGCAGAGCAGTCCTCGACGTCGTTGCGCAGCAGGTGGAAGCCGGCGCAGAGGCTGGCGAAGTCGTGCAGCCAGAAGTAGCCGGCGCTGAGCCCCACGGCGGCCAGGATGTCGGCGGTCTCACCGGCGGTGTGGCCGAGCAGGCTGTGGATGGCGAAGGATCGCCGCCCGGCCTTGCCCGCAGCGGTCGCCTTGCGCAACGCCCCGGCGACAGTCCTGGCGGCGAAGTAGCCGGCCATCTCGCCGTTCAGCAGCACGCCCAGCGGCCCGGGCTCGCCATGCGTCCGCACCACCGGCCAGGGCTTGGCGGGGAAGAGGTGCAGGTGGTCGCGGCCGAGCCCCGCGATCCGGGCGTCCTCGCGCTGCAGGCAGAGCTGAACCCCGCCGGTGTTGGTCGTGTAGTCGTCGTGGCTGAAGGTGACGTGCAGGTGAGCGAGCTTGGTCCGCGCGGCGGCCAGGGCCTTGGCCAGCGTCGCGGCGGTCCCCAGCTTCACGCGCGCCGAAGCCCGCGCCACGGCGGCGACCCGCGCCTCGAGCGGCGCCAGGTGCTTGAGGATCTCGAAGCGGAAACCCAGGTCGACGCGGCTTGAGCGGCCTTCGGAGCGCCCGGCCGCGAGATAGTGGAAGAACGGATTGATCCCCGAGGCGGCGACGTCGGGATAGTTCTCCAGGTAGTCCTTCACCGAGAAGTCGGCGTTGGGGTCGCGGCCTTCCTTCCAGCCGGTGGTCAGGAAGTGCTCCAAGGGGTCGGCGCCGACCTTGGCCACATCGAGGTTGGCCGTGACGTAGAAGGCCGCGTCGAACTCCGTCGCCGCCAGCACCCGCTCGCGGTGGCGCGCGGCGCTTTCCTCCGCGATGAGGTCAGGATCCTTCGTGCCGCCGGTCAGGGATTCGAAGCTCCAGGCCGGCTCCTCGCCCCGCCGGGCGCGGCGCAGCAGATAGTCGTCGGCCTCGCTGGAGCGGACCACCTCGCGGCCCTCGCGCCGGCCTTGAACCAGGAAGTGATGCAGCGGGTTCCAGCCGGCGCGGACGACGTCCGGATAGGTCTCGGCATAGGCCCGGGTGGAGAACCAGGGCGCCGGGTCGCGACCCTCGCGCCAGCCACTTTCGACATAGTGGCGCACCGGATCCAGCTCGGCGTCGACGATGTCCGGATAGACCGCCCGATAGAAGGCGCCGTCGAGCACGGCGGAGACGACCCGGTGGACCTCATCGCCCCTACTGGCCTGGTTGCCCCTATTGGCCTGGTTGAGGGGGGCCCGAGCGGCCATGCGGTGCTAATTCCTGTGCGGTGCGCGCATTTGCTGGAAGAAGAAGAATGGGCTGTGTGCAACAGATGCAGAGGGCGATCAACCGGCGGGCGGGCCTTGCGACCGCGGCCGCACGCCCGTAGAGCCAAGGCCACAAGCAGGGTTGCGACCGGACGTTCCATGCCCACGACCAAGGCCGCGAGAGCCAAAGCCGCGAGTCCCACCCGGACGGCCTATCTGGTGCTCGGCATGCACCGGTCGGGGACCTCGGCGGTGACCCAGGTGCTGGCGCTGGCCGGCGCCGCCCTCCCGCAGAACGTGATGGCCGGCGACGAGCACAACGCCCGCGGCTACTTCGAGCCCTGGAAGATCGCGCTGTTCAACGACCAGCGGCTGCGGGCCGGCGGCACGGCCTGGGACGACGCCTTCGCCTTTCCCTACAAGCCGTTGGCCGCCAAGCCGGAGCGCGATTGGCTGACCCGCGGCGAGGCGCTGTTCGGCGAAGAATATGGCGACGCCCTCTTCCCGCTGCTGAAGGACCCCCGGGTCACCGTCCTGATGCCCTTCTGGCGCCATGTCATGGCCGACCTGGAGGTGGGCGTGCGCTGCGTGATCCCGGTGCGCCATCCGCTCGCGGTGGCTGGCTCGCTCGCGCGGCGCAACGGCTTCGCGCCGGAGAAGTCGGTGCTGGTCTGGACCGCCTACATGCTGGCCGCCGAGGCCTATACGCGTGACTTGCCCCGCGCATTCGTCAGCTACGATGGCCTGTTGCGTGATTGGCGGGGCGAAGTGGCCCGGATCGAGGCAGCCCATGGCGCGCCGCTGCCGAAGATGACCGACGCCGCGGCCAAGGCGATCGGCGAGTTCCTGACGCCGGAACTGCGCCACAACGATGCCGACGGCGGCCTGGCCGGCCTGGGCTGGGCCGGCGCCCTGACGGCCAAAGTGCTGGCCTGGTTCGAGGCGGCGTCCACCGGAAAGGCCCCGCCCGCCACGGCGCTGGACGCGACCGCCGCGGAGCTGGCTCGGCGGGCCAGGGAGATGGGCCCGCTGGTCTCGCCGGTCACCCGCGACCTCGATGTGGTGCGGGCCGAACTCACCGAGGTGCGCCAGCGCATGGATTTCGAGACCACCCGGGCACGGCGCCTGGAGGCCGAGCTCGAGGCGCTGAAGCGCGAATGCGCCGAGGCCGAGCGACACCTCGACGCCCTCCTGGCCGCCGGCTGAGCCGGGTCCCCGCGGCGTGGCCAGCCCCAGCGATCCCGCGGCCCTGATCGCGTGGCGGCGCGCGGCCCAGGCCGAACGCACGGCGATCGCGCGGGACCGCTGGACCCGCTTCCACGCCGCCAACCGCAAGCGTTATGGCGGCCGGGCGGCCAAGCGCCCGCCGGCGACGCTCGCCCGGCTGCTGGCCCGCGCCAAGACCCCGGGGCGGGTGTCACTGCTCGCCTCATCGGGCCTCTGGGAGCCGGCGCTGGACGTCAGCCTGGGCTCAATTCCCGGCCCGACCGTGGCGCTCGCCGACTACGTCCGCGCCGGCCCCGACCCGGCCGCCCAGCCGCGCGCGCTCTTCGACCAGCCCTGGTACCTGGACAGCGCGCCGGCGCTGGCCGGCAGCCGCTGGCCGCTGCTGGCCCACTATTTGATCGTCGGCGACAGCCACAACCTCAGCCCGCACCCGCTGCTTGACGGCCCGACCTATCGCGCCCGGCACGGCGCGCGGATGGCGCAGGGCCGGCTGACGGCGCTGGAGCACTTCCTGTTCGAGGGCGCGGCCGAGGGGGCGAACCCGCACCCGCTGTTCGATGTGAGATTCTATGTCGGCCAGTCCGATGAAGTGGCCGCGTCGGGCGAGAACCCGCTGATCCACTACCTCAGGACCGGCTGGCTCGACGGCCTTGCGCCCAACCCGCTGTTCGACGGCGACTGGTATCTCGGCCAGCACCCGCACGCCCGCGCCGCCGGGATCGCCCCCCTGCTGCACTACGCGACCGAGGGCGCGGCTGAGGGCCTGTCGCCGCATCCGCTGTTCGACGTCGCCTGGTACCGTAAACAGCGGCACGCTGGCCTGCGCGGCGACCCGCTGAGCGACTTCCTGACCCGTGGCGGGCGCGAACTGAAGAGCCCGACGCCGCTGTTCCAGCCCGGCTACTATCTGCAGCAGCAGGGCGGCGCGCCGGAGGCCCGGGCCAATCCGCTGGTCCACTATCTGACCGTGGGCGCCTTCCAAGGCCTGTGGCCGGCGCCTGACTTCGACGAACCCGGCTATTTCACCGCCCATCCGGACGCGACCGGGGCGGGCTCCAGCGCCCTGGAGCACTGGGCGCGCCGTCGCACCGCGCGGCCCGCCACCGGTGCCGTGGCGGGCAAGGGGATCTCGGCCGAAGCCTTGTTCGAGGACCTGCGCCGCGCTGTCAGCCCGGACCCGGAGGCCTATGACAACGCCGCCTACGCCGCCCTTCGCCGGCCGTGCCACGGACCGCATCGGGGATCGGCCGAGCCCGTGCGCGTCATTGCCATCCGCCGCCGCGCCGCGCCCGACTGGACCGCCGTCGCCCAGGCGCTGCCCAATTACCGCGGCCAGCTCCAGCCGCGGATACCCGCCGACGGGTTCACCGACCCGGCCGCCACGGCCAGCCTCGCCCGCGACACCGCGCTCGCCGAACGCTATGGACTGGGTGGCTTCTGTCATGAGGTCGATGGACCGGCCGCGGTCGCCGCGATCCTGGCGCAGCCCTTCCCCTTCTGCCTCGGTTGGGCCGGTGGTCCGGACGCCCGCGCCGCGTTGGCCGCGCTCGCGCCGGCGCTGGCCTCAGAGCAGGCGATCCGCGTCGACGGCCGCCCCGTGGTCCTAACGCCGGCCGACATCGACCCGGTGGCCTGGCGCAGGGCGGCGGACAAGAGCGGCCTGTTCCTTGTCCAGTGCGGCGGGGCACCGGCGCGGGGTTTCGATGCGCACCTGGCCGGCGTGAGCCCCGAGCGCACGCCGGAAGGCCCCACCGGCCCGGTGATCAACCCCGACTTCCGCGGCCTGGTGCATGACAGCTCAGCCGTGATCGGCGCGCGGATGGCCCAGGCGCTGGCGCCGGACGCCTTGCCCCTAGTGGTCGCCGCCCACGACACCACGCCGCTGTCGCAGGATGCGCCGGTGGTCTGGCAAGGCGCGAGCCCGGGCGCCCTGCAAGCCTGGCTGGAGGCCGCCGCCGATCAGGTCCGCGGCCGCCCGGCCGACGCCCGGCTGGTCTTCGTCCACGCCTGGAACGACTGGGAGACCGGCGCGGCCCTGGCACCGGACCTGCGCTACGGCCACGGCTGGCTGGAAGCCATCGCCAACGCCGCCGACGCCGACCTGCTCGAGCCATGACGGCCCGCGAGAGCAAGCCCGACGTCACCGTCGTCGGCTATCCGTTCCAGCCCACCGGCATGGCCGAGCACGCGCGCTCAACCTTCCGCGCGCTTCAGGCGGTGGGCGTCACCCCGCGCCTGCTCAACATCGCCGAAGACAACCGCCCAATCGACCCCGACCTGGAGCGCGACTTCGGCCCGCACCTGGCTCCGTCGCTGGGCAGTGGGATCAACGTCTTCGGGGTCAATGGCGACGAGGCGGCGCGGGTGATCGACCAGGTGGGCGCGGCCGCCTTCGACGCCGCCTACAACATCGCCTATCCCGCCTGGGAGCTGGCCAGCTATCCGCGCGACTACGCCCGGGTGCTGGAGCGGTTCGACGAAATCTGGACGCCGTCGACCTTCGTGCAGCAGGCGCTCGCCGAGGCGATCGCAAGGCCCGTCCATTGCATGCCCCTGCCGGTCGACCTGAAGGTCTCGGCATTCCTCGGGCGCCGGCATTTCGGGATTCCGGAAGACGCTTTCGTGGTGCTGTTCTTCTTCGACTTCTCGTCCTTCGCCGCGCGCAAGAACCCCGAGGCGGTGCTCGCCGCGTTTGAGCAGGTCTGCGCCGCGCGGCCCGACGGCGACATCTGCTGCGTGATCAAGTCGCGCGGCGCCGAGGCGGCCGAGGCCGGGCAGGCGGCGCTCGAGGACCGGCTGGCGGCGCTGGCGCCGCGCGCCCAGGCGATCTACGGCGACCTGACCGACAACGAGATCAAGAACCTGGTCCGCTGCTGCGACGTCTTCGTCTCGCTGCACCGATCCGAGGGCTTCGGGCGCGGCATGGCCGAGGCCATGGCTATGGGCCGCCCAGCTATCGCCACCGGCTACTCCGGCAACCTCGACTTCATGGCGCCGGGGACGGGCCTGCTGGTCGACTACACCCTGGTCCCGGTCGGCCCCGACGAATACCCACACGGCGAGGGCCAGGTCTGGGCGGACGCCTCCTCCGCCCATGCCGCCGAGCTGATCCTGCGGCTGCTCGACGATCCCGCCGAGGCCCGCGCCATGGGTCGACGCGCACAGGCGCATATCAGCGAGACGCTGTCGCTCGAGGCGATGGGGCGGCGCTATCTCGACCGACTGACCGCGATCTCGACCTAGGCGGCCTTCCGCCAACGCGGCGGGTCGAGCGCCAGGTAGAGCCCGCTGACCATGGCCGCCAGGTCGAGCAGATAGAGGTAGCGATAGTCGCAGGCGACCGAGATCACCGCGAAGCTGGCGACGAACAGCAGGGTCCCGCCAAGCAGGCCCACGAACACCCAGTCCGCCGGATCGCGCCGTCGCAGCAGCAGAACCATCGCGCCCACGGCGACCAGCGCCCAGGTCAGGTGGGAATAGACCGGCGTGCCGAAGAACCGCTTGGCGTAGTCGTAGACGCCCTGGTCCTGCACATCGATCCCGGCCTGGACGTCGAGCTGCTTGACCATCTCGTCGGGGCCGCTCACCCCCACCTGCACCGGCAGGCAGAGCTCCAGCTTCGGCGTCAGGAAGGTCCACCTGAAAACGTCGGCCCTCTGCACCAGATAGGCCGCCGGATAGTGGATGATGATCCGCCGCCATTGGGCGTTCATCGCCGCGTCGGGCAGATGCCAGAGCGCGTGGCGGAAGGCCGCGTCGCTGTCGAGGTTGTCCACCCGGCTGGCGGAATAGATCCTGGCCGCCTGGTCCTCGATGAGCCTGCCGGCGGCGGGATCGACCTTGGCGAACTCCTTCAGCCGAAGCTTCTGGTGGTGGGCCTTGGCGCCGACCACATCGTAGTGCTCCAGGATCAGGGCCGCGGAGTTGAGCCGCAGGCCCGGCGGGGTCACCGGCGGCCTCGCCAGGGCGTTGAACACCAGCGCCAGCAGACCGGTGGCGACCAGGGCGCCGAGGCCCCAGCCCGCGGCCCTGCGCCAGCCCTGCGCGCGCAGCAGCCAGGCCAGGGCGCCGGCCGCGGCGACCACCAGGATCGCTCCGTTCTGCCGGGCCAGCGCCGCCAGGGCCAGGCAGGCCAACGCGGCCACGAGCAGGGCCCAAGGGGGATTTTGCGACCAGCGCCGGGCGGCGTGGGCCAGTAAGACGAAGCCGGCGATGGTCAGGTTGGCGAACAGCACATCGCGCCAGACGATGCCCTGGTAGATCAACAGCTGCGGCGTGAGGATCGCCAACACCCCGAGGACCACCGCCAGCCAGGTGGCGCGAGGCCGCAGGCTGGTGAGCGACATCAGGCTGAGAAACAGCAGCGCCGCCGAGGCGGTCAAATAGAGCCCGACGCCCGGCAGCAGGAAATCGAACGGCTTCATCACCCACGAGGAAACCGCCGGCGCCCAGGTCTGGCGCACGCCGGTGCGCGCCTCGGTGAGCGCCACCACCGAATCCAGCGACATATGGCCGGGCAGGTTGGCGGCGAGGCTCAGCAGCAGGCCGCCGGCCATAGCGATTCGGAACGCCGCGCCGGCGCTGTCCTTCGGCCTTCCCTGCGCCGCCTCGCTCAAGCCCGACTCACCTCCCCGATGCGCCTAGGTAAAAGCCGCGCGGGGCTTAGGGAAGCGGCAAAAGCCTTGGGGCGTCGGCTGGCCGCTTGCTAAGGGTGCGGGAGTTCGCAAATCGCGAACGCGGTGGGGAACCTTGGATGAGCGGCGGGCGCGATCTTCAGAGCGTGCTCGCGCGATTCCCCAAGACGCGGCCGGTCCTGCCGCCGAAGCTCGCGGCCATCTACACCCGCCAGTACATCGAGAACCGCGCCGGGGCGACGCCGGCGGCCTCGGCCTCGCAGGCCCTGGAGCGCTGGCTGCACCGCCAGGTCGCCGCCGACGGTGGGATCGGCGAGACGCTGGAGATCGGCGCCGGCACGCTGAACCAGCTGGCCTTCGAACCCGCCAACCCGGCCTACGACATCGTCGAGCCCTTCGAGGCGCTCTACCAAGACTCACCGCAGCGCGGCCGCATCCGCGAGATCTTCAAGGACGTCGCCGACGCGCCCGCCGACCGCCGCTATGCGCGGATCACCTCGGTCGCCAGCCTGGAGCACATCTGCGACCTGCCGCTGGTGCTGGCCCGCGCGGTGCGACTGCTGGCGCCCGGCGGGGCCCTGCGCACCGCGATCCCCAGCGAGGGCGGGTTCCTGTGGAAGCTCGGCTGGATGTGCACCACCGGGCTGGAGTTCCGCCTGCGCCACGGCCTCGACTACGGCCTGATGATGGCCCACGAGCACGTCAACGACGCCGCGGAAATCGAGACCCTGATCCGCGCGCTGTTCGAGGAGGTGGAGGTGAAGAGCTTCGGTCTCGGCCGCCAGTTGTCGCTCTACCGGTTCCTGACCGCGCGCCGGGCCCGGCTGGACGTCGCCGCCGCCTGGCAGGCCCGCTTCAGCTAGCGGATTTGCGCCAGGGCGTCGGCGGGTCGATGGCCGCGTAGAGCAGGCCGGCTATCGCCGCCAGGTCGGTGAAATACATGTAGCGGTAGTCGCAGGCGATCGAGATGATGAAGAAACTCGCCGCGAAGGCCGCGCCGGCCAGCTGCAGCCCGGCCATGGCGATGTCCGCCGGCTGCCTGCGCCACAGCAGCAGGCCCGCCAGGACCAGCGACAGGCCGGCGTAGAAGCTGTGCTCCATCACCGGCGTGCCGAGGAACCAGCTGGTGTAGTTGTTGAGCTCGGCGTCGGCCTGGACGAAGCGGTGCTTGAGACCCAGCGGCGCCAACTTCTCGGCCGGGGCGTCGATGCCGGTGTAGACCGGCAGGCACCAGTCGATCACCGGGGGCATGAACACCCAGCGGAAATCTTCCCAACGCACCTTCAGGTAGGTCACGGGGTGTTGGGTTACCAGGTCGATCCACTGGGCGGAATAGGCCGCGTCGGGGATCGAGTTGAGCGGGTCCTGGATGGCCTTGTCGCGGTCGAGGAAGTCCACCCGGCGGCCGGAATAGTCGAGCTTGGCCCGCTCGCGGATCGTCGCCACGGCGGCCGGCGCGCCCGGATTGGCCGCCGTCAGGATGTCCAGCCGATAAGCCGGATCGAGCACGCTGACGCCCACCAGGTCATAGACCTGGACGATGCGGATCCCGGTCGAGAAGGCGCTCTCCTTCGGGGCTTTCGGCGGCACCGAGAGGGCGGTCAGGAAGTGCCCGGTGACCAGCAGGGCGACGAACGCGCCCAGGCCCCAGGCGATCCCGCGGCGCCAGCGGGCTCCTGCGGCGATCCAGCCCAGGGCGATGGCGGCGAAGGCGCCGGCGATGATGCCGTTCTGGCGCACCTGGGTCCCCGCCGCGATCAGCAACAGGGCCAGCAGCAGGAAGCCCCAGCGCCGGCGGCCGTGCGACCAGGACCGCGCCGCATGCGCCAGGCAGATGGTCCCGGCCACCGCACAGTTGGCGAACATCACGTCCTTCCAGACGATGCCTTGGTAGATCAGCAGTTGCGGCGTCAGCATCAGGCCCGCCGAGACCGCCACGCCGAGCCAGCGGGTGCGCGGGCGAAGGTCGGTCATTGAGGCCAGGGCGACGGTTAGGATCAGCCCGCTCACCGTCACATAGAGCGCGGTTCCCGGCACGAAGCGGTCGAAGAAGCCCAGCACCCAGGCGTAGAGCGCCGGGCCCCAGGTCTCGCGGATGTGGAAGTGGCCCTCGTAGAGCTGGGCGACGGAATCGTAAGACAGGTGCCCGGGCAGGTTCGCGCCCAGCATCAGCAGCAGGCCGGCCGCCAGAACGGCGCGCAGCGCCGAGCGCGCGCTGATGTTCACCTGCAATGCCGCCATACCTGCGCCTGAACCCCCGGCTCTCAAGTGGATTTGGTAAGGTGCGCCTTGCCGGAAGAGAAGCGCAAAAAGCGCCGGCCGCTTGGCGGCCCCTGCCAATCGTGGTGAGTTGCCCGCCATGATCACCGAGGCGCTTGCAATCCGGCCGGCCGGCGCCCAGCCGGACCAGCTCAGCGCCTATTCGGCCCTGCTGAACGCGACCTTCGAGACGACGAAGTTCAATGTTCCGGCGCTCGCCTGGCGCTACCGCGACAACCCGGCGGGCCAGGTAATCGGCGCCGACGCCTGGGACGGAGAGCGGCTCGCGGCCCACTACGTCGCCTGCCCGCTGGAGGCGCGGATCGACGGCCATGTGGTGCGCGGCCTGATCTCGCTGAACACCGCCACCCATCCCGACTACCAGGGCCGCGGCCTGTTCACCCAACTGGCCGAGGCCGCCTACGGCCTGGGCGCCGAGGCGGGCTACAGCTTCGTCATCGGCGTGGCCAACGCCAACTCGACGCCGGGCTTTCTGCGCCGGCTGGCCTTCCAGGATGTCGGGCGCCTGCACGCCGGCGTGCTGGCCCGCCTGCCCGCCGATTTCTCGCGCGCCGATGTCCAGTACCAGGGCGCGTGGCGCGAGGAGCTACTGGCCTGGCGCCTCGCCAACCCCGACGGCCAATATGTCGCCGCCCGGGGCCGCGGGCTGATCTCGGTCTGGGCCAAGACCCACCTGCCGCTGGTCCGCTGCGGCGCCTTCCTGCCCGACCAGGGCCAGGCGATCGCGGCTCGCGGCGCCCCGCGGGCAGCCACCCTGTTCATCGGCCTGGAGCCCCGCATGGAGCTCTCGCAACAGGGCTTCCTGCCGGTGCCGGAGCGGTTGCGGCCGTCGCCGCTGAACGTGATCTGGCGGAAGCTCGGCGGAGATGCGCCAAAGGCGCTGCGGCCCGACGCGGTGGCGATCAACTTCCTCGACTTCGATCCCTACTGAGATGCGCTCCGTTTTTCGATGACGACCGTCTGGATCCTGGCCCACTTCGACGACGAATATTGCGGCCTGCCGCTGATCGACGAGGCGCGCGCGGCCGGCGCCGAGCAGCTGTTCCTCTATGTCGTCGACTATCCGAGCGCCCGCATCCGCGACCAGCGCCACGCCGAGACACGGGCGCTGCTCAGGTGGCTGGGCGTCGAGGCGGCCCGCGTGGCCCATGTGGGCCAGGGGACCGGCGCGGCGGACGGCGCCCTGCACAAGGCCCTGCCCGCCGCCTATGCCGCGCTTGAGGCGGCGCTGAAGGACGTCCAGGTCGAGCGCATCGTCTGCCCGGCCTGGGAGGGTGGGCACATGGATCACGACATGTGCGCCCTGCTGGCGGTCACCCTCGCCGTCGCGCGGTCTTCAAGGCGTGGGGGGCCCCCGCCGGTTGAGATGGTCAGCCTCTACAACGGCAAGGACCTGCCGGCGCCGCTGTTCCATGGCGCGCGCCCGCTCGACGAGAACGGCCCCGTGCGGCGGCTGAAGCTTAGGCCCCGCGACTTCTTCCGCTGGATGCTGGCGGTGCGCTTCTTCTGGCTGCAACGAGCGTGGCTGGGCCTGTGGCCGACCATGTTCTGGACCTATTGGCGCCGCGGCTTCGGGGTGCAGCGGCTTGAGCCGGCCCGCGTGCGCGAGCGGCCGCATGCGGGGACGCTGCTCTACGAACGTCAGTTTCACACGCCCTATGAGGAGGTCCGCGCCGCGGCGGACGAGTTTCTGGCTAGGCCCGCTGGCCGGTCATGATCACCGCGAAACCGCTGAGCATCAGCACGTAGCCTAGCGGAAAGCGCCAATCGAGCGGCTCCTTGAACACCCACCAGGCGACCAGCGGCACGAGGCCCGAGCCGACAATCGAGAAGGCGTAGGCCAGCGACAGCGGCACCCGGGTCAGGATGTAGAACCAGAAGAGCGCGGTCAGGCCGTACCAGGCGAAGGCGCCCAGCAGCGGCACGTTGGTGATCAGCCGCATGACCAGCGGCCCCGAGAGCCGGGCGTTGTTGTCGGCGGCGAACTTGAACAGGGTCTGGCCAATCGGCAGCGCCAGCGAGAAGCCGGTGCAGAGCAGCACATCCTTGAGGTTCACGTGGACGACTCCTCGACTTCCATGCGCGCGATGGTCCGCAGGTAGGGGTAGATCGGCCGGCTGGGTACGTTCAACACGTCGAAGTTCAGCGCCTGCATGAGCAACTGCACGCCCAGCATCACCGGCAGGGCCGCGGCCATGACCACGCCCGGCGAGGCGGCCTGGCCGTGGTGGCGCTGTGACAGGTAGTAGAAGCCATAGCCGACGCCGAACAGCAGCGAGGCGACGCCGAAAACGAACTCCAGGCTGGCGGCGTTGAAGTCGCGCACGAAGTACTGACCGAGCAGCCGCTGCAAGAAGTTCTTGATATGCTTCAGGGCGAACGGGCCGACGATGGCGCCGATCCGCAAATTCGAGACCTCGCCGCCGTAGCGCGCGGGCATCGGCACGTCGCGCACCACGGCCCTGAGCGTGCCCAGGTGGTAGAGCAGGTCGGTCTCGAAGAAGAACCGCCGCGAAACCCGTTTCTCGATCACCATCCGCGCCACCTGGGCCTCGATGGCGGTGTAGCCGTTGGTCGGGTCGAAGATGTTCCAATACCCCGTGGACAGTTTGGCCGCGAAGCTCAGCGCCGCGTTTCCGAACACGCGCACCGGCGGCATGGAGGTGAGGTGGCTGATCGAGGTGAACCGGTTGCCCTTGGCGTAGTCGGCCTCGCCGAGCAGGATCGGGGCCACCAGGTGGGCCATGTAGCCCAGGTCCATCTGGTCATCGCCGTCGACCTTGATCAGCACCTGGGCGCCGCGCGCGATCGCCTCGCGGTAGCCGGCCATGGTCGCCCCGCCGACGCCCTGGTTCTGGGCCAGCCGCACCACCACCACGCGCGGATCGGTGTTGTTGGCCTCGATGAAGTCGCCCGACTGTTCGGGGCAGGCGTCGTCGACGCAGATGATCCCCTGCACCCACGGCGGGGTCTTGGCGATCACGTCGAGGATGTGGGCCTTGACCTTGAAACAAGGCGCCACCAGCCAGGCCCCGGCTTCCTCCAGGCTGGGGTCCGTCGCGCCCATCCGCCGGCGCCGGTCTTCCGGCAGCTGCGGCCGCGCGCGTGCGATCTTGTCGATGGACGTCATACGGTTTCCGGCGACTCTAGAGCCCTTCTCCCTCACGATGGGAGATCGCGAGGGGATGAGAAGGGCTCCCGATATCAACGACGACCCTGTTCATCCCGGCTGACTTGATTCAAGTCAGCCGGGACAGGGTCTCGGAGCATCGGCTAACACGCCGCCTGCGCGCTGGCAAAGCGCGGCAGCGCACGCGCCAAGCGCTATTCTTGCGCCTCAAACCGGCGCCTGTTACCAGCGCGCCTTCGTCGGGAGAGGTCATGGAAGCCGCCACCCATATGTTGCGGACAGGACGGCGCGGCGCGCTGTTCGAATTCCAGATGGCGTTCCGCGACCTGCGCGCCTCGCTGGAGCGGATCGATCTGGCCTGGTCGTTGGCGTGGCACGACGTGGTCTCGCGTTACCGCGGCTCGATCCTGGGCCCGCTGTGGATCACACTCTCCATGGGCCTGATGGTGCTGGGCATCGGCCTGCTGTGGGGCGAGCTGTTCCGGGTGCCGATCCAGCAGTTCATCCCGTTCGTCGCCCTCGGCATCGTCTTCTTCGGCACGGTCACCGGGACGATCAACGAGGGCTGCGACACCTTCGTGCACGCCGGCGGGATGCTGTCGCAAACGGCGCTGCCGTTATTCACCTTCGTCTGGCGCACGGTGTTCCGCAGCCTGATCAACCTCGGCCACCACCTGGTGATCGTGGCCGTCGTGCTTGTCTATTTCGGCTACTGGAGGACGGCCAACTATCCGGTGGCGGCTCTGGGCCTTGTGCTGCTGGTGGTCAATGTCGGCTGGATTTCGCTCTTGGTGGCGATCATCTCGGCCCGCTTCCGCGACATCCCCCAGGCCGTCCAGTCGGTGACCCAGGCCGCGGCGATCATGACGCCGGTCTTCTGGCTGCCGGATCGCATCCCTGAACGCTACCACCTGATCCTCGACCTCAACCCCTTCTACCACCTGCTGGAGGCGGTCCGGGCGCCGCTGCTGGGTCAGGGCGTGGCCGAGCACACCTACCTGTTCCTGGCGGGCATGGCCGCGGCGGGCTGGGCGCTGGCCTTCTCGATCTTCGCCAACACCCGCCGGCGGATCGTGCACTACCTATGAAGCCGACCTCGCCGAAGATTGGCCTGATGAAGCCGCCGCCGGTCTCGATCTCCTGCCGGGACCTGACCCTGCGGTTCCCGGTCTATGGCGTCGACGCCAAGTCGCTGAAGAAGCACTTGGCCAAGATCACCGTCGGCGGCAAGCTGGGCCGCAGCCATGGCGCGACCGAGGTCACGGCCATCTCCGGCCTGAACCTGGAGCTGAAGGCCGGCGACCGGCTGGGCCTGGTGGGCCACAACGGCTCGGGCAAGACCACCTTGCTGCGCGCGCTCTCCGGCGCCTATGAGCCCGACGAGGGCAGCGTCGAGGTGCAGGGCCACATCGCCGCCCTGCTCGACCTCAACCTGGGCATCGATCCCTCGGCCACCGGCTACGACAACATCCGCCTGCGCGGACGGATCGCGGGCCTGTCCTCCCGGCAGGTCGACGAGCGGATGGACGAGATCGCCGAGTTCTCGGGCCTGGGCCCCTTCCTGGCGATGCCGGTGAAGACCTATTCGGCCGGCATGCAGGCCAGGTTGGCCTTCGCCGCGGCCACCGCCGTCGAGGCCGACGTGCTGCTGATGGACGAGTGGATCGCGGTCGGCGACGCCGATTTCCAGAAACTCGCCCACAAGCGGCTGCTGAAGCTGGTGGAACGCGCGGGCATCCTGGTTCTGGCCTCCCACGACGTCGAGCTGCTGCGCCTCTACTGCAACAAGGTCATGCGGATGGAAGGCGGCGTCGCGTCGGCGGTCACCGACATCAAGAAGCTCGACGAACTGCTGGCGGCGTAGGCCGCCGATTGCGGCGCAAAGCCCTCCCCTGATAGACCGAACAGCCTAGGGGCCAGCGGATATCGCCTTGGACGTCATCTTCACCATTGTCTCGCGCAACTACGCGGCCCAGGCGGCGACGCTGATGGAGAGCCTGGCAGTGGCCGAGCCGAAGGCGCGGCGGATCGTGGTGGCCACCGACGGGCCGATCCCGGCGCTCGGCAAGCTGGCTGAGGTGATCGACGCGCGCGAGTTCGGCGCGCCCTATGCGGCGATGAGCGTCTACTACGACGCCCTCGAGCTCAACACGGCGGTCAAGCCCTACGTCTTCAAGACCCTGCTGGCTGCGCCGGGCGCGACCTCGGCCACCTACCTCGACCCTGACATCTACGTCTTCAACCCGCTCGACCGGGTGCGCCAGGGCCTGGCCGAGGGCCAGCTGGCGCTGACCCCGCACCTGACCCGCCCGCTGCTCGGCCGCGCCATGCCCAACGACCACGCGATCCTGCGCTCCGGCGCGTTCAACCTGGGCTTCTGCGCCGCGCGCGCCGAGACCAGGACCATCGATCTGATGGCCTGGTGGGCCGATCGCTGCGAGTTCGACTGCCGGGTGGACCTGGCCAACGGGCTGTTCACCGACCAGCGCTGGATGGACCTGTCGCCGGGCTTCGTGGACAGCCTGGCCGTGCTGCGCCATCCGGGCCTCAACCTCGCCTACTGGAACCTCGAGGGCCGCACGCTGAAGCGGGCAAAGGCGGGTTGGACCGTCGATGGCGAGCCGCTCGACTTCTTCCACTACTCTGGCTTCGACCCGGCCCGGCCGGATGTGCTGTCCAAGCACCAGGACCGCGTGCGGGTGACCGCGGGCTCGCCGCTGGCGGACCTGCTCAAGGACTACGCCGCGGCGATGCTGCGCAACGGCCACGAGACCAGCCGCGCCGTGCCCTACGCCCACCTGTGCTTCCCCTCCGGGCGGCTGGTGACCGGGGCGATGCGCCGTCGGGCCCTGCGTGCGGCGCGGGACGGCAAGGACTTCTCCGCCGGCCTCACCGCCGCCGTCGAGGCCTGGGTGGACGCCCCCGACCCGGAGGCCGCCGCCGCCGGCCTGCCGGACGTGACGCGGGTGATGGACCAGGTCTGGCGCGACATCCCCACGGGCTTCCAGCTCGA
This sequence comes from Alphaproteobacteria bacterium, assembly GCA_025350685.1. Lineage (GTDB taxonomy): Bacteria > Pseudomonadota > Alphaproteobacteria > Caulobacterales > Caulobacteraceae > Phenylobacterium. Next base: position 21,446 of record JANXXK010000243.1, on the reverse strand, counting down.
CACCGAGGTCGGCCGCGTGGGCTTCCACCAGTTCTTCGCCGAGCACGCCATGACGCTGGGCGCGGACGCCACCGCCGCCGCGGCCGGCCAGGCCGTGCTGGCCGCCTGGCGCACCGGCCTGCGCGAGCCCGACGCCTCGGTTTGGGGCGAGGCGCCCTGGCAAGGTCCGGCGTCTGCCGCGCTCGACTGGCTGCGCCAGCCCTCAGCCGACGGCACGCCGCGCGCGGCCAAGGCGCTGTTGGCGGCCAGAGGCGACCTGCGCGGCAAGTTCGCGGGCGACACCCCGGGCCTGATCGCCTGGTGCCTGGGCGCCGAGGCCGCCGCTGGGCGGTTCGCGCCGGACCTGCTGCCCGACGCGATCATCGAGGGCCTGGCTCGCGACCCGGCCCCGCTGCTGGCCGCCGCGCGGCTGGCCGAGCCCGGCGCCAGCGACCTCAAGCGACGGCTCTCCGCCGGCTTCGGCGTCGCCGCCCGCGCCGGCTGGCCCGCCGCGCTCACCGAGGCCCTGCGCGCGCCGTTCTTGGTCCCGGCCGCCGCCCAGCCCGCGCCGCTGATCGGCCTGTTCATGGAGATCTGGCAGAGCCGCGTGGATTTGCAGAAGCACTTTCCCCTGCGCAACAGTACGGAACGCTTCCGCTATCTGCGCTGGCTGGTCGGCGGGGGTCTCGCCGAATACGGCGTCGAGTTCGATGCCCTGCCGGCGTCGGTGCGCCTGCATCCGCAGGTCCAGCTCGCCCGCCTGACCGTGCGCCAGCGCCAGCCCGCTGCGCGCCCGGTCGCCGAGCGCCGCGTCGCAGAGCTCTGGGTCGTCGAGGGCGCCGATCTCGCCAAGGAAGCCGCCGCCGACCGGCTGGTCTATGAGGCCGCCTCGGGCCGCTTCCTCGGCCCCTCGGGGCCCGCCGCCGCGCCGGCCCAGGCCGACCTCGTCCGCTTCCTCACCCACCCCGACCTGATCCCCGCCGACACCGTCGCCTTGCACAGCCGCGGCGTCCGCTGGGCCCGCGCCGTGGGCGTCTGGGACGACGCCACCGCTGCGGCGCTCACCGCCGACACCGTTGGCCTCGGCTTCGTCGATGAAGTCTGGGCGAGCGCCGCCGGCGGCTTCCGGCCCGTCCGGGCGAGCATCCCGGCCGCCGCGTGAGCCCGCTCGGGACCGCGCGCCGGGTCTGGCGTTCGACCCTGCCGGAGAGTGTCCGCAAGCTCGCCGCCCCGGCCCTGAACCTGCTGCTCGAGACCTACATCCGCGCCCAGGCCCGCGCCCCGCACGGCGCCGAGGCTGGCGAAGGGCCGATCAAGGTCGTCGGCTACTTCCGGGGGACCCACGGCATCGCCGCCTCCGCCCGCCTGGCGGCGCGCGCTTTCGAGGCCCTGGGTGTGCCGGTGGAGCGCCTCGACGTCACCGACGCCAAGCTCGACTGGGACGGCCGGCTGACCGCGCCGGTCACTGCCGGCGCCTGGATCTTCCACCTCAATCCGCCGGAGCTTCTGGCGGCCCTGGCCTGCCTGGGCCCGAAAATGCTCATCGGCCCTCGTTACGGATACTGGGCATGGGAGCTGCCGCGCGCGCCCGCCCGCTGGCGCCGCGACGCGCGCCTGGTCGACGAGGTCCTCGCGCCCAGCCGCTATGCCGCCGATGCGCTGAAGGGCGCTCGGGTCCCCGTCCGCGTCGTGCCGCATCCGCTGTTCATCGAGGACTATGCGGATGTGATCCCGGCGCCGCGCCGGGCGGAATTCCAGGGTGTCAGCGTCTTCGACTTCAACTCGTCCCTCGCCCGGAAAAACCCGCAGGGCGCCATTGCCGCCTGGACCCAGGCCTTCGGCGACGACCCGGACTGCGAGCTAACGCTGAAGACGCAGAACGGAAGTCTCTTCCCCAATGCGCTGGCGTCACTGCGCGCCGCGGCCCCCGCCAACGTCCGCATCGTCGACGAGACCTGGCCCTATGAGCAGGTAAAGGGCCTGATCGCCGGCGCCGACGTGCTGGTCTCGCTGCATCGCGCCGAGGGCTTCGGCCTGACGCCCGCCGAGGCCATGGCGCTGGGAACGCCAGTGCTGGCAACCGCCTTTTCCGGCGTGCTGGATTTCATGGACGAACAGAGCGCCCTGCTGGTCCCCTTCCGCTCGGTCTTGGTCGACGATCCGCAGCGCATCTACGCCGGCCAGGCCTGGGCCGAGCCCAACCTGTCGGTGGCCGCCGCCGCCCTTTCCCGGCTGCGCGAGGAGCCGGCGCTCGGCCAACGGCTGAGCGCGGCGGGCCAGGCGCGGGTCGCGCGACAGCTCTCGCCTCAAGCCTGGTTCGAGACACTGCCGGCCATGGTCCAGGCGGCCGCGCATCGAGCCAAAGCCGGCTAGCTGTCCGCCTCCTCCGGCGGGCGGACCTGCTGGAAGCGCCAGAGCAGCAGCAGGTCGTAGGTGATCTTCAGCGACCCGCCGATCACCAGCGGCCAGGCGAACGGGCTGAGGCTGAACAGCAGGCCCGCCAGCGCCGGGCTGAACGCCGAGGCCAGGCTGCGCGGCACATTGGTCACTCCGGCCGCCGCCGCGCGCTCCGCCGGGGTGACGATGGCCATGACGTAGGAGGTGCGCGCCGGCACATCCATGTTCGACAGCAGGGCGCGGGCGAACAGCAGGGCGAAGGCGACCTGCACATTCGGCGCGAAGGCGACCGCGATCACCGCCAGGCTGGCCGGGATGTGCGTGAAGACCATGGTGCGGATCAGGCCGATGCGCCTGGCCAGTATCGGGGCGGCGAGCTGCGAGAGAGCCGACAGCGCGCCTGTCCAGAAGAAGAAGGCCCCGGCCACCGGCAGGGATAGGCCGAAGCGGTGGAACAGCCACAGCGCGAACAGCGACTGGACCATGAAGCCGCCACCGAAGCTGTCGAGGCTGAACAGCGCCGCCAGCCCATAGACATTCCGCTTCGAGGGCCCAAGCGGAGTGCGCCGGGTCTCGGTCTCCACCGGCTCGTCGGGCAGGCGCCGGTAGATCAGGGCCGAGATCAGGCCCAGGGACCCATAGAGAGCGAAGGCCGCCTCGATCAGCGTCAGCTGCGCAGCCCCGGTCAGGGTCCGCAGCGGCGCGAGCAGGCCTACGGCAAGCGCCCCCAGCGCCGTCGCCATCGAACCGGCCAGGCTGTAGCGGGCGAAGAGGTCGGTGCGCTGCGAGGGCTGGCCGGCATGGGCCAGCAGCGACTGCTCCAGCGGCAGGAACGGGCTGACGTCGCCGCCCGACGGGTTGAGCGTGCCGACGAAGCCCACCACCACCAGCGGCCAGAAGGCGTGGGCCTGGGAAAAGGCGACGCCGGTTGCGCCCATCAGGACGCAGGCGGCGAACAACAGCCGCTTGGCGGGGATCCGGTGGCCGGCGAGACCCACCGCCAGGGTGAGCGCCGCCGAGCCCAGCAGGGTCGCGGTGGTCAGCACGCCGACGCGGAAGGCGCTGAAGCCCAGGGTGGTCAGATAGACCGGCAGCAGCAGCGCGGTGAAGCCGTCGCCGAAGCCGCGCACGCTGCGCGCGGCGATCAGGGTCCAGGCGCTGCCCCGGGGCGCCACCCTAGGGCCGTCGCGTGGTGATGTCGGTCAGTGGGCCGCCCTCGCGGACGGTCTTGCCGCGGTAAATTACCGCGCCGATCAGGTTCGGCCGCTGGGGGACCGTCGCCAGGAATTCCGGCCACAGGTCCGACGGCACCCACAGGCAAGGCGCCCGAGGGTCCTCGTCGATCGCCACGTCCACTAGGTCGCGTGCGTCCATCAACACCAGCCTAGCCCAGCCAGTCGACCAGGCCGAGCTTGGCCATCCACACCAGGCCCAGCTCCACCGCCCGCCGACGCTCCGGCGGGAAGGCCTCCAGCACCTGGCGCGAGGCCATGCCCTGGCCGGCCGCCAGCAGCTCGAGCGCCCGGGCGCATTCCTGCGGCGTGGCCCTCAGGCCGCCGAACGCCCGGTCGAGGATCGGCAGCTCGCCGAGCAGATCGGCGCCGGTTGCACCCGCCACGGCGACCAGCTGGGTGTCCGGGGTGAGCACGTCCGTCGCAAAGCCCGCGAAGTCGACGAACGGGTCGCCGCGCACGGGATCCAGCTTGCGGCGCACGACCGGGTCTGGCGAGCCCGCGCGCACGGCGGCCAGCTCGTCGACGAGCGCGTGGTACTGCGGCGCGACCACCTTCCAGTCGAAGGTCTGGGCGATCCTCGCCCGGCCTGCCTCGCCCATCCTCCGGCGCAGCTCCGGCGAGTCGATCAGCTCGCTGAGCGCCTCAGCCGCGCGGCCCACGTGGACGGCGGTGTGCTGGGCCACCTGGCCCACATAGACCTGGTAATTGGAGATCTGGAAGATCTGTTGCTGGACCATTGTCGCGCCGAGGCCCGATTGCGGCCCGCCCAGCGTCGGGATCAGGAACGCCTCGACCCCGTTACGCATCGTGTAGCGGTAGCCGTCCCAGTCGCTGGCCACCACCGGCAGGCCCGCGGCCATGGCCTCCAACGGGGTGATGCCGAAGGTCTCCTGGATGTTGTCGACCAGGCTGAGGAAGATGTCCGAGCCCGCCCAGAGCTCCCCCAGCAAGTCGGCGTCGTTGCCGTCCATGAAATGCAGCGGGATGTTCGGGGCGTGACGGCGGGCGGCTTCCTCGTAGCGCTCGCGGTCGCTCTCGCCGGGAAACCAGCCGGCCATGGCGAAATGTACGCGGACGCCGCTCGCCTTGGCCGCGCGCTGGACAGCGAGGTACATCGGCTGTGGGAAGGCCTTCTCGAAGAACGACAGCCGCCCGACCCAGAGCACCAGCACGTCGGCGTCATTGAGGCCTAACCGCCCCCGCAGCGCCGCGCGCGCCTGCGGCCGGTCGGCGAGCGCGGCCAGGGCCTCGCCATCCACCCCGAGCGGCAGGATCGGGAGAGCCGGGCGCGGCGGCGGCGTTCCGCCCGTCCGTTCAGCCAGATAGTCGCCCCAACCCTCGAACATCTGCGAGATCGAGGCGTGCACGCTGGGCGAGGTGCAGATCACCGCGTCCCAGGGATGGATGGGGCCTACCTGAGCCATGGCGATGAACTGGCGCATGGTCGGAGGCGCGATGGTGTGGACCAGGCCCAGCAGGCTGTAGCCGCGGTCGCCTACCGTGCGCCGACGCAGCCAGCCGAGGTCGTAGAGGTCGGGCTGGCCCCGCAGGACTGCCCCGGCGTCCTGCGCCAGGCGCTGGTTGAGGATCGAGCCGGAGGCTACGGCCACCTGCTCCGGCGCGCGCAAGGCGGCGCGCAGCTCGCCCTCGTCGACCGAGGTGTGGCTGAGGATGTCCAGCCGCTCAAAGCCGCCGTGTCGCGCCAACGCCCGATAGAGCGCCAGGTTGGCCACGTCCTTGCCGAACGGATTGGCACCGTACCCCAGCACGCCCGGCGGATGATAGATGCCCAGCCTTGACGCCACAGGGGTCCCCGTCTGTTCGCTTCGAGGTTAGATACAGCACACGACTCGGACAATGCGCGCAGCCTGGGACGCAATGCACAGCAAGACGAGCCTCAACAACCCGGGAAAGGCCAGCTTCGAGGCCGGAGCCGGGCTGCAGAACGCCGGCCGCCTGGCCGAGGCGGTCGAAGTCTACCTGGCGGTGGAGCGCCAGACGGCGCTGACCCTCAACCTCGCGCTCAACCTCGGCGTCTGCCTGGGCGAGCTCGGTGATCGCGTGCGGTGCGAGCACTATCTCGCGCTCGCCGCGGGGCATCGGCCTGACGACGCCAACATCCGCCGGCGACTGGGAAACGCCTACGCCGAGGCCGGCAAGGTCGACCTGGCGGAGCGAGAATACTGGGCCGCGCTGGCCGCCAACCCCGGCGATGGCGAGACCGAACTCAACCTGAGCGGCCTCTTCCTGTCGACCGGCCGCTGGGCCGAAGGCTGGCCCCTAATGGACGCCCGCGTCGCACTGCATCCCGATGTGGTGCCGCCGATCAAACTGGGGTTCCCCGAGTGGCAGGGCGAGCCGATCGCCGGCAAGTCGATCCTGATTTGGGTCGAACAGGGCTTCGGCGACCAGATTCAGTTCGCCCGCTTCGCCAATGTGCTGAAGGCGCAGGGGGCCAGCCGCATCAGCCTGGGCTGCCGCCCGGTGCTGGCCGACGTCCTGCGGACCCTGGCCGGCGTCGACGAGATCATCCCGATCGCGGTAGGCGCCAGCACCAGCGTGGCCCAGCACGATTACTGGAGCCGCTACTTCTCCCTGCCTGGCCGGCTTGGCGTCACGCTCGAGACCCTGCCGGCCGCGCCCTACCTCTCAGCCCCCGCCGACCGGCGCGAGCGGTGGAAGGATGCCCCCCTGTCCGGAAAGGCGGGTGTAGGCTTCGTCTGGAAGGCCAGTCCCACGGGCTTCAACGCGCTGAACAAGGGCGTGCCGGACGAGCTGGCCCGCCGTGTGCTCGACCGCGGCGCGGTCAGCCTGCATCCGGAGGATAGCGGCGCGGCCGACTTCGCCGACACCGCCGCGATCATCGAGCGGCTCGACCTGGTGATCTCCATCGACACCTCGGTGGCGCACCTGGCCGGGGCCATGGGCAAGCCCTGCTGGACGCTCACGCCCTACACCCACTGCGACTGGCGCTGGCTGCGTGGACGCACCGACTCGCCCTGGTATCCGACGATGCGGCTCTATCGGCAGAGCCAGCCCCGCGACTGGACCGAAACCCTCGAGCAGGTCCTGCGTGACCTTTAGCCACGTGACTTAGGCGGCCCGCGCGCGACCGCGGGCCAGCACGCCGTCGACCAGCGCCTCGATGTCAGCCGGGCCGGTGCGGTGGTTGATGATCGCCGCGCGGATGGCGGTACGGCCGGCGAGCGTCGTGGTCGAGGGCGCGACCCGGCCCGCCTCCTGCAGGTCCGCGCAGATCGCCGCGTTGTCGCCGCCCCGGTAGCCGAAGCAGACGATGTTCAGGCCCACCGGCGCCAACAGCTCCAGCTCGGGCTCGGCTTCGACCCGCGCCGCCAGCGCCTGGGCCAGGTCGCAGGTCCGGCCGATCACCGCGCCCAGCGCGTCGAGGCCATAGGCCTTCAGCGTGAACCACACCTTCAGCGCCCTAAAGCCGCGCGACAGGTCCGGACCATAGTCGCAGGGCCAGAACTCGCCGCCCGCCAGACCGCGTTCGGCGTGGCGCAGATAAGGCGCGTCGCCGTAGGAGAAGGTGTGCTTGTGGGCGGCGGCGTCGCGCACCAGCAGCAAGCCCGCGTCGTAGGGCGCCTGGCCCAGCTTGTGGAAATCCAGCGCCAGGCTGTCGGCGCGTTCGATGCCCCTCAGCTTCGGCGCGACGGCAGGGGTCAGAATCCCCAGGGCGCCCAGCGCGCCATCAACGTGGAAGGTCGCACCTTCGCGCGCGGCGATGTCGGCGAGCGCGTCCAGGTCATCAATCGCGCCGATGTCCACCGTGCCGGCCGATCCGACGATGAGGAACGGCCTCAGGCCCGCCGCCTGGTCGGCGGCGATGGCCGCCTCCAGCGCCGCGGGCAGGATCCGTCCGTCGGCGTCGGTGTCGATCAGGCGCAGCCGATCGGTGCCCAGGCCGGTCATGTCCATGGCCCGGACGACGCAGGCGTGCACCGCCTTTGACGCATAGGCCACGACGCCCGGATCGCGCACGCCGATGGCGCGCACCTCGACGCCGAGGGCACGGTCGCGGGCGATCATCACCGCGCAGAGATTGGCCAGCGACGTGCCGGTCAGGAAGATGCCGCTGGCCTCGGCGCCAAAACCGAACAGCTCGGCCATCCAGGCGACCACCTGGCGCTCGACCTCGATCGGCATGTGGTCGCGCCCCCCCAGGTTGGCGTCCAGCCCGCCGGCCAGCATCTCGGCCAGCATGCCCACCGCCGTTCCGCCGCCCTGCACCCAGCCCATGAAGCCGGGATGGCGATTGCCGGAGCCGTAGGGCGCCACATCGGCCATGAACTGGGCGTGCAGTTGGGCCAGGTCGGCCGGTCCGCGCGGCGCCGGGGTGCGATAGCGCGCCCGCTCGGCCGGCGTCGGCGCCTGCCAGACCGGCCGCCCGGCCAGGCCCTCCAGATTGTCGAACATATCGTCCAGCATCCGGCGCCCCTGGGCGCGCAGGTCGCCCCAGTCTTTCGGGTCCAGTGACGCCTCGAGATGGGCTTGGCTCATGGTCGCTCCAGGCATCGGTGATCTTGACGCTGCGACGCTTCCCATATCGAGCGACGCCCCGCGCCGGAACCCCGCGATTGCAGCGGCGGCTGAATCGGTTGCCTAGGCGACAGTTGCATATCCATAAGGGATGGCGACACCGCCGGGAGAGCCTGTTTGCCGCTCAGCGACGACATCAAAGACCTCATCGAGCACGACACGAGTGAGGCGCAGGCCCTGCTGGCCATCATGGCCAAGGCCCTGCCTAGGTCGGTGGAGGCCCATCTGCTGCTCGCCACCTCGCACCTGCGGCGGCTGGAATTCGACACCGCGATCACCCACTACCGCCAGACCCTGGCAATCGATCCGAAGAACGACGAGGCCCTGCGCACAGTCGCCTTCTGCCTGCTGGCTAAGGGCGACTATGCGGGCGCGCTGGAGGCCTTCCGCAACGCCTTCGCGACCAACGCCGGCGCCGGCTCCCTGCGCAGCATGGCGCTGATGCTCCACCGGCTGGGCCGCATCGACGAGGCGGTGGCGACCTATGAGCGGATGCTGGCCAACTGCCAGCCGACCAGCCCGGAAATCCCGCTGGCCCTGCAGGGCCTGGCCGCCGCCCTGCGCGACGCCGGCCGCCCGATCGCCGCCGACCATCACCTGCGCTCCCTGGGCGAACGTTTCCGGCGCGAGTCGGTGGGCGTCGCCTCCGCCCTGGTGGCCCGCAACAACTCCGAGGACTTCCACGAGTGGTCGGCCTATGCGGACAAGTCTCGCCTCGCCGCGGCGCTCACCGCGCGCCAGAAGACCGATCCCGCCGGCCGCTTCCCGGAAAGCTTCGTCCTGCCCAAGGACCGCGCCGCGCTCGAGACGTTCGCCTCCGGCAAGGCGGCCCCGCCGCTCTACATCGTCAAGCCGGTCCGCGCGAGCGGCGGCCAGGGGATCAGCGTCACCACCGACCTCTCCGGCGTCATCGATCGCGACGACGTGGTGATCCAGCGCTACATCGACCGGCCCTACCTGATAGAGGGCCGCAAGGGCCACTGCCGCATCTACGGCCTGGTCACCTCGGCCAATCCCCTGCGCGCCTACGTCTATTCCGAGGGCATCGTCCGCATCGCCCCGGAACTGTACAAGCCGACGCCCGACGCGCCGGGCGGGGTGTCGATGCACATCACCAACACCGCCCTTCACCTCGACCATCCCGACCTGGTGATCAGCCAGGACCCGACCCAGGAGGACACCGGCGCGGTGCGCAGCCTCTCGGCCCTGCTGCGGCGGCTGAGCGCCGACGGCCTCGACGGCGAGGCGGCGTTCGAGGAGATCCGGGCGCTGGTGGGATGGTTCGTGCGCATGCTGGCGGCCAATGGCCTGTTCGCCGGCCAGGCCCAATCGCCGCCCCGGTCCTTCCCGCCCAAGCTGTTCGGGCTCGACGTCCTGATCGACGACGAGGGCCATCCCTGGCTGATCGAGATGCAGCGCACGCCGGCGGCCCGCGGCCAGCCGCTGGTCGAGCGCATCAACGGCGAGCTTCACGCGACCATTTTCCGCATGGCCCACACCCCACTGATCGATGACGCCGCCACCGCCGACCAGGTCGAGGCGCTGCGCAGCAGCGATCCGGCGCGACGCCAGCGCGAGCTGGAGCTGGAGATCGCCGGGCGCGGAAAGTTCGTCCCTCTGGACGTTTAGCGCCTACCCAGCGGCCTTCTCGTCGGCCGAGGCCAACGCGGTCACCAGGGCGCGGGCATGCTGCAGCAGAGCGCGGCGCAGGTCCGGATTCGGCAAGGCGCCATAGGCCTCCAGCATCTCCAGCGCCCCGCCCTTGGCGAGCAGCGCGTTCAGGTGCTCCAGCTCATCGGCGGGCGAGGCCGCGATCAGGCCCTCGGCCAGGTCGCTCAGCTGGCAGCTCAGCGCCTCGGAGATCTCCACCAGGCGCGAGAAGCTGATCCGATTGGAGCCGCGTTCATACTTCTGGATCTGCTGGAAGGTCAGGCCGACCGCCCCGGCCAGCGAGACCTGCGACATGCCCAGCGCGCGCCGTCGTTCGCGAATTCGCTGGCCTATGGCGACGTCGAGCCTGTGCGGAGATTTCAGCGACCCAAGTCTCGGCATGCTACCGCTCCCGACCACCACTTTGGCCGCCGAACGCTGGAATGTCACGTGGGCACCCGGGCGGCACAACCATGCCCGGCATATGGGGTGAACTGACGGATTGGTTGACCAGATCGAGCCTCAGGCGGGACAGTGGCCAGCCGCTCACACTTCCGGACTCAACAGCCAGGTCGGCATGTCACGATCAGCGTGCAGTACGCGCCAGAGGTCCACGTGATCAACGCGCTCGACGTCGAAGACCAGGTAGGGGTAGCGCCGCAACTGGCGGCTGCGCAGGCCGGGGAGGTCGAGTTCGTGCCCATGGCGGGCGGACCCTCTGAATCCGGGTGATTTGGATATCTCTCGCTTGCTGCGGTTTCCTTTCCCGTGGAACCCCGGTGGAACCCCAAGGCTCAATGCATTGCCATCGCGGCCTTCGGCCGCTCAATTTCTTCAGAGATTTCAAGGAGAAAATGGCGCGCCCGGAACGATTCGAACGTCCGACCCTCAGATTCGTAGTCTGATGCTCTATCCAGCTGAGCTACGGGCGCGCAACGCCTGACGGCGAGGGCGCGGAACCTAGTCGCGGACGTGGCAAAGCGCAAGCCGGGCCGCGTGCAGAATTTTACGGTCCCTAAATCGGCCTACTTGGCGAAGAGTTCGCGCCAGCTGGAACCCTCGGCGCCCGGCCAGGGACGGGCCTCGAACACCGCGCGCGCCACGGCGCGGGCCAGGGTGTCGGCGGCCAGCGTCCCCAGCCGCGCCACGGCGAAGTCCGCGTGCCCGCCTATCGGCCGCCGCGCTGTGGAGAGCGCGAAGACCACGTCGCCGTCGAAGGGCGCATGGATCGGGCGGATGGCCCGGGCCAGGCCGTCCTGGGCCATGATCGCCACGCGCCGCGCCTGGGCCGGCGTCAGCGCCACGTCGGTGGCCACGCAGGCGATGGTGGTGTTGCGGGCCTCTCCCGAGGTCTTGGCGAGGCCCCAGTCCTCCGGCCCCGCCGCGAGGCCCGCCGACCCCAGGCCGCCGAACTCCGCGCCGATCTCATAAGGCGCCGCCCAGAAGCTCGCGCCGCTCCCATCTCCACCGGGGGCGACCACCGAGCCCCAGCAGTTGACCGCCACGATCGCACCCACCGTCACGCCATCGCCGCAGACCACCGAGGCTGACCCCAGCCCGCCCTTCAGCGATCCGGCCATGGCGCCATAGCCCGCGCCCGCGGTCCCCAGGTCGAAGGCCTCGGCCGCGGCGGCCACCGCCGCCAGGCCCATGGCGCGATAGGGCGGCGCCTCGCCCCAAGCCTTGTTTCCGCCGTTGGCGAGGTCGAAGAGGATCGCGGCTGGGACCACCGGCGAGGACGGAACCTCCGGCCGATCTGCCATGGCGAAGCCCCGGCCGCGCGCGCCCAGCCAGGCCGCCACCCCATCGGCCGCCGCCAGCCCGTAGACCGAGCCGCCGCTGAGCACGACGGCGTGCACCGCCTCGACCAGGTTCTCCGGCGAGAGCGCGTCGGTCTCCCGCGTGCCGGGCGCGCCGCCCCGCACATCCACGGCGCAGACGCTTCTGTTGTCAGGCAGGATTACGGTAACCCCGCTCGCGGCCAGCTGGTCATGGGCCTGGCCCACCTTCAGCCCCGGCACGTCGGTGAGCAGGTTGCGGGGGCCGGGCCGGGCGTGCGAAGGCATGTCATTCATCGGCGGCCGACCTCGCATGGGGAGAGGTTTGTTGTCCACGCGCGCCCGCCCATATGGCGCGGGTCCAATTGTGTGGAGCATCATTTTTCGTGTTCATCGACAAGCGTTTCCTGTCCGTGGCGCTCGCTGCGCTGATCGCCACCCCGGCCTCGGCTGCGCCGGCGGCGGCCTCCAAGGGCCCGAGCGTCATGGTGGCTGCGGCTGAGCCCGATGCTGTGGACGCCGGCCTCAAGGTGCTGAAGCGCGGCGGCTCGGCGGTGGACGCCGCTGTCGCCATCCAGGCGGTGCTGGGGCTTGAGGAGCCGCAGAGCTCCGGCCTGGGCGGCGGCGCCTTCATGACCTTCTACGACGCCAAAACCCACCAGGTGACCGCCTACAATGGCCGCGAGACCGCCCCGGCCGGGGCGACGCCGGAGATGTTCGAGTCCGCTCCCGGCAAGCCGATGAACAAGGGGGTGGCCATCGTCGGCGGCCGCTCGGCCGGGGTGCCGGGCGCGGTGGCCATGCTGCACCTGGCGCAGAGCCAGCACGGCAAGCTGGCCTGGTCGAGCCTGTTCGCCGACGCCGAAGCCCTGGCCGACGGCGGCTTCACGGTGCCGGCGCGGATGGCCAACGCCGCCAGCAGTGGCGCGCCGCAGGCCTCGCAGCCCGACGCGGTATCCTATTTCACCAAGGCCGACGGGACCAAGGTCAAGGCCGGCGACACGATGAAGAACCCGGCCTATGCGGCCACGCTGCGCAAGCTCGCCGCCGAGGGGCCGAAGGCCATCCTCGAGGGCTCGATCGCAGCTGAGATCATCGCCAAGCTGCATGAAGGCAGCCAGCCCAGTTCGATGACCCTGAAGGACCTGGCCGGCTACAAGCCCAAGGCCACCCCCGCCGTCTGCCGCCCCTACCTCAGCTACACGGTCTGCGTGCCGCCGGCGCCGTCGGGCGGCCCGGCCGTGCTCGAAGGCCTGGGCATCCTGGCCCACACCGACGTCGCCGCCCATCCGAACGACACCCAGGGCTGGTACCTGTTCTCCCAGGCGAGCCGACTGATGTACGTCGACCGCGACCGCTATTTCGGCGACCCCGACTTCGTCGACGTGCCCACCGAGGGCCTGCTGGAGCCGGCCTATCTGGAAAGCCGCGCCAGGCTGATCAACCCGGACAAGGCCGGCCCGCCGCCCATGCCCGGCAAGCCCCGCGGCGCCGGCGTGCGCGCACCCGACGCGACGCATGAGCCCGGCGGCACCACCCACTTCGTGATCGTCGATGCGGCCGGCAACGCGGTCTCGATGACCACCACCGTCGAGAGCATCTTCGGCGACGGCAAGATGGTCGGCGGCTTCTTCCTCAACAACCAGCTGACCGACTTCTCGTTTGTGCCGAAGGACGCCGACGGCGCCGCGGCCGCCAATGCCGTCGCCGGCGGCAAGCGGCCGCGCTCGTCCATGTCCCCGGCCATCGTGCTGGACAAGCAGGGCAAGTTCGTCCTGGGGACCGGCTCACCGGGCGGGCCCTCGATCATCGCCTTTACGCTGAAGGTGCTGGTCGGCGTGCTGAGCTGGAAGATGCCGGTACAGGACGCCATCAGCGCTCCCAACCTGATCGGCTTCGACAACTTCTACGCCTCGGAGCCGGCGCGCTATCCGCCGGGCGTCGTTGCGGGCCTGGCGGCCAAGGGCGTCACAGTGCGCGGCGGCGGGTTCGGCGAGGGCTCCGGCGAGCAGGGCGTCGAGGCGACGGCGAACGGCCTGCGCGGCGGCGCCGATCCGCGCCGCGAGGGCGTCGCCAAGGGCTACTGACAACTAGAACCCGCTCATCCCGGCGAAAGCCGGGATCAGCGGTTGTTGATCGGCCCTAGGCCGAGCGCTTTACCCGCGGCCGCCCCGCCGCAACCCGCGGCGGTGTGCCGGGCAGGCGCAGCTCGAATGTCGAGCCTCCGGGGCCGGTCGCCGCCAGGATCAGGTCGCCGCCATGGCCCTGGGCGAGCTCGCGGGCGATCGCCAGGCCCAGCCCCGCCCCGTCGGGCCGCGCCGAGGTGGCGAAGGGCTGGAACAGCCGCTCGCGCGCCCGCTCGGGCACGCCCGGGCCATTGTCGCTCACCCGTACCAGGCTGGCGTTGTCCGCGCGCGCCAGGGTCACTGCAATCCGGCCGGGCTTCTTGCGGCCCTCCTCGTGCTCGATGGCCTCGCGGGCGTTGCGCAGCAGGTTGGCGAGGATCCGGTGCAGCTGGTCGGGATCGGCGTTGACCTGCTCGCCGGCCGCCACCTCGCACTTCAGCGCCATGCCGCGCTCCACCAGGCGCGCCTCCTCGGCGGCGGCCTGCACCGCGGCGGCCAGCGGCACCGGGTGCGGCTCGGGCGCGGCCTCCTGGGTTTTTCCATAGGCCAGCACGCCCGAGGCCAGCTTCACCGCCCGGTCGAGCGCGCGCTCGAGCCTGGGCAGGACCTGGCTGACCTTGGGGTCCTTAAGCGCCGCCAGCCGCTCCGAGGCGATCTGCGCCGAGGTCAACATGTTCTTCAGGTCGTGGTTGATCTTGGCCACCGCCTCGCCGAGCGCGGCCAGTCTCGCCCGCGAATTCAGCGCCACCCGCAGGTCGGCCTGCATCAGGTCCAGCTCCACCTCGGCGCGGCCGATCTCGTCGCGGCGGCCGGAGAGCTGCACCCGGGCCTCTGCGTCGTCGGGATCGGCGCGGAACCGTTCCATCGCGTTGGTGATCCGCTGCATGGGTCGGACCAGGAAGAGGTTGAGCGAAAGGTAGACCAGCACGCCGGCCACCGTGGCGACGAAGGCCGCCACCAGGATCAGTTTCCAGAGATAGCTGACCAGCCCCCGCTTCAGCTCGGCGTCGGGGGCGACGATGTCCACCAGGTCGCCGCGGCGGAACCTCGGGCTGGCGATCACCCGCACATTCCGTCCATCGCCGCCCAGCAGGGTCTGGAAGGGCGCGGCCAGCCAGGAGGTCGGCGCCTGGCTCCTCAGGTCCACCACATAGGGCGCGCGCTTCAGCATCGGGCCGCCCAGGACCAGGCGGCGCATCCCGTCGGTCTGGATGGCGACGCGGGAGACCCCGGCGCCGGTAAGCAGCTGGGCGGCGATCTGTTGGGAGACCTTGCGGTCGGGCGCCACGTCGGGCGCCATCGAGGCGAGTTCGGCGGCGCGGACGCGGTCCAGCAGCCACTGTTCCTCGAACGACGCCAGGGCCACCGGCAAGGCGCAGGCGCCGGCCACGGCGACGAACAGGATGGTGAGCGTCAGCAGGCGCGCGGAAAGGCCGCCCGGCCAGAAGAAGCGGGGCCTCCTGGGCCTGGTCAACGCCTGCGGCGTGGGGGCGGCGTCCGCCATGGCTTCCGAGTTAATCCAGCCGGGCCTGTTCGGCAACGAACCCCGGCGCGGCTATTGCGCACCTATCGCGTCCCTGACGCAGGAAAATCCATCCGCGCGCAGCCGTGCCGCCAGATCGCGCTTGATCCGCCCGACCAGGCCCGGGCCCTCGTAGACCAGGGCCGAATAGAGCTGCACGGCCGATGCGCCGGCGCGGATCTTGGCGTAGGCGTCGGCGCCCGAACCGATCCCGCCCACGCCGACCAGCGCCAGGCGACCCGCCGCCGCCTTGGCGAATTCGCCCAGCACCCGGGTCGAGAGCGCCATTAGCGGCGCGCCGGACAGTCCCCCCGCCTCCCCGGCCTGCCGCGACCTCAGCTCCGGTCGCGCGACGGTGGTGTTGGAGACCATGATCCCGGCCAGTCCGTGGGCCAGGCACGTCTCGACGATCGTTTCGACCTCGCCGCTCTCGAGGTCCGGGGCGACCTTCAGGAACATCGGCGCGCGGCCCTCAGGCGGCAGGGCTTTCCCCGCGTCGCCCAGCCGTCCGAGCAGCTCCTCGAGAGCGGCCTTGGTCTGCAGGGCCCGCAGGCCCGGCGTGTTCGGCGAGGACACGTTGATGGTGAAGTAGGAGGCCATGCCCCAGAGGCGCTGGAGGCAGGCCACGTAGTCGCCGATGCGGTCGGCGGAGTCCTTGTTGGCCCCGATGTTGGCGCCCACCACGCCGGGGGCGCGGCCCACGAGGCGGTGGGCGAAGGCGTTCAGACCGTTGTTGTTGAAGCCCATCCGGTTGATTACCGCCCGGTCCTGGCTGAGCCGGAACAGGCGCGGCCGCGGATTGCCGCCCTGCGGCTCCGGCGTCACCGTCCCGCACTCCACGAAACCGAACCCGGCGCGCAGCATGGCGGTGTAGACCGCCGCGTCCTTGTCGAAGCCCGGCGCCAGGCCCACGACATTGGGCAGGGCGACGCCGGCCAGGGACCCCGCCAGGATCGGATCGTCCGCGCCGCGCGCTACCGGGCCCAGGCCCAGCCGCAGGCCTAGGATCGCCAGCCGGTGGGCCTCCTCCGGGTCGATGTTGCGCAGCGCCCGCGTCGCCAGGCCGTGCAGGCCGCTCACGCGAGCGGCCCGACCTGGGGCGCGCCGTCGGGGCCGAGCGGCGCCTCGGTGACCTTGAGGACCAGGAAGGTGTCGAGGTGGGCGTAGAGGTGCGGAAACAGATCGCCGCCGCGCGACGGCTCCCAGCGCAGCGCCGGCCCCAGGTCGTCGCTCTCCACTGCCAGCACCACCAGGTCGTCCCGGCCGACGAAGTGCCGGCGCGCCGTCTCGCCCGCCTGGGCCGCAGTGGAGAAGTGGATGAAGCCGTCCGTGCGGTCGATGCCAGACCCGTCGAAGCGGCGCGCCGCGAGCGCGGCCGCCCACTCGGCGCGACTGAGGATCTTGAAGATGCGGCTCAATCCCCACGCTCCGGGAAGAACAGCCCATCGTAGGCCGGCCGCCCGCCATCGTCGAACAGGAACACGGCCGCCGCGGCCGGCGGGAACTGCCGCTGCGCCCGGCTGATCAGCGAGGCGGGCGCGTGGCCTTCGGTGAGCAGCCGCACGGCGAGCTCCT
The DNA here is from genome assembly GCA_025350685.1 of Alphaproteobacteria bacterium. GTDB lineage: Bacteria > Pseudomonadota > Alphaproteobacteria > Caulobacterales > Caulobacteraceae > Phenylobacterium. The sequence continues at coordinate 4,624 of JANXXK010000243.1, read as the reverse complement.
GCAGGCCCGGATTGTGGCCCACCACCATCACCGTCCTGACGCCCTCGCCGGCCCGGGTCGCGGCGTGACGGATCGCGCGGGAATCGGCGTTGTAGAGGTCGTCCTCGATCCGCACCTTGGCGCCGGGGAACGCCGGCTCGGCGGCGGCCCAGGTCTCGCGCGTGCGCGCCGAGGCGGAGACCAGCGCCAGGTTCGGCTTCAGCCCCAGGTCGGCCAAGTGGCGGGCCATCGCGGCGGATTCCCGCATCCCTCGCGGCGCCAGGCGGCGGTCGAAATCTTCCCCGCTCGCGGACTCCGGTGCGGCCTTGCCGTGCCGGAAAAGGATCAGCCGGTCCATCTACGCTCCACGCCAGTGTGGCGGATCTGACGTTCCCACCCCGTTTCCGGCGCACACCGTTGGGAACGTTAGATCCAACAGCCACACTGGAAGCATTCCCCGCGAGTGTCCTTATCGTTTTCGAAGCTCGCTCTGCCTGGCCCCAGCGCTGGCGAGCTTCGAAAGCGGGACGCTCGACGCACTCCTCATAGCCGCGCCCGCGCCGCCTGCGAAGCCGCCACGGCGGCCCAGAGCCCTTCCCGTTCGCGATGTTTCATCGCGACCGGATAAGGAGGGCTCCAGATATAGGCGACGGCCCTGTTCATCCCGGATGACTTGTTCAAGTCAGTCGGGACAGGGTCTAGGCGACCATTGACAGCGGTAGGGCTTGGCGGTCCTAAGGCCGGCATGGACGGCGCCGTCGAGACCAGCCCGGGCGACGAGACGGGCGGAGGCGTGCACCGCTTCCCCGCCGGCAAGGGCCTGCGCCTGGACTCCGGGGCCCGGCTGGAGCCGCTGGAGGTCGCCTACAAGACCTACGGCGTGCTCAACGAGACCCGCACCAACGCCGTCCTGGTCTGCCATGCGCTGACCGGCGACCAGCACGCCGGTTCGGTCAACCCGGTCACCGGCCGCCCCGGCTGGTGGGACAGCGTGATCGGCGCCGGTCTGCCCCTCGATCCTTCGCGCTATTTCGTCATCGCCACCAACGTCATTGGCGGCTGCATGGGCTCGACCGGCCCGGCCTCGGTCAATCCCAAGACCAAGGCGCCCTACGGCCTGGCGTTCCCGGTGATCACCATCGCCGACATGGTCCGCGCCCAGGCCATGCTGGTCGAGGCCCTGGGAATTGAGACCTTGTTGGCCGTGGTCGGCGGCTCGATGGGCGGCATGCAGGTGCTGCAGTGGGCGGCCGACTATCCGCAGATGCTGTTTTCCGCGGTCTGCATCGCCGCCGCGCCTCGCCACTCGGCCCAGAACATCGCCTTCCACGAGGTCGGCCGCCAGGCGATCATGGCCGATGCCGACTGGCGCGCCGGCGCCTACGAGACCGAGAGCGTGCGCCCGGAAAAGGGTCTGGCGGTCGCGCGCATGGCCGCGCACATCACCTATCTGTCCGAGGCCGCCCTGCAGCGGAAGTTCGGCCGCGAACTGCAGCGAGACGGCCTTAGCTGGGGCTTCGACGCCGACTTCCAGGTGGAGAGCTACCTGCGCCACCAGGGCGCGGCCTTTGTCGACCGCTTCGACGCCAACTCCTACCTCTACATCACCCGCGCGCTGGACTATTTCGACCTCGCCGGCCAGCACGGCGGCGTGTTGGCCAACGCCTTCGTCAAGGCCCGCGGCGTGCGCTTCTGCGTGCTCTCCTTCTCATCCGACTGGCTCTATCCGACCGCCGAGAGCCGCGACATCGTGCGCGCGCTCAACGCCGCCGGCTGCCGGGCCAGTTTCGTCGAGATCGAGACCGACAAGGGCCACGACGCCTTCTTCCTCGACGAGCCGCTGTTCGACGGGGCGCTGCGCGGCTTCTTCGCCTCCACCGCCCAGGCGCGGGGCCTCTGAGTTGATCGCGATGCGCGAGGACTTCGCCGAGATCCTGCGGCTCGTGCGCCCGGGCAGCCGCGTGCTCGACGTCGGCTGCGAGGACGGCGAACTGCTGGACCTGCTGACCCGCGAAAAGCGCGTCGACGGCCAGGGCCTGGAGATCAGCCCGGCCGGGGTCTCGGCCTGCCTCGCCAAGGGCCTGGCGGTGGTGCAGGGCGACGGCGACCGCGACCTCGACCATTTCCCGACGCGGGCCTTCGACTACGCGATCCTGTCCAAGACCCTGCAGCAGATGCGCGAGCCGCGCCACGTGCTCTCGGAACTGCTGCGCATCGCCGACCAGGCCATCGTCTCGGTGCCGAACTTCGGCCATTGGCGCATGCGCATGTCGCTGATGGCGCGTGGCCGGATGCCGGAGACCCGCGCCCTGCCCGACCCCTGGTGGTCGACGCCGAACATCCACCTGTGCACGCTTCGCGACTTCACCGACCTGTGCCGCGAACTGGACCTGCGGATCGACGCCTGCGCGGCGCTCACTGCCGGCAAGTCCGCGCGGCCGATCCGCCCGGAGGGCCTGCTGGAGAACTGGCGCTCGGAATCGGCGCTCTTCCTGCTCAGCCGTCGCACCGCAGAGCCGACCGGCGTGGCACCGCAGAATCTGTTCGGCGATGTCGAGCTGCCGAAGCCGGCGGCGCCGAAACCCCGACGCAAGCGCTGAGCTTGCCGCTCGGCTGGGTGCGGGCCATAGTCGCGACCAAGACGGAGACTTCCTCCATGCGTGGAAACTGCTGAGCGCACGACGCGCCGCCTGACCGGAACCGCCCTCGCTCTCGGCGAGCGGGACACCGTGTCTTCTCATGCCTCCATCATTGGATTTCCCATGTCATTCTTCGGCAATGACGCGATCAACCGCGTCAATCTGCAGGTCGGCGTCCAGGCCCTGGCCCAAGGCGCGGGCCAGCTCTTCCTGCTGGTGTTTCTCATCAAGGCGGGCGTCTCGATCCCCCTGGCGCTCCTGGCCCAGGCGGCGATCGTCGTGGTGCGCTTCGCGGTCCGGCCGGTCATGCTGCCGCTCGCCCAGCGCCTTGGCCTGAAGCCCCTGCTGATCGCCGGCGCCGCGGCCATGGCCGTGCAGTATCCGCTGGTGGCGGAAGTCCATGGCGTCGACGCCGCACTGGTCGCGGTCTGCCTCGCCGCCGCCCTCGGCGAGGTGGTCTACTACGTTTCCTACAACAGCTATTTCGCGGCCCTGGGCGACGCCGAGCACCGCGGCCATCAGGTGGCCATCGGCCAGGCGCTGTCGGCCGCCTCTGCCGTCGTCTCCCCGCTGATCGGCGCCTGGGCCCTGACCGCAGCGGGCCCGCGCTGGACCTTCGCCGGCGTGGCCTTGGTGCAAGTGGCCTCAGTGATCCCGCTGCTAGGCCTGCCGAATGTCGCGGTCGCCCGATCCGCCCCCGGCGCCTGGCGCGCGGCGCGGCCCGCCGCGCTGCTGATCGCGGTGGATGGCTGGTTCGACGCGACCTTCATCTTCGTCTGGCAGATCGCCCTCTTCGTCGCCCTCGGTCAGAGCTTCGCGGCCTATGGCGGGGTGATGGCGCTGGCGGGTCTGGCCGGCGCGGCCATTGGCCTGCTGATGGGGCGCCACGTGGACGCCGGCCACGGGCGCCGGGCCGTCGCCATCGCCTATGGTGCGGCGGCCGCCGTGGTGCTGTTCCGCGCGGCCAGCCTCGACACGCCCTGGCTCGCGGCCATCGCCAACGCGGCCGGCGGGATGATCATGCCGCTGCTGGTCCCGCCGCTCGCGAGCGCCGCGCAGAACCTCGCCAAGGCCTCGCCCTGCCCCATGCGGGTGATGATGGCCACCGAGGGCGGCTGGGACGCGGGCTGCTTCTGCGCCTGCCTCACGGCGGCCGGCCTGGCCGCTCTAGGCGCGCCTTCGTGGATCTGGGTCCTGCTGACCCTGCCGGCGGTAGCCGCGGGCTGGGCCCTGCTTTGGCGCTACTTCCCGCGCCGGGCCGCGCCGACCTGAGCCGCGCGTTCGGCGCCCAGCTTCGTGGCCTTCAGGGTCTCGCGCATCAGCGTCGCATAGGCGCGGTCGAGGAAGACCACCTTGAGCAGCCAGCGGCCGAGCGGGCCCAGGAACCCCGGGAAGCGGTCGCCGTAGAGGCGGAAGGCGTAGGTCCAGACCAATTCCGTGCGCCCGCCCGGCAGGGGCAGGTAGCGGAATTCGCCGATGGCGTAGCGGATCGGCCAGGCGGCCGCGGTCGTGTAGTCCCAGACCTGGTAGCGGAACCGCTCGCCGGCGGCGAAGTCGAGGATCTGCTCGGTCGCGCTGCCGCCGTCGCTCAGGTGGACCTTGCGCCGCGCGCCCACCACGCCCCAGGTGGGCGTCAGCAGAGTCGTGCCGACGACGCCCGGCAACGCGCCGGTGTCCGGAACGCTGTCCTCCAGCTTCGAGGTGATCATCCACGCGCAGAGCGCCTGCGGCGTGCGCTCCACGACGATGCGATCGGTCCGCGAAATCATCGGGGCGGCGGGGTCGATGGTCCGCGGCGGTTCGAGGTCGTGCGGCATGACCACCGCAAATTAGACCAGGCCCAGGGCCCGCACCACCTGGATGCGGGCCGCAGAGAGGTCGCCCGAGAGGTCGCCCGTCACCCGGCGATGGCTGCGGCGTCGCGCTCGCCAGTGCGGATGCGCAAGGCCGACTCCAGGTCGATCACGAAGACCTTGCCGTCGCCGATCTTACCGGTGTTGGCGGTG
>JANXXK010000269.1 GCA_025350685.1 Alphaproteobacteria bacterium | reverse complement strand
CGCCACCACCGCCACCGGCCCGATCAGGCCGAACACCAGCACCAGGGTCACCGCCAGGCGGAACAGCCGGCCGATCGCGCCCCCCTTCTTTGCCGATTGGGGGCGCGGCTTGGAGGGTCTCGACGGCTTTGGCGTCTGGGCCACGCGGGCGTCCTTGCCTTGACCTTAAGGCGTCGTGCTAGCTGGGCTGCGCCGCACGGATGCGTCAAGTCGGGGAGCCCACCATGGACGTCAGCGAAGCCATCGCCGCCCGGGTCTCGATCCGCGCCTTCAAGCCTGACCCGGTGCCGGAAGCCACCGTCGCCGACATCCTCGTCCGCGCCGCCCAGGCGCCCTCCGGCGGGAATCTCCAGCCCTGGCGCGTCTACGGGATCGCCGGCGCGCCGCTTGCCGAGTTCAAGGCGCTGGTCGCCGCCAATCCCTTCGGCGAGGAACCGGAGTACGCCGTCTATCCGCCGGACCTTTGGGAGCCCTTCCGCACACGGCGCTACCAGAACGGCGAGGATCTCTACGCGTCCATCGGGATTCCTCGTGAAGACAGGCCCGCGCGGTTGCGGCAGTTGGCGAAAAACGGCGAGTTCTTCGGCGCCCCCGTCGGCCTGTTCTTCTGCCTCGACCGCAAGCTCGGACCTCCGCAATGGGCGGACCTCGGCATGTACATGCAGAACGTCATGCTGCTGGCCACCGAGCGCGGCCTCGACACCTGCCCGCAGGAATACTGGGCGCGTTATCCGAAGACCGTCGCGGCCTTCGTCGGCCTGCCCGACGATAATATGCTATTTTCCGGCATGGCGCTTGGCTGGCGCGACCCGGATGCGCCGATCAACGCCTTGCGGGCACGGCGCGACCCCTTCGACGTCTGGGCGGAGCTGCGCGGTTTCGACTAGCCCCCGTCTCTCTAGCGCCCGTGGAAATCCGCCGGTCGCTTTTCCAGGAACGAGGTCATGCCCTCCCGGAAATCCTGGGTGTGGAACAGCTGCAAGAGCTGCAGATAGACGTGGTGGACGTGGTCGTTGAACGTCTCCTCCATCCCCATGCGCATCAGCCGCTTGGCCGACTGCACGGCCAGCGGCGCATTGGCCGCGATCTCGACGGCGACCGCGCGGGCGCGGGCCTGCAGCTCGGCGTCGGGGACCACCTCACTGGCCAGCCCCAGCGCCAGGCTGTCGACGGCGCTCAGCGTACGGCCGGTGAAGATCAGCTCGGCGGCCTTCGACCAGCCCACCAGCCGGGGCAGCAGCCAGGTGCCGCCGCTCTCCGGCACCACGCCACGCTTGACGAAGGCCGCGGCCATCTTGGAGCCCTCGCCCATGATCCGGATGTCGCAGCCCAGCGCCATGTCGAGACCATAGCCGGCCGCCGCCCCGTTCAGCGCGCAGATAGTCGGCTTGTCGAGGTTGAAGAGGATCGTCGGGGGCGTGTTGCGCAGGTCCAGGTTCACCGACACCGCCTGTGCCGACGACGCCGAGCCGATGCCCGAGCCCTGGGTCGCGTCAACCAGGTCGAGCCCGACACAGAACATGCGGCCGGCGCCGGTGATCAGCACCACCCGCACCTTGGGGTCGGCATTGGCCTTCAACAGGTCGGCGCTGAGCTTCGCCAGCATCGGCCCGGAGATGGCGTTCATCCGCTCAGGCCGGTTGAGCGTGATCGTGGCGATCCCGTCGGACAGCTCGTAGAGCACTTCGGCGGCGGTCTCGCGTCCTTGATCTGGCTCCGGCTTGGCCAGGGTCTCGCTCATCGGGTCCATCCGCTTACGGTGTCAGTCATAACATCTAAGACGCTGGCCCTTGCGGCAGGCAAGTAGAACCTCCTGCGCCAGACTCTCTCACCGGTTGTAACCGGCCCGCCGACTGCTAAGCTCAAGCGGGGAAGCGGGGGACTAGCCATGGTTCGGCGGGCGGCTGCTTTGGCATTGGCGATGAGCCTGGGTTTATCCGGCGCGGCGCGTGCCGGCATCTATACGGACGACCTGTCCAAGTGCCTGGTGAAGGCGACGACAGAGGCTGACCGCCTCGACCTGATCATTTGGATCTATGGCGCCATGAGCGTCCATCCCGCCGTAAAGTCGCTCTCCACCATCACCGACGCCCAACGCGACGCCTCAAACCACAAAGCCGGCGACCTCCTGCAACGGCTCCTGCTTCAGGACTGCCACGCTCAGACCGTCGACGCGATCAGATATGAGGGCTCCGGCGCATTGCAGGCGTCTTTCTCGGTCCTGGGTCAGGTCGCCATGGTCGGGCTGATGCAGGACAAGACCGTGCTTGGCGACATCCAGGGGATCGTCAAATACGTCGACAACGACAAGTTCGCGGCGCTCGGCCGCGAGGCCAACCCCGCGGCGGCTGCCGCCAAGAAATAGTCCCTAGGCCTCGACCTCGGCCACGCCCGCCGCGCCGTCCTCGCAGCCCCAGGCTACGCGCCTGGCGTCGGGCGTGATCGCCAGCGCGGTCACCGCCTCGCCCTTCTCGGCGCGGATCGGGATGATCTTCTGGCCAGACAGTTCGCAGGCCCACACCCGCCCGTCGTCCAGCCCTGCGGCGACCCAGTTCAACCCCGGCGCGCCGGCGACGCGGACCACCATGGCCGCCTCGTCGTAGCCCACCTCGGCGGCCTGTTTGCCCATCGGCCCGGTGGCGCCGGCGAACGGCCAGACCACCACGCCGTTGGCGCCGGAAGTCGCCATCAGGCTTCCCTTGGCCAGGAACGCCAGGCTCTTCGGCTTGGCCGGATAGCCGCCCATGCGCATGTTCTTCTCGTCGGCCACCCGCCAGCCATGCAGCTGGTTTTCCTGCATGGCGCTGACCAGGAATTTGCCGTCCGGGCTCCAGGCGATGCCCACATGGCTGCCGGCCCAGCTCAGCTTCGCCGGCTTCTGCGCCTCGATGCGGGCG
>JANXXK010000245.1 GCA_025350685.1 Alphaproteobacteria bacterium | reverse complement strand
GCCTCCACGACCATTCGGGTGCCGTGGGTCGCTACGCCCTCTTCGTCGCCCGTGATCAAGAAGGAGAGCGAGCCCTTAACCTGGCCCGCCGCGATCGCCTTGGCAGCGGCCGCGGCGAAAGCGGCTATGGCGGACTTCATGTCGACAGCGCCGCGGCCGATCAGGGTCCCGTCAACAACCTCGGCGTCGAAGGCGCCTTGCGTCCAGGCGCCGGGGTCGCCCACCGGCACGACATCGGTATGGCCCGCGAAGCAGAGGTTAGGGCATTCGGTCCCGTAGCGGGCGTAGAGGTTCTCGATCTCGCCGAACTTCATCCGGCGGCAGGCGAAGCCCAGACGGGCCAGGGTCTGTTCGACCACATCCATGGCGCCGGCGTCGGTGGGGGTGACCGACGGGCGGCGGATCAGCTCTTTCGTCAGGTTGATCGCGTCGATCAAGCTCGTAGCCCGGGGAGTTGGCGCCTAAGTAGGGGGCTGTCCTAACCCGGAAAGACCTCATGCCCAAGATCGACATCGAAACCGCGCCCACGCGCTTCGGCACGGAATATCCGCCGCCCTATGACACGCCCTGCAAAGGCCGCCGCCGCTGGAAGCTGGGCGACGCGGCCGGCCTGACCCAGTTCGGGGTCAATCTGATGCGCTTGCCGCCCGGCCAGTGGACCAGCCAGCGGCACTGGCACACCGCGGAGGACGAGTTCGTCGGGGTGGTCGAAGGCGAGGTGGTGCTGGTCACCGACGAGGGCGAGCAGGTGATGCGCGCGGGCGACTGCGCGGGCTTCCCGGCCGGGGCGCCCAACGGCCACCACATCCAGAACCGGTCGGACAGGGAGGTGGTGCTGCTGGAGGTGGGTTCGCGCCGGCCGGAACAGGACGGCGGGTTCTATTCGGACATCGACCTGATGCTTGACGAGGGCTCAAGCGAATACAAACACCGGGACGGCACGCCCTATGCGGGGACAAAGACCGCGCGCAGCCGCTGAGGATCAGGACCATGCCGAAGATTGACATCGACACCCTTGAGGTCCGCTCGGGCTGCAACTATCCGCCGCCGTTCGATGAGGTTTGCCTCGGCCCGACCTGGCGCAAGTTGGGCGATGCGGCGGGCCTGACCCAGTTCGGGGCCAATCTGGTGCGGCTGCCACCGGGAAAGTGGTCGAGCCAGCGCCACTGGCACACGGACGAGGACGAGTTCGTCTGGATGCTGGAGGGCGAGGTCACCCTGGTGGAAGACCCCCTGGCCGAGGATGGGGGTGCGAAGGTGCTGAAGGCCGGTGACTGCATGGGCTGGAAGGCCGGGGCGCAGAACGGCCACTGCCTGCAGAACCGCAGCGACCGCGACGCGGTCTATCTGGAGGTCGGCTCGCGGCGGCCGGACACCGACGCCTGCGACTATCCGGACATCGACATGGTGGCCAAGGCGGGCGAGCCGTTTTACCGGCATCGCGACGGGACGGCCTATCCGCCGGTGGAGTGAGGTCCGCCCTGGGGGAGCATCTAGTCCCGCAGCAGCTCGTTGATGCTGACCTTGGACCGCGTGCGCTCGTCCACGGTCTTCATGATCACCGCGCAGTAGGTCGACGGCAGCGAGGGGCCGTGGGCGTTGGGGCGGGAGCCGGACATGATCACCGAGTAGGGCGGCACCTCGCCGGTGATCACCTCGCCGGTGCGGCGGTCGACGATCGGGGTGGTGGAGGTCAGGTAGACGCCCATGGAGAGCACGCTGCCCTCGCGGACGACGACGCCCTCGGCGACCTCGGCGCGGGCGCCGATGAAACAGTTGTCCTCGATGATCGTCGGGTTGGCCTGCAGGGGCTCGAGCACCCCGCCGATGCCGGCGCCGCCGGAGATATGGCATTGCTTTCCGATCTGGGCGCAGGAGCCGACCGTGGCCCAGCCGTCGACCATGGTGCCTTCACCCACATAGGCGCCGATATTGACCAGCGAGGGCAGCAGCACCACGCCCCTGGCGATGAAGGCGCCCTTGCGAACGATGGAGCCGGCCACCTGGCGGAAGCCCGCGGCCTCGAAGCGGGCGGCGTCCCAGCCGGTGGTCTTCAGCGGAACCTTATCCCAGAAGGGTCCCGGCGCATCGGACGCGGTCAGGCTGTTCGGGGTCAGGCGGAAGAACAGCAGGATCGCCTGCTTGGCCCACTGGTGGGTCAGCCACGCCCCGTCGGCCTGGCGCTCGGCGACGCGCAGGGTCCCGGCATCCAGGCGCTCGATGGTCTCCAGCACGGCTTCGCGCACCGCGCCGGTGGTCGCGTGGGTGATCGCGTCGCGGTCTTCCCAGGCGGCTTCGATGACGGACTTCAGGTCTTGCGACACTAGGCGGCTTCCTTGAGACGGGCCTGCGCGAGAAACGGCGCGAGCTTGGCGGTCTTGTACTGCACGAAGGGGGCGGTGGAGGCCTCCGCGTGATCGCCGACCAGAACGGTAGTCATGCCGAGGTCGCGGGCCGGCGCGAGATTGATCTCGCGGTCCTCGAAGAAGGCCGTCGCGCCCGGGTCGAGGGCGTGGGCGGCGACGATCTTCGCGAAGGTCGCGGGGTCCGGCTTGGGCACATAGTCGGCCGAGCCGATGTGGAAGACGTCGTCGAACAGGTCGGCCAGGCCCATGCGGGCCAGCACGCGCTCGGTGTGGACGTCGTCGGCGTTGGTGAAGATCAGCCGGCGGCCGGGCAGGCGGGCGAGGGCGGCGACCAGCTCCGGATCGCGGCCGAGGGCCTCCAGCGACATGTCGTGGAAGATGGCGTGGAAATCGGCCGGCGCGACCCCGTGGTGCTCGACGAGGCCCCCGAGGGTGAGGCCGTATTGGGCGAGGTAGACCTTCTGCAGCTTGAAGGCTTCGTCGCGGTCCAGGCCGGTGACCTTCTGGACGTAGGCGGTCATCCGCCGCTCGATCTCGCCCATCAGGCCGGACTCGGCCGGGTAGAGGGTGTTGTCCAGGTCGAACAGCCAGGTGTCGATGTGCCGGAAGTCAGCAAGAATGAGATCGGCGTTCATTCGCTGATCAGCGTGCCCGCCCCGTGCTCGGTGAAAAGCTCGACCAGCATGGCGTGGGGCTTGCGGCCGTCCAGGATGACCACGGCGCCGACGCCGGCCTCGACGGCGGCGATGGCGGTCTCCAGCTTGGGGATCATGCCGCCGGTGGCGACGCCGTCGGCGATGGCCTTCCTCGCCTCGGCGACGGTCATCTGACGGATCAGCTCGCCATCCTTGTCGAGCACGCCCACCACATCGGTGAGCAGCAGCATGCGCTTGGCGTTGAGCGCGCCGGCCAGCGCCCCGGCCACGGTGTCGGCGTTGATGTTGTAGGTCTGGCCGTCCTCGGCGACGCCGATCGGGGCGATCACCGGGATGTAGTCCTCGTCAGCGTAGATCAGCGCCTCGATAAGCTTGGGGTCGACCCGCTTGGGGTCGCCGACGAAGCCCAGGTCGACTTCCTTCTCGATCAGGGAATCGGGGTCCCTTTTGGTGCGGGTAACCTTCTCGACGGTGATCAGCCGGGCGTCCTTGCCTGATAGGCCCACGCCCCGCACGTCGGCTTCCTTCCCGGCCAACGTGATCCAGTTGGCGATTTCCTTGTTGATGGCCCCGGAGAGGACCATTTCGGCGACTTCCATGGTCGGCGCATCGGTGACCCGCAGGCCATCGATGAACGTCGACTTGACGCCGGCGCGTTCGAGCATGGCGGAAATCTGCGGGCCGCCGCCGTGGACGATCACCGGATGGACGCCCAGCATCTTGAGCAGCACGGAATCGGCGGCGAACTGCTTGGCGACCTGTTCCTCGCCCATGGCGTGGCCGCCGTACTTGATGACCACGGTCTCGCGGTCGTAGCGCTGGATATAGGGCAGGGCCTCGGCCAGCGTCCTGGCGGTGGCCCAGCCTGGTTCTTGGGTATTGTCGGTCACGGCGGGCGAGACTCTTGGCCAAAACGGTGCGTCCCGATAGCGGACCCTGGCCCCCCTGTCACGTTGAAGGGGCCGTGCTAAGCCTTGCGACAGAGCTTTGGCGTAGAGGGTCTTGGATGCGTATGCGGATTGTCGCGGCGGCGTTGGCCGTTTCGGTTGTGGCGGGGGCCGCTGAGGCGGCGACGGTGGCGGTAAGCGCCGACCGGCTGCTGGACGTGGCCAGCGGCAAGTATGTCGACAAGCCCCTTGTGGTGATCACCGACGGGCGGATCGCCGCGGTCGAGCATCAGGGCGACATGGTCCCGGCGGGCGCGGCCCGGGTGGACCTGCCCGGCGTGACCCTGCTGCCCGGCTTGATCGACATGCACGTCCACCTGACGAGCTCGCCGCTCTTCAGCGGCTACAACTACCTGGAGTTCACCGACAGCTTCTGGCCGATTATCGCCACCCGGCACGCCCGCGACACGCTGGAGGCCGGCTTCACCACCGTGCGCAACGTGGGCTCGGACAACTATGAGGACGTGGGCCTGAAGCAGGCGATCGACGGCGGCTTCATCCCCGGACCGCGGATCGTGCCGGCGGCCTACGCCATCGGCTCCACCGGCGGCCACTGCGACTCAACCTACTTCCCCCCGTCGATGAAGCAGAAGGGCGACGCGGTGATCGACAGCCCCGACGAGGGCCGCCGGATGGTCCGCCAGATGCACAAGTACGGCGCCGAGGTGATCAAGATCTGCGCCACCGGCGGGGTGTTCAGCCATGGCGACACGCCCGGCGCCCAGCAACTCACCCTCGACGAGATCAAGGCCATCGTCGACGAGGCCCACCGCACCGACATGAAGGTCGCCGCCCACGCCCATGGCGCGGCGGGGATCAAGGCCGCGATCCTCGGCGGCGTCGACACCATCGAGCACGCCAGTCTGGTGGACGACGAGGGGATCAGGCTGGCCGTGCAGCACGGCAGCTACTTCGGCATGGACATCTACAACACCGACTACACCCAGGCCGAGGGCAAGAAGAACGGGGTGCTGGAGGCGAACCTGCAGAAGGACCGCGATATCGGCGAGATCCAGCGGCAGAACTTCAAGAAGGCGCTTAAGGCCGGGGTGAAGATGATCTTCTCGTCGGACGCGGGCATCTATCCGCACGGGACCAACGCGCGGCAGTTCTCGACCATGGTGCGATATGGAGCCACGCCCTTGCAGGCGATCCAGACCGCCACGATCACCGCCGCCGAGGCGCTCAACCGGGCCAAGGACGTGGGCCAGGCGACGCCCGGCCACTACGGCGACCTGATGGGCGTGAAGGGCGATCCGCTCGTTGACGTCAGCGTGCTGGAGCACCCCGTCTTCGTGATGAAGGGCGGCGAGGTGGTGAAGCACCCCTGATCCGCTCACCCAACCAAATTTGAACGTCATGGCCGGGCTTGTCCCGGCCATCCATAGACACCGACGCTGGGGATCTGCTTGAGCGCGTCGTGTTTATGGGTTCCCGGCACTAGGCCGGGAATGACGAGCTTTATATTGAGATGTGGTCTTGACTAGATCGACCGCGCCACGACCTCTTTCATGATCTCGCTGGTCCCGCCGTAGATGCGCTGCACGCGGGCGTCGCGCCAGAGGCGGGCGATGGGGTACTCGTTCATGTAGCCCGCGCCGCCGTGCAGCTGCAGGGCCGCGTCGCAGACCTCCCATTGCAGTTCGGTGTGGAAGAGCTTGGCGGCCGAGGCCTCCGCCGCGGTGAGCTTCTTTTCGAGGTGCCGGGCCATGCACCAGTCCAGGTGCGCCCAGCCGGCCTGCAGCTTGGCTTTCAGGGCGCCGAGCGTGAACCGGGTGTTCTGGAAGTCGAAAACCGCCTGTTTGAACGCCTTGCGCTCCTTGGTGAACTTCACCGCCTCGTCGAAGGCCCGCTGCGCGCCGGCCTGGGCGGCGATGGCGATCTGCAGGCGCTCCTGCGGCAGCTGGTTCATCAGGTAGGCGAAGCCCTTGCCCTCTTCGCCGAGCGCATTGGTGATCGGCACGCGCACGTCCTCGAAGAACAGTTCCGAGGTGTCGGCCGAGTTCTGGCCCACCTTGTCGAGGTTGCGGCCGCGCTTGAAGCCGGTGCGGTCGGCTTCCACCAGGATCAGCGAGATGCCTCGCGAGCCGGCGTCGGGGTCGGTCTTGGCCACCACCACGATGAGGTCGGCGCTCTGGCCGTTGGTGATGTAGGTCTTCGAGCCGGAGATCACGTAGTGGTTGCCGTCGCGCTTGGCGGTCGTGCGCACGCCCTGCAGGTCGCTTCCGGCGCCCGGCTCGGTCATGGCGATGGCCGTGATCACCTCGCCGGAGACCATGCCCGGCAGCCAGCGCTGCTTCTGCTCCTCCGAGCCATAGTTGATGATGTAGTCGACGACGATGTCGGACTGCAGGGTGATGCCGGCGCTGGAGCCGGCGTAGGCGAGCTCCTCGCCGATCACCGCGTTGAACCGGTAGTCGAGGCCCAGGCCGCCGTATTCTTCCGGGACCTGCGGGCAGAGGATGCCCGCCTCGCCGGCGGCCAGCCAGAAGGCGCGGTCGACGACGCCTTCCTTTTCCCAGCGGTCGAGGTTGGGGATCAGCGCCTTGTCGTAGAACTTGCGGACCTGGTCGCGGAACAGGTTGAGGTCTTCGTCATAGACGGTGCGGGTGTCGGTGCTGAGCATGGGGCGGTTTTAGCGCCCTGACCCAGGGTTCGCCTAGATGGCGCAGGCGGCGACGATTTCGGCGCGGAGTTCGGGGATGTTGGTTCCCTTCTCGGCCGAGGTGGCCAGGACGCGCGGGAAGGCGGCGGGGCGCTTGGCGATGGCGGCCAGGGTGCGGGCCGTGACCGCCTCGACTTCGGAGACCTTCAGCTTGTCGGCCTTGGTGAGCACGATCTGGTAGGAGACGGCGGCGGTGTCGAAGGCGTCGAGCGCCTCGGTGTCGACGCTCTTCAGGCCATGACGGGCGTCGATCAGCAGGTAGGCGCGCTTGAGGTTCGGGCGGCCGCGCAGGTAGTCGCGGCCAAGGTTCTGGAACTTGCGGACATCGCCCTTGGAGGCGCGGGCGAAACCGTAGCCTGGCAGGTCGACCAGGCGCAGCTGCTCGTCGGCGACGAAGAAGTTCACTTCCCGCGTACGACCCGGTGAGTTCGACGCCCGCGCCAGGTGGCCCTGGCCGGCGATCGCGTTGATCAGGGTGGACTTGCCGACGTTGGAGCGGCCGGCGAAGGCCACCTCCGGCAGGTCGGCGGGGGGCAGGCCGGCGATGGCCACCGCCCCCATCATGAAGGTCACCTCGTGGGCGAAGAGGACGCGGGCACGCTCGAGCTCGTCCCCATCGAAAACCGGGGGGTCGAAGATCTCGGTCACGTGGTCGCCTTGGCCTTGCCGCTCAGCCTGGCGATGATCCGGTCTATCGGGTTGTCGACCCCGAAGCGGCGCATCATGAAGTACTGCTGCAGCGTGGTGAGCACGTTGGACCAGGTCCAGTAGATCAGCAGGCCCACCGCGAAGGGGGCCATGATGAAGGTGAAGATCACCGGCATGAACTGGAAGATCCGCTGCTGGGCCGGATCGGGCGCGGGCGGGCTCATCGACGTGGTCAGCCACATGGTCACGCCATAGGCCAGCGGCAAGATACCCAGGTGCAAGTACTGATCGAGCAGCGGCCCGATCAGCGGGGTCTGCCCCGGATGCCAGGGGATCAGGCCGAACAGGTTCAGGAAGGTGGTCGGGTCGCGCGCCGACAGGTCGTCGAAGCGCAGGAACGGCGCGTGGCGCATCTCGATGGAGATGTTGAGCACCTTGTAGAGCGAATAGAACACCGGGATCTGCAGGAGGATCGGCAGGCAGCCGGCCAGCGGATTGACCTTCTCCCGCTTGTACAGCTCCATGATCTCCTGCTGCTGCTTGGCCGGGTCGTCCTTGAAGCGCTTGCGCACCTCCTCCATCAGCGGCTGGACCTTCTTCATCTTGGTCATGGATTCGTACTGCCGTTGCGCGATCGGGAAGAACACCGCGCGCACGCAGATGGTCAGCAGCAGGATGGCGACGCCGAAGGTGCCGACGCGCTGGTAGATGAAGTTGAGGAACAGGTAGATCGGCCGGGTGACGAAGAAGAAGAACCGGCCCCAGTCGATGGCGTCGTCGAAGTGAGCGATGCCGAGGTCCTTCTCGTAGGCCTGCAGCAGGGCGACGGTCTTGGCGCCGGCGAAGACGTGCTGGGCGGCGGTGACCTGGCGGCCGGGTGAGATGGTCCGCGCGGCCCCGGTGTAGTTGGCGTCATAGACGTCGAGGCCGCCGATCTTGGCGTCGCGGAAGGCGGCGTGAACCTGCTCGCCGGAATTGGGGATCAGAGCGGTCAGCCAGTAGCGGTCGGTGATGCCGGTCCAGGCGGCCGAGGAGTTGAACTCCACGGTCTGGCCGCTGCCCTTGTTCAGGTCCTTGTAGGTGAAGGCCCGCTCGCGGCCGTCGAGGTAGCCGATCAGGCCCTCGTGGACGATGTTGGCCTTGCCGGGCTCGGGCGGCGGCACGCCCTGGCGCTGCACCGAGGCGTAGGGGGCCAGCGTCACAGCGGCGGCGCCCTGGTTGGCCACCGTGTCCGTGACGCTGAACATGTAGTGGGCGTCCACCTCGATCTTGCGGGTGAAGGTCAGGCCCTGGCCGTTCGTGTAGCTGAGCGTCACCGGCCGGTTCGGCGCGAGCGTGGAGCCTTCGCTCAACGTCCAGACGGTCGAGGCGTTCGGCAGGCCCGGTACGTTCTGGCCCACCCAGCCGAAGTCGACGAACCAGGGGAACTGCGCGCCCTCGGGCCGCAGCAACTCGACCGGCGGTGATGTCTTGTCCGTGGTCTGGCGATAATCGTTGAGGAACAGGTCGTCGAGGGGCGCGCCGCGCAGCGAGATCGAGCCCTTCAGCGCCGGCGTGGCGATCGGCACGCGCGGGCTGGCGGCCAGGGCCGCGGCGCGGGTGACCGCGGGCGGCGCCGTGAGGCTGGGCGCCCCGGGGACGGCCACGACGGCGGCGACCTGGGCCTGCTTGGCCTTCAGCTCGGCCTGGCGCCTCTGGTCCGCCGGACCCATGACGAAGGTCTGGTAGACGAAGAACAGTGCGACCGCGCACACGAGGAAGATGATCGTGTTGCGGTTGGATTCGTCTTGCATGTGGGGGAGCGCGGTTCCGGCTGGAGCAGGGCGGCAGCCCCCTATGTAGGGGGCGCAGCGTCGGCCGCGAGCCTTATCAGCGCGCTTTTCACGTCGTCAAGCAAACGCGGCCAGGGCCGGGTGGTCACACCGCCGCGGGCGATGAACACATAGTCGCACCCCGGGCGGGCCAGTTCGGGCAGCAAGAGGCGGGCGGCCTCGCGCAGGCGGCGCTTGGCGCGGTTGCGCTCGACGGCGTTGCCGATGCGCTTGGTGGCGGTGAAGCCCACGCGGATGAAGGGCTCTGTGTCCCCCTTTTCCTCAGGGGTATGGGGACGGGCCTGGATCAGCACGGCGCCGCGGGCGCAGTGCGCCGCCTGCGCGCAGGCCAGGAAGTCCGGGCGCTTTCTAAGACGCTCGATCTTAAGAGGGGCGATTTTGAAGGCGGCGTTCGTTTTAACAAAGGCGTCGGGCATGCCGACACCTATAGCGCAGGTCGGCTTAGGCGCCCGATCTTAGGCGCTGAGGCGCTTGCGGCCCTTGGCGCGGCGGCGGGCCAGCACCTTCTGTCCATTCTTGGTGGACATGCGCAGGCGGAAGCCGTGGCGGCGGGCGCGAACGAGGCGCGACGGTTGAAAGGTCCGCTTCACGGGGTAACTCCGGGGACGAAAATCGAGCGGCGGTGGATAGGGGACGCGGGCGGTGGTGTCAACCGGGTGGGGGCCCCTGGCCGCGGCGATGCAGGCCCAGGGCGGCCTTAACGGCCCTCGCCATGGCGATACGCTCGGAGTGGACCTGCACATTGATGGCGAGGCATAGAAGGCCGTAGATGACGGCTGGCGCTGCGGCCATGGCCTTCAGCGCCCCACCGCGCAGTCCCCCGGCCACGATCGTGGTCGCGCTCAATGCCAGCACGAGGACGAGGCCGCTCATCGCCGCGATCCGGCGCCACCCTGTGCGTCTGGCCAGCGCCACGACGGCGGACAATTCTTCCGCGTAAGCGTCGTCTCCCAGGTGGCGCGCGCGCTTGAAGGCCTCCCAGATGAGCGCGACGCCGCCCAGCGCCGTCACCGCCAGCCAGGATTCGTAAATCTCAACGCGTGGGCGCGTGGGCGACAGAACGGCGAACTGCAGCATCTCAGCGATGCCGACCAGCATCATCGCCACCTGGCCGGAGCGCCCGTCTTCCGGCTCCATGATCGCGGCCCGTATATGGGAGACGTAGATGGCGTTGATGCCCACCACGCTGGCGACCCACATCAGCCAAAGCACCCAATCTCCCCGGGGCGCGAGCAGGCTGATCAGCGACACGGCGGCCATGGCCAGTGCGCCGCCCTGGATGATCGAGCTGCCCTGCATGATGCTGGCGTAGCCATAGTCCTTCAGACGCTCGCGCAGCTCAATCGCGTCGAGCTGTCCGTCAACCGGCCTCGCCGGTTTGACCGCGCGGCGCTTGGCTGAGGGGCGCGGCACCTGGGGCTACAGATCCGGCCGCACGACGGTCTTGCCGATCACCTTGCGGTCGGCCAGCGAGTCGAAGGCTTCGCGCCACTGGGACAGCGGATATTCCGCGTCCACCCGTGGCTTCACCTTGCCCTCGTCGGCGAGTTTCCAGATGGCTTCGTGGTTTTCACGGCCCAGGTGAGGGAACTGGCGACCGTATTCGCCGGCGCGGACGCCCATCACCGAGAAGCCCTTGATCAGGGCGATGTTGACCGGGAGGACCGGCAGGCGGCCCGAGGTGAAGCCGATGGAGAGGATGCGACCGCCGAAGGCGATGCAGCGGAGGCTCTCGTCGAAGACGTCGCCGCCGACCGGGTCATAGATCACGTCGGCGCCGCGACCGCCGGTGAGTTCCTTCACCCGCTCGCGGAAACCCCGGGTGACGTTGACCGTGGCGTCCGGCGCATATTCGGCGGCGATGACCGCCAGCTTATGGTCGGAGGCCGACGCGGCGATCACCTTGGCGCCCATCAGCCGGGCGAGATCGACGGCGGCCAGGCCGACGCCGCCGGCCGCCCCGTGCACAAGCGCCCATTCTCCCGGCTGCAAACGCGCGCAGCGTTCGAAGGCGACGTAGGCGGTGAGGTAGGCCACCGCATAGCCGGCCGCCTGGCTGAAGGAGAGGCTGTCGGGCTTGCGGCGCAGGCCGAGCGCCGGGAGCACGGCGTATTCGGCCATGCCGCCGCGCCCGCCGCCGCAAACGGCGTCGCCTTCTTTGAAGGCCGTGACACCTTCGCCGAGCGCGTCGACCAAGCCCGCCAACTCCATGCCGGGGACGAAGGGCACCGTCGGCTTGTGCTGGTGCTCGCCGCGGGTCTGCATCAGGTCGGGGAAGTTCACCGCCGAGGCCAGCACCTTGATCCGCACCTCGCCGGGGCCCGGGGCAGGGGTCGGAATGTCCTTCACCACACAGCCCGCATAGTCCGGCAGCAGGGCTTCAACGACCAACGCTCTCATCGGGGCGCTCGCATCAGGAAATCCTGCCCTCGAAGCCTTCGCGCACCAGGCCGGCGATCTCGCGGCAGGCGGTGTCGGCGGCGGGGACCGCGCCGGTGAAGGAACAGAAGCCGTGCGCCAGGCTGTCGTAGCAGCGGTAGACGGTCGCCACGCCGGCGGCCTTCAGCTTGCGGGCATAGGCCTCGCCCTGGTCGTTGAGCGGATCGAAGCCGGCGGTGACCACCACGGCCGGCGCGAGGCCCGCCAGGTCGGAGGTGTGCAGTGGCGACAGGCGCGGGTCGGTGGGGTTGTCGGCGGGGCCCATATAGTGGCCGATGAACCAGTCCATCAGCGTCTTTCCCAGCGGGAAGGCGTCGGCGTAGGTGGTCATCGACGCACTCTCGCTGGCGACATCGACGCAAGGGTAGACGAGCAGCTGCAGGATGGGCTGCGGCTCGCCCGCGCGCTTCAACTCCTGGCAGGCGACGGCGGCGAAATTGCCGCCCATGGAATCGCCGCCGATGGCCGCCTGGGCGAGCGGCGCGCCGAACTTGTCGGCGTTGTCGCGGGCGTAGCGGTAGGCGGCGAGCGTGTCCTCCAGGCCGGCCGGGAAGCGATGTTCGGGGGCCAGGCGGTAGTCGATCGAGATCACCGGCGCGTGGGTGGTGACGGCCAGCAGGGCGCAGAAGGCATGGCAGGTGTCCGGGTTGCCGATCACGCCGCCGCCCATGTGAGCGTAGACCATCACCGGCGCTTCGTTGTCCTGTTCGGCGGGCCGATAGAGGCGCGCGGGAATCGACCCGCCGGGCCCAGGGATGGCCAACGGCTCCCAGCGCACCCCCGGCTCCGGATCGCCGGCCAGCAGGGCCAGGGCCTGGTCGCTGGCGCGACGCACCTCGTCCGGCGTCAGGCTGCTAAGCGGCGGCTGGCTGCGGGCGCCGGCGGCGATGAACTGCATGCGCGGATCCAGCGTGCGTCCGCCCTGGTAGACCACGCCGCCGCCGGACATCAGCCGCAGGACCGGGACCGGCAGGCTGAGCAATCTGTGCAGGATGAAACGCTGGGTCGCGGGACCGGCCGGCATGTCTAGTCCGGCGATTCCATCGGTAGGCCCTTGAGGCCGGTCAGGATCATGGTGACGGCGAAGTCGGCGGCGCCCTGGGTGTCGATGGGGCGGCGCTCCAGCATCCGGTCGCCGATCTCGCGGG
>JANXXK010000221.1 GCA_025350685.1 Alphaproteobacteria bacterium | reverse complement strand
GAACGCTTCCTTAGCGTCGCCCAGCACCACCTCGACCATCCGCTGCACCAGGACGCGCTCGATGGTGGTGTAGGGCCGGCCCTCGATGCGCATCGCCGCCGTGCCGCGGCGGCCGCCGAGCAGCACGTCGACGATCGAATAGATCAGGTTGGAGTCGACCGTCAGCAGGCCGTAGTTGTTCAGCTCCTCGGCCCGGAACACTGACAGGATCGCCGGCAGCGGGATCGAGTTCAGGTAGTCGCCGAAGCGGATCGAGGAAATGTTGTCGAGGCTGACTTCCACGTTGTCGGAGGTGAAGTTCCGCAGGCTGGTTGTCATCAGCCGGACTAGCCGGTCGAAGACAATTTCCAGCATCGGCAGGCGTTCGTAGGACACCAGCGCCGAGTTGATGATCGCCCGGATGCCGGTGCGCTCGCCGCCCTCCTCGTCAGAGAGGTCGAAGCCCAGCAGGCTGTCGATCTCGTCCTGATTGAGAATGCGTTCGTTGGCGCCGTCGCCGTCGTCATCCCAGGTGTTGGCGCCCTCGCCGCCTTGCGGCGCCGCGGTGACGGCGGCCAGGGTCTCTTCGGCGGTGGGTTCGATCTCGTCAGCCATGCGGTGTACGCGTCCCCTGCCCTCGTGCTCGAGGTCAGTTGATCAGCATCTCCTCGATCAGCACGGCGTTCGCATGTGACGGCGCGATCACCAGATTGACGCGGCGCAGGATCTCCATGCGCAGCTGGTAGGAGCCCTGGCTGCCGGAGAGATCCTCCGGACGGAGCTCGCGCAGGAAGGTCTGGAACATGTCCTGGAGCCTGGGCATGTTGGGGTCGAGCGCATCGACCGTGGCCTGGTCAGGCAGTTCCAGGGTCAGCTTGAGCTTCAGGAACGTCGGGCGGCCATCGGCGGTCTGCATGTTCACCACCACGTCGGGCATGGTGTAGAACAGCACCCCGTCCGGTCCCTCGCGGACTTGGCCGGCGGCCTTGTCGTCCTTCTTGCCCTTCTCGTCCTTGCCCTTCTTTTTCTCCGGCTTCTTGGCGTCCTTGCCGGCGTGGGCGGCATCGGGCTTGGGCTTGAGCAGGAAGACGTAGGCCGCGCCGCCGCCACCGCCGAGCACGAGCAGGGCAACGACGCCGATGATGATCAACATCATCAACGGCGGTTTCTTCTTGGCGGGGGGAGCTTCGCCCTCCTCGCCTTCAACAGCCTCCTCCTCGGGAGGGGCTTCCTTGACCTTGGCCTCGGCCACGCGCGCGTTCCTTAGAAACCTGGAGCGTCACCCATGCGGCCTTTTTGGTTAACGGGCGGTTTTTAACCGCCCTTAACGACGGCCAAGCCTGCCCGGCAGATTCCGCCGCTGGGCCGGCGTTAACCTTGTTATTTGTTGAATTTACTAGTGTTTCCACTTGGCCCGAAGCTTGCAGCCCGATCTGACGAAAGTGTCGCGCCAGCTGCGGCTTCGGAAAACACGATGGATAACGCTCTCTACGTCGGCCTCTCTCGCCAGATGGTGCTCAAGCGCCAGATGGACATCGTGGCCAACAACATCGCCAACGCCGACACCAACGGCTTCAAGGTCGAGTCCCTGATGACCAAGGAGACGCCCGGCCCGCCGGCGTTCACCCTGGAAGGCCCCAGGCCGATCAAGTTCGTCACCTCCGACGGCGTGACCCGCGACTTCGGCCAGGGCTCGCTGCGCCGTACCGACGCGCCGCTCGACGTGGCGATCGACGGCCAGGGCTTCTTCAAGGTGACCACCAAGGCCGGCGACCGCTACACCCGCGACGGCCACCTGCGGCTGGACGACGCCGGCAAGCTGACGACGCAAAACGGCGACCCGGTGGCCGGCGACGGCGGCGGCGAGATCGCCGTCGACCCGCTGAAAGGCGAGGTCCACATCGCCCCCGACGGGACGGTCAGCCAGGGCGCCGAGCAGGTCGGCAAGATCGGCGTCTATGAGTTCGCCAGCCTGGGCGTGCTCGAGAAGACCGGCGACAACCTCTACAAGAACCCCTCCAACCAGCAGCCGACCCCGGCCACCAACGCCAAGCTCCACCAGGGGATGCTGGAGGGATCGAACGTCAATTCGATCCTGGAGATCACCCGGATGATCGAGGTCAGCCGGGCCTACGAACAAACCACCCAGATGATGACGTCCGAAGCCGACCTGTCGCGGAACTCCGTGGCCCGGCTCGGGCGCGCAAATTAGTGAGGACCTGAGCGATGCAAGCGCTTCGTACCGCGGCCACCGGCATGGCCGCCCAGCAGATGAACGTCGAGGTCATCTCGAACAACATCGCCAACATGAACACCGTCGCGTTCAAGAAGCAGCGCGCGGAATTCCAGGACCTGCTCTACCAGACGATGGAGGCCGCCGGCGCCCAGTCGTCCAGCCAGGGCACGATCGTTCCGACGGGCGTGCAGATCGGCGCGGGCGTCAAGGCCGGCTCGGTCTACCGGATCGGCACGCAGGGGGCGATGACCGCCACCGGCAACAAGTTCGACTTGGCCATCGAGGGCCGCGGCTTCCTGCAGGTGCTGACCCCCACCGGCGAGGTGGCCTACAGCCGCGCCGGCAACCTGGCGCTCAACGATCAGGGACAGATGGTCACCCAGGACGGCTATCAGATCCAGCCGGCGATCTCGATCCCGCAGGACGCCACCGATGTGATCATCTCCAAGTCGGGCCAGGTGCAGGTGATGCAGCCCGGCAATCCGACGCCCAACGTGGTCGGCCAGATCGAACTGGCCACCTTCATCAACGAAGCCGGCATGTCGGCCCAGGGCTCGAACCTGTTCCTGCAGAGCGCGGCCTCGGGGGCGCCCACCACCGGCACCCCGGGCACGGCCGGCGTCGGCACCCTGCTGCAGGGCTACACCGAAGCCTCCAACGTAGATCCGGTGACCGAAATCACCTCGCTGATCGTCGCCCAGCGCGCCTACGAGATGAACTCCAAGGTGATCTCTACCGCCGACGCCATGCTGGGCGTCGCCAACCAGGTGAAGTCGTAGGCCATGCGCGGTCTCCTGATCCTCACCGCGGCCCTGCTCTCCTCTGCCGGCTTGGGGGCCACGCCGGCCCTCGCCGGCCAGGCGGTGACGCTGCGGGCCGACACCGCCAATGCCGACGGCGTGGTCACGCTGGGCGATCTGTTCGACGGCGCGGGCGCTGCGGCGCGGACGCCGGTGGCCACCCGCCAGGGCGCCTCGGTGATGCTGAACGCCACGGCCGTGCAGCTCGCCGCCCGCCGGGCCGGCCTCGACTGGGCCAACGCCGAGGGCCTGAAGACCATCGTCGTCCACGGCGGGCCCGCGCTGACCTTCGCCGCGAGCGCCTCGTTCGCCTCGGCCGCGCCAGCGGCTCGCGGCAACATCGAGGTGCTGACCTACGCGCGCAGCCTGGCGGCCGGCGAGATCGTCCAGCCGACGGACCTTGTTTACGCAAAAGTCGCCGCCGTCCCCGGGGATGCGCCGAGCGACGCCGACCAGGTGATCGGCCAGGCGGCCAAGCGGCCGCTGCGCGCCGGCGCCGTCGTCCAGGCCCGCGACATCGGCGCGGCCATGGTGATCAAGGCCGGCGACATCGTCACCGTCTCCTACGAGAACGACGGCGTCTCGCTCTCCCTGCAAGGCAAGGCCATGGCCGCCGCCGGGGTCGGCGAGCCGCGCGCCGTGC
>JANXXK010000209.1 GCA_025350685.1 Alphaproteobacteria bacterium | reverse complement strand
GGCGCCAGGTCACCCTAGATTATGCGTACGGCAGACCGTCGTTGGTAGCGCTGCTGGTAGTTTTGGCGCCCCGTTAGGTTGTCCTAAGGCGACCGTGTGGGTCCTGTCAGCGCCACCACCGAGACTTCCACCGGCGTCCTGGGTCGCGGTGGATCATCGAGTTGACATTGCCGGTTTTGAAAGCCCTTTTCAGTTTCGGCCGATTTGAGAAATTGGCGGTGCTATAGGTCAGCGCGGCCTAGGCTTTGGGAGGAACGGATCAAAACACGATGAGAGGATCTACGATCATGAATGGGATGGCTCTCAGGTTTTCGCTCGCCGTGGCTCTGCTGAGCGTTCCCACGACGCTGCTCGCAGAGGCCCGGCCCGTATCTGACATGCCGGGCAAGACCACGTCCGGCATCTCCTTCACCCAGCCCAAGGACTGGATGCTGACCGCACAGGACGCGGCAACCGTCTTCATCTCCCCCGAACAAAATCTGCGCCTTGCTGTAGTTGACGCTGGGGCCGCCCCGACCGCGGCGGCGGCGGCGGCGAAGGCTTGGTCGATATTCAAGCCCGGGATGACACGACCCGTACAGCTGACGACGCCGGGGACGGCGGGCGACGGTTGGGACGAGCGCGTGAGCTTCACTTATGAGACCTCGCCTGGCGAACGGGCCGTGGTTTCGGCCCTGGCTATGCGAAACGGAACCGCCTGGACCGTGGTGATCGTCGACGGCGCGGACGCGACCATGAACAAGCGGGCGGCGGCCGCGGCTATCATCGAGCGCAGCCTTCGGCCCGCCGGCTATGCGCCGGAGAGCTTCGTCGGCAAGACAGCCCACCGGCTGACGCCCGAACGGATCCAGGCGTTACGAGATTTCATTGCCCAATCCGCGCGCGAACTCGACGTGCCGGGCGTCGGGATCGCTTTGATCGATCAGGGCAAGGTCGTTTGGCAGGGCGGCTACGGCGTCCGCGAACTCGGTCGACCTGAGCCGGTGGATGCGCATACAAAGTTCATGATCGCCTCGAACACCAAGGGCATGACGACACTGCTGCTGTCGGTGCTCGCGGATGAGGGCAAGCTTCGCTGGAACCAGAAGGTCACCGATCTCTACCCGTCCTTTCGGCTGGGAAGTGACGCCACCACCAAGTCCGTCGAAGTCCGTCACCTGGTGTGTGCCTGCACCGGCCTGCCGCGCCGGGACTACGCCTTTATCCTGGCCGAGAATAACGCGCCCGCCTCCGACACATTCCGTCAGCTTTCGGAAACCCAGCCCACCAGCGCTTTCGGCGAACTCTTCCAGTACAGCAACCTGATGGCTGCTGCTGCGGGTTACCTCGGCGGCTCGCTGGCCTATCCGAACCTTGAGATCGGCGCCGCCTACGACAATGCCATGCAGACGCGGATCTTCGGGCCGCTCGGGATGGGAGACACAACCTTCGACTTTAGAGTCGGGGAGAGCGGAGACTGGGCGCGACCGCACGGCTTAGACGTTGATGGCCGCATGACGGAGATGTCAGACGACTTCAACCATCTGATCGGTCCGTACCGTCCGGCCGGCGGCGCATGGTCGAGCGCAGCCGATGTGGCGCGCTACGCGCAACTCGAACTCTCGAAGGGGATGGCGCCGAGCGGCAGGCGGTTGGTGAGCGAGGCCAATCTGCTGGAACGCCGCAAGCGCGGCGTGCCCACGGGCGAGGATGCTTGGTACGGCATGGGTCTCTTCAACGACGTCGTCTCGGGTGTGCCGGTGATTACCCACGGCGGGACCTTGCAGGGCTTTCACAGCGACTGGTGGATCTTGCCCGATGCGGGTATTGGCGCGGTCCTGCTGACCAATGCCGATTCCGGCCCGGCCATGTTCGACCCTTTCCTGCGCCGCCTGCTAGAGGTGGCCTATGACGGCAAGCCCGAGGCGGCGCAGCAGGTGGCGAACGCCGCAGCGCGGATGAAGGCGCAGGCGAAAGCCAACCGCGCGCGCCTGACCATCCCTGGAGACCCGAAGGTTCTTTCGAACCTGGCGGCCAACTATCGCGACAGCGAGCTTGGCAACACGCTCACAATTCGGGAGCAGAGCGGCGCCAAGTGGGTGAAGGCCGGCTCCATCAAGGGGCCGGTGGCCACCCGAAAAAACGCCGATGGCAGCACTTCGCTGGTCTCCATCGGCCCCGGCAGCATCGGTCTGGAGGCCGTGGTCGGGCGTGTGCAAGGCGCGCGCACGCTTACCGTCCACGACAGTCAGCACGAGTACGTCTACACCGAGGTTCACTGACGGCGACTTCGGCCACGACGGTAGGCCGTCGAACCAAGCCGCCTTCAGGGCCCCCAATTCGCGCGCGGCGAACGGTCGCGGGCCAAGATCAGGTCGCCGGCAGCGGTGTGGCGGGCCCAACAAGCATATTTGAAGCCCCGGCTCATGAACTTCACGGCTCCAACGCGCCGATCGGTAACCGACTTGGCAAGCCCGCTCGGGGGCCGGCCCGAGGCGGCGCTGTGGGCGGCCTAGAAATTCACCCCTGTGCCGATGAGGTGATAGGTCAGGGCGATGTAGAGCATGAAGCCGAAGGCCGGCGCCAGAAGGGTGGCGTAGACCTTCGCAAACCAACCAGCGCCGGGCTCGATGACCCGCACCAGGTTCCACAGCGCGGCGAGCAGGCCGCCGACGAACGCAACGAAGCAGGTCAGCTGGGCGAGGTGCATCAATAGCGCGAGGTTCCCGCCCTTTGTGGACAAAGCCTGGTTGAACACGAACAGCCACAGCCCGACGCCGGCCAGCGAAAGGACCGCGGCGGCGCGCGTCGCGCGATAGGCTAAGGCGCGGGGCCCATTGAGCTCGAAAGAGTTGCCGTAGCGCCACCGCACGATGGCGATGACCGGCCACAACAGCGCGGTCAGAGCCAGCAGCGCGAAGCTCGCGATCGCGAGCGGCATTTCCAGACCTGTCGCGGCAAAGCCGGTGGGGCGCACGTAGA
>JANXXK010000132.1 GCA_025350685.1 Alphaproteobacteria bacterium | reverse complement strand
GTACTGGATCGTCAGATCGTTCGGGGGCGCCGGCGCGCGTGCAGGGACAGCCGGGGCTTCATTCATGGTATAGCTTAACCACAACCCGTGGTGCGTTGCGAGGGCTAGTGCACGGCCCGAGAGAATGGCCGGTCCGGGCCGCGTATTGGGTCAATTACGCATATAGGTCCCCCAGAGCCAGTCAAGAACAAAAAGGGAACAAATGCGCTTGCGCCAGAACGGCGCTGCGCTTCTAGCCGCCCGACAGCGCTCCGAAGATCAGCAGCTCGTCGCCGTCCCCTAAGGGGGCGGCGACGCTGCGCGTCTCGGTCTGACCGATGAACAGGCGCATGTGCTTGCGCACCCGGTCCTGCTCGTCGATCACCCGGAACTTGAGGCCAGGGAAACGGCGGTCGAGGTCGTCCAGGACGCCACCCACCGTCACGCCCACCGCATCCACCCGGGTCACGCCGCCGGTGTAGCTGGTCAGCTGGGAAGGGATCAGCACCTGGGTCATGCCGCGGGCGTCATCCGAGCGGCGCAGCGGTCACCGAATAGATTTCCGGCAGATGGGCGGCGATCTGGCGCCAGCCCTCGCCCTCCTCGCTCATCCAAAGCTCGCCGCCGGTGGTGCCGATATAGAGGCCCATGGGCTCGGCCCGGTCGGCGCAGAAGGCCTGGCGCTTGACGGTGAACCAGCCCTGCTCGCTGGGCAGGCCGTCGTCCTGGCGTTCCCAGGTCGCGCCGCCGTCGCGGGTGCGGTAGGCCGCGGGCCGCCCCGCCGGGCTGGTGCGCGGCCAGACCTCGGTGCCGTCCATCGGCCAGACCCAGGCGGTGTCGCGGTCGCGCGCGTGCGGCACGACGGTGAAGCCGATGTCGCCGACATCGCGTGGCATGGCGTCGCCGATCCGTTCCCAGCGCTCGCCCGGGCGGTCCAGCCGGTAGATGCCGCAGTGGTTCTGTTGCCAGAGCCGGTCCGGATCGGTGGGGGCGAGCGCCACGAAGTGGGAATCCTGGCCAAACTCCGGATAGCGCTCGGGCTGTCAGTCGCAGGCGACGTTCTGGTTCAGCGGCCGCCAGGTCGCGCCTTGGTCGCAGCTCTCCAGAACGCCGGCCGAGCAGGTGGCCAGGTACATGTGCGCCGCGTCGCGCGGGTCGATCAGTATCTGGTTCAAGAGCGCCCCGTCCGGCGTACCGCCCTCCGGCGGAAACCACTTCAGGACCATGGGATGCTCGTTGAGGCCTGCCACGCTCTCCCAGGTGTCGCCGGCGTCGGCGCTGCGGAACAGTCCGGGCGGCGAGGTGCCCACCCACCAGACGCCGGGCTCGCTCGGGTGTCCCGGCTCCAGCCAGAACGAATGGTCGACCGACCTGGAATTCGCACCTTCGGCCTTGTGAAAGGCCGGCGGCTGCTTAGCCTCCGTCCAGGTGCGCCCGGCGTCGGTCGAACGTTGGATCGTCGGGCCTAGGTGCCCGGTGGCGGCGGCCATCAGCATGACCTGCGGGTCCCGCGGATCGCGGACGAAGTGGTTGATGATCTGGCCCAGGAACAGCGGCCCTTCCACCTGCCAGGCCTTGCGGCCCGCGTCGCTGCGGTAGATCCAGGCCCCCTTGCGGGTGCCGACCAGCAGTTGAATCGCGTCACTCATGGGGTCCTCCCACCCAAGGACGCGCTACTTCACGCCAATCCGACACGCCTGCGCAAGAGGCTTGGCTTCAGGCCCGTTTCGGCGCGGGCGTTCCCGGCACGGCCTCGGCGATCCTCCGCACGAAGTCGCCGCGGTAGTCGTCGATGACCTTCATCTCGGAGTTGAAGACCATCGTGGCGCGCCGCTTGGGCTCATAGGCCGGCCAGTTGGGGATCAGCGGATTGTTCGGATCCCCCGTCGTGGCGAAGGCCACCCAGCTCGCCGACAGCCGGTCGCTCATCTGCCGCCCGCCCTTTGAGCCGGCCCCGCCGATGGCGTTGCGCGACAGGTGGAAGGAGGCCTCCACGTCGTGGCCGTGCACCGCGCCGAACTTGCCGTCGAAAGCCGGCGTCTCCCAGTCCCAGACATACATGTAGGCCGGCGCGCGGCCGAGGGCGGCCTTGCGCTCCGCCTGCAGCTGCGAGTTGCCGCGGGTGGCGTCGGTGAAGGCCTCGGCCTGGGTCAGGTAGGGCGACTGGCGCGGCCTTTCCTGGCGATAGGCGGCCAGGATCTCGGAGCCCTTGGCCCCGAACCGCTGGCTGAACAGCGCCGCCAGCCCCGCCTCGTCGAGCTCGAAGTTTGTCAGCCGCAGAGCCGCGTCGTGCAGGGTGGTGGAAATAATCACCGGCACGTCGGCGGATTCCTCCGGCGCGCCCTGATCGAAGGGGTGGTGCGGCAGCACCTTGCCGCCGATAACCGGGCGGAAGGCGCCGTTCGACGCCACCTGAGCCTCCAGCAGGTTCTGCCACGGCACGTTCTGGATCGAGGCGATGTTCTTCTTGGAGATGCCGAGCGCCTTCAGCAGCTTCTCCGCCTCGGCCGTGGCCTCGGCGGGCGTCGCCTGCTTCAGCGTCGAACCCGACTGAACGGCCGCGCGATGGAAGAGGCCCTTGGCCGAAGGCACGGCCAGCAGGGTCGAGGTCTTTGAGCCGCCGCCCGACTGGCCGAAGATCATCACCCGGCCCGGGTCGCCGCCGAACCTCTCGATGTTGTCACGCACCCAGCGCAGCGAGGCGACCATGTCCATGACGCCGACATTGCCGGCGTCGGCGAATTCGGCCGGCGCGCCGAGATCCGCCAGGTGGGTGTAGCCGAAGGCGGCCAGCCGGTGGTTCACGGTCACCACCACCACGTCGCCCAGCCGGGCCATCTGGGCGCCGTCATACATCGGCCCGTTGCCGGAGCCGGTAGCCCAGCCGCCACCGTGGAAGCTGACCAGCACCGGGCGCTTCGCGTGGTCGTTCACGCTGGGCGTCCAGACGTTGAGGTTCAGGCAGTCCTCGCCCATGCCGCCTGGGCCCACATGGCGGTCCCAGGCGATCATCATCGAGTAGTCGCTTTCCAGCGACGCGGGGGTCTGCGGCGAGATCGGGCCGTAGCCGATGCAGTTGCGCACCCCCGTCCAGGGCGTCGGCTTCCTCGGCGCCATGTAGCGGTTCTTGCCCCCGG
This sequence comes from Alphaproteobacteria bacterium, assembly GCA_025350685.1. Lineage (GTDB taxonomy): Bacteria > Pseudomonadota > Alphaproteobacteria > Caulobacterales > Caulobacteraceae > Phenylobacterium. Next base: position 1,968 of record JANXXK010000132.1, on the reverse strand, counting down.
TCGAGGCGCCGTAGGGGATCCCCTTGAACTCCTTCACATGGCCGTTGGCGATGCCCTGCACCTTCCCCGCGGTGGTCTCGACGGTCCAGAAGATGCCGCCGGGCGCGCCGCCGCCGCCCAGGATGCGGGCGGGCGGCTCGGCCGGCGCGGGCTGGGCGGCGGCCGGCTTGACGGCGATCGCGGCGGTGGCGGTCGCCGCCACCGAGGCGGCCCGGATGACGGCGCGGCGGCTGATGTCGTTCTGGCTCTTGCTCATGCGCCCCGCCTCCCAGCCAGTTTTCTGTCGCTCGGGGCGCGATCTGGCTTGTCCGCCCCGGCTTTCGTCGAGCTTAGGCGTCAGCCTGGTTTGTGGTCAATCGTGCCTACAGGTTTCTCGCCGCCGTCCTGCAGCTCGTCCACCAGCCGTTGGCGCAGTTGCTTGAGCAGCGCGATCACCCGTGGCGCGTCCGGCGAGGCGCGGCCGATGAACACCGACTCCATGGCCAGGCCGTTCAGCGCCATGCGCGTCAGCTGAGCAACCGCCTCGATTTCCGCCAACCGCTCGGGCACGCCGAGGTTCTCGGCCATGCGGATGCGGGCCAGGTGCAGCCGCTCCTCCAGGTCGTCGGCGAACCGCGGATAGCGCTCGGCCAGTTCGCGGTCCGACCGCGCGGCGATGGTGATTTCCATCAGGGCGATGGCCGCCGGCGTGTGCAGCGAGGCCCAGACGGCGTCGACGCCATGCAGGAAGCGGTCGGGGCCTTCGGGATAGGGTCGCAGCTCTTCGAACACCTTGGCGCCGCGGGCGTGCGAGGCGTACTGCGCCACGGCCAGGATCAGGTCCACCTTGGTGGGGAACTGGTGCAGCAGGGATCCGCGGCTGACCTTGGCCATGCGCGCCACCAGCGGCGTCGAGGTCGCCGCATAGCCGGACTTGGCCAGGCAGCGCACGGCGGCCTGCATGATCTTCTCCCGCGTCGCCGCCCGGCGCTCGGCGTTGGGTCCGCGCGGGACCTTCGGCTTCTTCGTCTCCCCCATGATTTCAGCATGGCCGTCCGGAAGCCCGCCGCCAAGCCTAATGGAAATCGCGACTTCGGATCAGGCCGCCGGTCACCCGCGAGCGGACCCGCGGCGGCGCGGCGCCGGGATCGTCCTCGTGGTCGCGCAGGTCGCCGAGTTTCGCGGAAAGGTCGGTGAAGCGCTCGGCGACCACGTGGATCACATCGCTCGCTTCCTGCACCTGGCCGTGGACGACGAGCAGGGACGAACTCATCACCAGCCGGCGGTTGGCCTGGAAGACGTCGTTCCAGACGACGATGTTGGCGATCCCGGTCTCGTCCTCCAGGGTCAGGAAGACCACGCCCTTGGCGGTGCCCGGTCGCTGGCGGACCAGCACCAGGCCGCCCACCGAGACGCGGCGGCCGTTGCGCATCCCCTTCAGCGCCCGGCACGGCGCGACGCCCTCGGCGGCGAGAGCGTCGCGGAAGAAGGCCACGGGATGCCGCTTCAAGGACAGGCTGGTGGTCCGGTAGTCCTCGGCCACCTCCTTGGGCAGGCTCATCAGCGGCAGCTGGACCTGGACCTCCCTGACGCTCTGGCGGGCCAGGATGGGGGCGTCGCGCTCGGCGCCGACCTCGTCGGCCTTGCCCTTCACCGCCCACAACGCCTCGCGCCGCGACAGGCCGAGCGAGTGGAAGGCGTCGGCCTCGGCCAGCAGCTCCAGGGCGCGACGCGAGAGGCCCGAGCGCAGGATGTAGTCCTCGACGGTGGTGAGGCCCGCCGCGCGCGCCTTCATGAAGGTTTCGGCCTCCGCCTGCCTGAACCCCTTGATCTGCCGAAGCCCCAGGCGGATCGCGCGCAGGCGCCTGCGCGGATCCTCCGGCGGCTCCAGCGTGCAGTCCCAGTCGCTGGCCACGATGTCGGGGCCGCGCACCTCCACCCCATGCTCGCGCGCGTCGCGGACCAGCTGGGCCGGCTGGTAGAAGCCCA
>JANXXK010000103.1 GCA_025350685.1 Alphaproteobacteria bacterium | reverse complement strand
GCTTAGCGCCTTTTTCGAGCAGCCGACGGATCACTCCGGCGCCGGTGGTACGCCCACTGGCGGCCACCAGCGCGTCGATTCCTCCGTCGGAAACGGCGTCGACGTTGGCCCCGCGATCGATCAGCACGCCAGCGATAGCGTCGTCACGTACGGCCCAGATCAAGGGGGTGACACCGTCCAGGTCGGCGGCGTTGACGTCGGCGCCCTTGTCCAGCAGGGCCTTGGCCAGGGTCGCGTCGCCATAGACCGCGACCTGGTGCAGGGCAGTTGTCCCATTGCCACCGCGGGCCGTAGGCAACGCCGGATCGGCCATCAGCTTGGCGATAGACTTCTTGTCCTGATTGCGTAGCGCCAACCGAAAGGCCTCCACCTTGGGGTCAACTGTCATGTTGGGGATCACCCGCTTAGCCGGCCACCCCGCGCCACCGTCGATCCACTCCTTCAGCGCCTCCAGCTCCAGCACACTGAGCTCGTCATCCAGCGGCATCTTCTTGCTAGCGACCATCTGGTAGAGCTTGCTCTTGTCGCTATGGCCCGGAACGATGACCGGACCACTGGCGCTTCCCTTCAGGGCTGCCTCGCGATCGTCCAGACGCAGGCCGCCGCGTTGAACCGCGGCCCCGTGGCAACTGGTGCACCGGTTGACGAAGATGGGTCGAACATTGGTGTTGAAGTCTACCGGCGGTCCAGGCGGCCCACCCCCGGCTGGCTGCGCAGCCGTCCATCCTGAGATCATGAGCGCGGACGCGAAAACGACCGCCACGACGGCCAAAGTAATGCGCTTCATCGTTCAGCCCCCGATATCCACTGCCGGACGCTAGGCGCAGCAAGTTTGGACCGTAAGTCGCAAGATAGCGGTGTTTAGCGTCACCGGTCGAGTTCTCGAGACGAAATAGGAAAGGCCACGGATGCCCTATCCAAGTCGCACAGCGCCCCCTTCGTGTCCCGAGACGAGGCCCTGAGCATCCAGCGGCTGACGCTTGCCGAGCTCGATATGCGGATCGTGCATTTCAGGGGATCGAGAGGCAGACGACATTCTATGCGCAACGGGTCGGGGTGAAGGGCAACGCGAGCCTGGTGTACATGCCGGAGGCGGTGCAAAAGGCCCGCGCTGGGCGCGGCGCCATCATTTGCCAGCCCCTTGGCGCGGCACCGCCCTAGCCGATCGGGCGGTCGTTTAAAAGGTCCGGTTTCGGACACGTATCCAACGTCCGGTTTCCCCCCTAGCGGACGTTGGGAGCGTCCGCTTTCGGCATAGGAGTGCCCCGATTTCCGGGATGACAGATTAGGCGAGGATGACGAGCGTCAGGGATAACCACTCGTGTCGCCAAGGTGACGTATTGCGCTGAAACGCCCGGTCCGGCACAGCAACAAGCATGCCCCAACGACGACCAGATCGCGCGCAGGCGATGCGTGCCAGGCGCATTTGGTGGGGCCGGCACGGAGCATTCCTGCGCGGGATGATCGTGGGTGCCGCTCTTACACTCGTAGTGACGTGGGTCGCGAGAGCAGCCTTCAAGATCTGAAGCCAGCATCCGCTTGTGACTCATCTCGCCCATTGGGAATGCCTGTTTCCGGGCGCGGGCGGCGAGCGTCCGGTGTCGGCAGTGAGCGAACGGGAAGAAAAGGCCCTCCTGAGACATTCGTACCTGTCCGCTATAGGGCCGAGCTGTCTTCTCAATTCAAGCGAATGTAGAAAATCGGCTGGTTGAGTCTTTCCATGATCAGATTGCGGCGCCGTCGGCCGTGCGGCACGTCATGCCTGCGGCAGAGGCAGGGTGCGAACGTTCCAGTCCCCTCGGATACTCTCAAGGCTGCCTTTGGTTGGTGCGCGGGAAGCGCCGCGGCGACTGAGTCAGGCTCCTTTTCCGCTGGCCAACCAGGCCGCACACTCGGGGCCCAGCTTCTCCACCGCCAGCGCCTCATAGCGGGCGCTCTCCTCAGCGGAAAGCACATCGCGCCAGCGGCCGTTGACGCCCTTGTTGATAAAAGTGTCCGCTCCCCCCTCCCAGGGCATGCCGCCAAGCGGCGCGACCTTGGCGGCGTTGGCTTTCATCCATTCGAAGGTGCAATGCTCCACCGCCGCCGGCCAGGCGCTCTCGGGCATCTCGATCGCCAGGTACTCGGCGATCTCGCGCATCTGGCCTTCCAGGTCGGCCTTCAGGTCCGCGAAATGGATCAGCTTAACGTTTGGCTGATCCCGCAGCGCCCACCAAGTCCGGGTGTTCTCCCAGAACGACCACCACGGCGCCCCGTCGTTCTCGATCCAGCCACGGTAGTAGCTGCGGATGTCAGGATCGGGCAGGCCGAACTCCGGACCTTCGTGCGGGGCTCCGTTGAACATCTCGTAGCTCGCTGGCGTGAAGCCCATATGGTGGTTGTGCATGCTCCACAGCACATCGCGGCCGTCGCGGGCCACGTAGAGGTACTTGGCCTTCGGCGACATCACGAGCGCGTCGGCCGGAAGGTGGGTCTTGATCGAGCGACGGTGCGGCTGGGCCAGCACCATCTCGCGCACCTCGGGCGGTACAACTACCATGTCCCACCAGGGCGACAGCTCGTTGATCATCACCGCGGGATCGCCTTGGAAGATCAGCTGACCGACGATCTGCTGGGTCCAGGTGGTGCCGGACTTGGCGTAGGTCGATACGACGATGTCGCCATCACGGAACGGGAAGCCGTTCCAGAACCGCGAGTCCATGTGATGGTTGGCGAACTCCCGCGTTTTGCCCGGCCGTGCGATCATTTCGCTCATATCGGTCTCCAGTCTTCACCCGACATTCCCCGGGCGCACCGCCATCGGCCTCTCAGAGCGAGCAGTTTTGCCCCTCAGCCACCATCGAGCAATCCGCTTGGTTGTTACCTGCCGCGTTTGCCTTTCGCACTCCAACGACTTTGGTGGGCGCGGAGGGGGCGCGGTTTTCGGATTTCCACCCACTTCTCCCGTAGATTAGCCCGGCGATGATGAAGGAGGGCCGACCTTTCAGCCTTGCCGTCCGAGATCGGACGGCCTGAATTTCCGCCATGGGTCGTTTCTCTCCGTTGGATCGGAGACGGAACGGCGCCGTTCGTGGAGCCGCGATCCGGAACGCGGGCAAGGGCGAGTTACTGTCGCTGACCCAATGGCAACTCCTGGCGCAACTGAGAGGTTGCTGCCTGGACCGTTCCTGACTCGACGGAGAGCATGGGAAGGTCTGCACTCAGGTGGTCAGGGTCCACGGACTGGACTTCGCTCCCGAACAGAGCGCCAGTGGCCTCGTCCTCGCCCGGTCCAATCCGGGCTCGTCTCAGTGGCGCCGCAAGCCTGCTGCGCTGAACCAGACGAGGACCACCATGACCAAGCGCACCAAGACCGATACTTCGCTGCTACCCGAAGCCGACCTGCAGCCGAAGGCGCCGAAGGGCAAGATCGCCATCCTGATCGGACTGCTTAACCAACCCGAGGGCGCAACCATCGCGGCGATGATGGAGGCCACGGGCTGGCAGGCCCACTCGGTGCGCGGCGCCATCTCTGGATCGATCAAGAAGGCCCTCGGCATCGCCGTGGTCTCCGAGAAGACCGACGCCGGTCGAACCTACCGGATCGTTTTGGAGGCCGCGGCGTGAGTCCGGCCGACCTCGCCGCCGAGCTGGCGACCATTGATGAGATGACGCTGTCCGACCTGCGCATCGCCTGGCAGGCGCGCCTGGGCGGGACGCCGCCCAGGCTCCGGACGCGGGAGTTGCTCGCCCTGGCGCTGGCCCATCGACTACAGGTCCGCGCCTGCGGGGACCTGCCGGGGCCTGCGAAACGTCGGCTCGCGGAACTTGGTCGGCGCTTCGCCGCCGATCGCGGCTATGCTCCCGTCGCGGGCCCGGTGCTGAAACCCGGCTCGTCCATCATCAAGGCCTGGCGCGGTGTGCGCCATGAGGTCCGGGTACTGGGCCAGGGCTTTAGCTACCAAGGCCGGGCCTTCGGCTCCCTCAGCGAGGTTGCCCAGCACATCACCGGTACCAAATGGAACGGGCAGGTGTTTTTCGGCCTGAAGGCGCGGACCCGATGAGCCTTCGACTGCGCTGCGCGATCTACACCCGCAAATCCTCCGAGGAGGGCCTGGAGCAGAACTTCAACAGCCTCCACGCCCAGCGGGAGGCTTGCGAGGCCTATGTGCTGTCGCAGACAGGGGAGGGCTGGAGTCCGATCAAGACGGCCTATGACGACGGCGGCTTTTCCGGCGGCAGCCTCGAACGGCCGGGCCTGAAGCAACTCCTGGCCGACATCGAGCGCGGACTGATCGACGTCGTGGTCGTCTACAAGGTTGATCGTCTTACCCGCTCGCTGGCCGACTTCGCGAAGATCGTCGAGGCCTTCGATGCGAAGGGCGTGTCGTTCGTATCCGTGACACAGGCCTTTAACACCACCACGAGCATGGGCCGGTTGACCCTCAACGTCTTGCTGTCCTTCGCCCAGTTCGAGCGCGGGGTCACCGGCGAACGCATCCGCGACAAGATCGCCGCCTCCAAGGCCAAGGGCCTCCGCATGGGCGGGCGTCCCCCGCTCGGCTACGACATCGTCGATGGCCGGCTGCAGCTCAACGAGCGCGAAGCCCAAACGGTGCGCGGCATGTTTGAGAGTTACCTTGAGCTGGGCTCCGTGCGCGACCTACACGCCCACCTCTTTGCAAACGGCATTGAAGGCAAGCGCTGGATGAACCGCCGCGAGGAGCCGGCGGGCGGTGGTGTTATGCAGCGCGGCGCGCTCCACTATCTCCTCAGCAATCCGGTCTACCGCGGCGCCACCCGCCACAAGGAGAAGCTGCACGAAGCCACCCATCCGGCGATCATCGACGCAAACCTCTGGGATCGAGTGCAGGCGCAGCTCGAGGCGTCGAACGGACGCCGGCCGGTCGGCGAGACGCGAGGGGAGGGGGCCAGCCTTCAGGGGTTGATCTTCGATGATCGCGACAACCCCATGGTCGCGGTCCACACCACGCGCGGCGTGACGCGTTATCGCTACTACGTCTCCCGGCCGAAGATCACCGGTCAGGGCGAGGCGGGAAGCCTGGCCCGAGTTGCGGCGGGGATGATCGAGCCGTTCCTGCTGGAGCAGATGGAGCCGAAGCTTTCGGCTTCGTGGCGACCGGGCGAGGCGGGCCTCGATCGACTGACCGCGGCGCTGGTTCGGGTCACACTGGGGTCGGACGCTGTCACCGTTGTCGCGAAGGCCGACGCGCTGGTCGCTGACCAAGGCGGCGATGACGCCGGCGGCAACGTCGCCCTGACGCTCCCGATCTACCTGCGCCGGCGGCACGGCGCGGTGATCGTTCAATCGGTGGGACAGGCATTGCCGGCCGGTCGGCTGGACCGCGCATTGATCCGCGCGCTGGCGCTTGCCCAGGTCTGGGCCAGGTCCCTGGAGGTTGGCGAGATCGCTTCGATCAAGGACTTGGCGAAGCGCGAGGGTCTCTGTGCGCACTATGCAGCGCGGCTCTTGCCGCTAGCCTACCTGGCGCCGGACCTCACCGAGACGATCCTCGCCGGGCGCCAATCGCGGACGCTGACGCTCAAAACCTTGACCGATCAGCCGCTCCCGATCGCCTGGGAAGCACAGCGCCGGCTGGTTTCTGCGCTCGCCTGATATTGCGTAATAGAATCCCTGATCGCCGGAATTAATTCCCTGTTCGGGGCGAATTAAATTCCCTGCTCCCGAAGCCGCCCTTCCGTTGGCGGGAGAAAATTAACCCAATTCTTCCCGTGGCTTGGATGCTGACGATGGCGCTGTCGGTCACATGAAAAGGATCATTTTCCCAGTTATTTTCCCTGTTAGCAGGGAATAACAGGGCGAAAGACGGAAAGAGACACTTCTGGAAGGGGCCAGGAGAGAAGGCTCGAATTGGGAGGGTGAGGCGCCGGTTCGGGGACCTTGGAGAGCCAGCGCAGCGGCGCGCACCCCGCCTAAGGCGCGGACAACGCCCGGCTATTCACGACCAGGGAA
>JANXXK010000100.1 GCA_025350685.1 Alphaproteobacteria bacterium | reverse complement strand
CCGGAAGCATCTTCACTGAAATCCCTCGAGGTACGGTATGCCAGTGTCGGTGACGAACGAACAGAATCTACCAGTGCGGACAGCTCTACTGTAGAGCCGCCAGTCCAGCGGTCCCCCGGCGTCCATGCCCCGGGTGAAGCCCTGCGGCGTGTAGAACGGCAGGCCCGCCTGGGTCAGGTGATAGAGCACCAGCGCCCGTACCCCCGCCGCCCGCGCGATATCGGCGGCCTCCACCGGGGTGGTGTGATAGCTCAAGGTATCGGTCATCATCGATGCGGCGCGGGCGTTGCCCAGGGTGGTCAGGCCCTGCACCATCATCCGGGTCATGTCGCTGTTCTGCCCCTCGTGGATCAAGACGTCGGCACCCTTGGCGGCGATCGCCAGCGGCGGCCACTTGCGGGTGTCGCCGCTGACCACGACGGAGCGGCCCCTGTAGTCGAAGCGGTAGGCATAGGCCGGCCGGATCGGATCGTGGGCCACGACGATGACGCTGACGGTGAGCGGGCCGTCGATCCAGACGGCGGCGGTGGCCGCGCCCGAGGGCCCCACCTTCGGCGGCTGGATGACCTGGGCTTTCAACAGGCCAGCAGCGATCGGAAAGGCGAAGCCGCCGTGCTCGTGGTGGGCCTTTCGGAACCCGTGGTCGTTTTCGTAGGCCAGGTTGAACCCCTGGGCGAGTTTCTCAACGCCCGGCGGCCCCACCACGGCCAGGGGTGCGGGCCGGCCGGCGACCCAGCTTTGCATGTTGAACTCGCCGAGATCGCCGATGTGGTCGGAGTGCAGATGAGTGACGAACACGGCTTTGGCCGTAGCCACCGGCAGCCGCCAGAGCATCAGGTTCTTCGTCGACTCCGGGCCGGCATCGACAAGGTAGAGCGAACCGCCGGCCTGGATCGCCACGCAGGCCTTCGCCCGCCCCGGGATTGGCAGGGGGCCTGAGGTGCCACAGAAGGTGACCTTCAGGCTGTCGGGGACCGCGGGCGCCTGGGCCGCTGCCGACGCAGCCCACACCGCCAGGATCGCCGCCGCCATGCCGAGATCTCGCCAACCCATGCCGTCCCCCAACGCCGCGTCCGAGCAGCCCATGCTACAGGTTCAGGCGCGCCAGGGAATGTCTTGCGCAAGCCCCGACGGCGCTCGGCTTCGAGCGTCGCGGCGGTGGGGAGCCTTGCGCCCTAAAGCGCGCCTTCCGAGATCAGCCGCGCCAGCGCGTCGTTGACCCGAGTCTGCCAGCCCTTGCCGCTGGCGCGCAGGTGCCGCGCGACGGCGGCGTCAAACCGGATGGTCACTGGCGCCTTGGGACTGAGCGCGATCGGCCGCCCGGGCTTGCGCGCCCTCGCCATGAACGCCTCGCCCATGACCTCGGCGGCGGGGCGGGCACGGGCGAACATCTCGTCCGTCCATTCGGGGTTTTCGTCATCGACCATTTCGGGGTCGACCAGTTCAGGAACGGGCTTGGGCATATTTCCGCATCTCCCTTGCGTTGGCCTTGCGGAAGCTGATGACGCGTACCCCCTCGACTGTCGGCGTAAAGACGACCGCGTGCAGGCGACCGGCGATCAGACCGGGAGCCAGGAACCGAGGTTCCGGATAGGCATGGCGAGTATCTGCGACCACCAGGGCCGTGATCCAATCGAACTCGGCGACCAGCCCGAAAGGGAGGCCGCGGCTGGCCGCGTTCGCCTCGCTCTTCCGGTCGTCGAATTCGATTTCCACGGGTTAATTGTACGCACAAAAATGCGCGGCCACAAGAGGTTTTGCGCTTGCACGCGGCGCTGCCGGCGCCGCGTAGGAAAAAAGAGATGGTGGATGCGACAGGGATTGAACCTGTGACCCCCTCGGTGTGAACGAGGTGCTCTCCCGCTGAGCTACGCATCCTCTCGCGCGGAGCGCGCTGGGCGCGGTCGCGAAGGATGGGGCCTATAGCCCGGCGACCTGCCGCTATCAAGCGCCGAGCAGGCGGGCGCAGGCTTGCGGGAGCTGTGCGAAGCGGTCGATCAGGATGTCGGGGGCAAGCTCACGGACCGGGATTTCGGTGTAGCCGAAGCTGACCAGGATCAGCGGGACGCGCGCGGCGCGCGCGGCGTCGGCATCCGTGGCGGCGTCGCCGACCATCACGGCCCGGGCCGGGAGTCCGCCGGCCGCGGTGATGGCGGTCTCCAGGTGACGGCGGTCGGGCTTGGGAGCCGGGGCGGCATCAGCGCCGATCACCGCGGCGAACAGGTGCGACATCTCCAGCGCATCGAGCAGGGCGGTGGACAGGCCGGTCTGTTTGTTGGTGCAGACGGCGAGCTTCGCGCCCTGGGTCCGCAGGGTTTCCAGCGCCGCGACGCAGCCCGGAAACGGCCGGCTCCGGTCGGCGATGTGGGCGCGGTAGTGGATCAGGAACCGGTCGAACAGCGGCTGCACCTGATCTGGCGCCAGCGGGGCGTCGGCCGCCAGAAAGCCGCGCTCGATCAGCCACTTCGCGCCACGCCCGATGAACGGCCGGGCCTCGTGCAGCGGCAGCGGCGCCAGGCCCTCCTGGTCCAGCAGCACATTTAGCGTATCGATCAGGTCCGGCGCGGTGTCGACCAGTGTGCCGTCGAGGTCGAAGGCGATGACCGCACCGGCAAGTGGCGTATCAACCGCGCCGACCGCCCCGCCTTCAGCCGCCATTGAGGATCGCGGTCGCCGCGTCGAGGCGGCCGGCGTAGGCGCCGAGCGCCAGGCCGGTGAGCCCGACGTATTTCTGCGCGTCGTCGAAGCGGCGTTCCTCGATGGCTTCGCGCACCCCCGGCAGGGTCTTGGCGCCATAGCCGGTGAAGCGGCCTGGGGCGTAGACCATATTCATGTACCAGGGCCGGCCCGGCAGGCCCTCCTCGCGCAGCAGGCTCTGCTCCAGCGGTCGGATTACCGCATCCAGCCTGGCCTTCTGAACCTTGGTCAGCCCCGCGCCCTTGGCGGCAAGCGCGGTGTCGAAGGCCGAGGCGCTGGTCTTCAGTCTGGCGACGGCGGTTTCCAGGGCGGCGAAGTCAAGCGGCGGGGACTGCGCAAGCGCGGTCGGCGAGGCATGGCCCAGCGTCGGGTCGGCGGCCAGGCCATAGGCGCCGGAGGCCAGCAGCCGGGTCTGGG
>JANXXK010000060.1 GCA_025350685.1 Alphaproteobacteria bacterium | reverse complement strand
GCCCTGGGTGTCGATGGGGCGGCGCTCCAGCATCCGGTCGCCGATCTCGCGGGCGACGGCGATGCAGGCGGCGGCCATGTAGTCGGGATCGGCGGCCGGGCCGCGGCGCTCGGCGATCGCGTCCTCGATGGCCGCGCGGACCTCGGCGAAGACGGCGGCCATCTCCGGGGTCTCGCCCTGGATGTGCAGGTGCGGCTCGCCGGGCGGGCGCCGCGCGGCCCAGTTGGAATGCTCGTCGGCCATGAACTCGAAGTAGGCGACGATGGCCCGCTCGACGAAGACCTCGAAGCCAAGGCCCTGGCCGCGCAGGGCCTTGAGGATCGGGTTGAAGCGCCGTGCGCCGTCGTCGGCGAGGGCGGCGAACACCTCCTCCTGGGAGCGGTAGTAGTTGTAGAAGGTGCCGGCTGCGAGGCCCGTGCGGCGGATGATGTCGCGCACGGTGGCGGTCTCGTAGCCCAGCTCGCCGAACACCTCGCGCGCGGCGTCGAGGATCGCCTGGCGGTTGGCGACCTTGGTCTGCTCGCGTTTGCCGGCGGGAAGGGCAGGGGTGAGGTAGGCGACCTGGGACATCTGGCTCTGGAACTGACGCGAGTCGAAAATGACGTCCGTCACTCTAGGGGCGCCGCAGTGGAATGCAAAGCGCCCTCTCCCTACCCCCTCCCTCTGCGTTTCGCGTGGGGAGAGGAAGCTCAGACCGTGCGCTGCGCACGGTCCTTCTCGTTGGCCGACTGGATGGAGCTGCGCGCGGCCTCCCATTCGGCGTCGCCCCATTCGGAGAGCCGGTTGAAGCCGCCGCCGCCCTGGAGGTGCGAGCCGCCGTCGATGGCGATCGTCTGGCCGTTGACGTAGGCCGAGCCCGGATCGAGAAGATAGACCGCCAGGTTGGCCAGCTCTCGCATCTCGCCGTTGCGGCCGAGCGGGATGGTGGGATCCTTCTTCTCCGAGGCCGTGCCGGCGCCGGGGTTGAGCCGCGCCCAGGCGCCTTCGGTGGGGAAGGGGCCGGGCGCGATGGCGTTGAAGCGGATGCCGCGGCTGCCCCACTCGACGGCCAGGGACTGGGTCATGACGTTCAGGCCCGCCTTGGACATGGCCGAGGGCACGGTGAACGGGCCGCCGTGCCAGACCCAGGTGGTCAGGATCGAGACCACCGAGGCGTGCTTGCCTTCCTTCAGCCAGCGCTTGCCGCATTCCTGGCTGACGAAGAACGAGCCGCGGAAGACGATGTTGGCGATGGCGTCGAAGCCGCGGGGCGACAGGTCCTCGGTGCGGGAGATGAAGTTGCCGGCGGCGTTGTTGACCAGGCCGGTGAGCGCGCCCCCGTCGGCCCATACGGTGTCGATCATTTCGGCGATGGCTTCCGGCACGCGGATGTCGCAGGCGATGCCGACGCATTTGCCCCCGCCTTTTTCAGGAGGGTGAGCGTCGGTGAGGTCTTTCGCCGCGGCCTCCACCACTCCGCCGCGGCGGCCGCAAATGTAGACCTCGGCGCCGAGGATCAGGCAGGCCTCGGCCATCACCTTGCCGAGCCCCGTGCCGCCGCCGGTGATCAGGATCCGTTGGCCCTTCATCAGGCCCTTGCGGAACATCAGGTCGTCCTGGGTGAGTTCGGCCATGTTCTGGCTCCTTTGACGGGCGTTTCCGGGCCTCAGCGAACGCGGCTTCCGCCGGGTCGGTCAAGCGGTGTGTCGTTTTGCGGATTCGCCCGCAGGGGGAAAGGGGGTGCAAACAAGACGTCAGCCTGTCAGTAAGATTGACCTTTGTTGACTCGGCCCACTATTTGCAGGTTGAGTCACAGATGAAATTTGGGGTCCTCCACGTGTCTCGTAACAGTACAATGGTTCAAGGCTTCCTGGCCGCCGCGGTCGCGGTGGGCGCCTTGGCGGTCTCCGCCCCGGCGAGCGCGCTGATTCTGAAGAGCGCCGCGATGGACACCTCGAACACCGCCTTGATCTCCGGCCCCGGCTATTCGACGATCAACGCCTACATCGGCCCGGTGACGTTCACCGCCAACAGCGGCGGCCCGAATGACCCGAACTTTTCGCTCACCGCCTATTGCGTGGACATCTACCACGACATGTTCCTCGGCCCGCTGAACGGCGGCAATGGCTATGCCTATCACAACGAGGCTCTGACGACGGACAGCAAGACCTCGACGCCGAGCGGTCAGAACGGCGCCCCGCTGAGCGCCTTCCAGCTGCGCGAGATCAAGTGGCTGCTCGACTACTCCGACTTCCTGGATGACAGCATCGCGACGGATATCAGCCACAAGCAGGCCGGCATCCAGGGCGCGATCTGGGAGGTCGAGAACCTGAACATCACGGTCAACGGCAGCGTCGTGGTGAACCACTTTATCAACAAATACAAAGCGGATGCTGCAGCCGTGGCGACCAAGGCGCCGAACGGCAGCCACGCGTTCGGGTCCATTTTCGCCGACGACTATGGCCACCAGGCGTTCGCCTACGGCCTGGGCGTGCCGGAACCGGCCACCTGGACGATGATGATCCTCGGCTTCGGCGGCGTTGGCGCGGTTCTGCGCCGCCGCCGGCAGTCGGCCGCGCTCGCCTAGGCGCTGAACCAAATTCGAGCTTCGCGGCGGCGCCCCCAGTGGGCGCCGTTTGCGTTTAGGCCCTAGGCTTTCACCCGCGCGATCATCGCCATGGCGGCGGCGGGCGCGCGGACTTTTCCTTCGTGGATGAAGAAGGCGTAGACCTCGCGCGGGGTCGCAGGCGCGTCCGCGCCCGGGTCGGCGGCGCTCAGGTCGCCGGGGCGGCCGCCGGCGGCATAGGTCTTCAGCCGCCCGGCCCAGAGGTCCAGGTCAGCCGCGGAATAGGCGGTGTCGACCTCGTCGGAGCCGGTCTGCAGGCGGGCGTAGACGGTGTCGCCGGTCACGTCGGCGATCATCGGATAGGTGAAATGGTCGGCCAGGCAAACGGTGGCCGCGTATTTGCGGGCCAGAGCGATGAAGGCCGGGTCGGCGAAGGTCGCATGGCGCACCTCCAGGACGTGGCTCAGCGGCAGGCCGTCCTGTTTGGCCGGCAGCAGCTTCAGGAAGCCCTCGAAGTCGGCGGCGTCGAACTTCTTGGTATTGGCGAATTGCCAGAGGATCGGGCCCAGGCGGTCGCCGAGTTCGGAGAGGCCCTGGTTCAGGAAGCGGCCGATGCTCTCGCCCCCGTCGGCCAGCACCTTGCGGTTGGTGGAGAACCGCGAGGCCTTGACCGCGAACTTGAAGCCCTCCGGCGTGGACGCGCGCCACTTGGCCCAGCTGTCGGGCTTGAAGCTCGAATAGTAGGTGCCGTTGATCTCGATGGCGGTCAGGTGGCTGGCCGCATAGTTCAGCTCATCGGCCTGGCGCAGGCCCGGCGGATAGAACACCCCGCGCCAGGGCTCGAAGGTCCAGCCACCGATGCCGCAACGGATCGTTCCTGCCGCCATCGGCCTACTTCCTTGCTGAAGCGGTCTTGTCCCGCGCGGCCTTGAACTCCGAACCCGGCTTCCATTCCGGCCACTCCCGCGAATTGGCGAGCTGGCGGCCGAGGTCGAAGCCGATGGTCAGGTCATTGGCCATGCCGGACAGATCCCAGTTGGGATCGAACTCGTCGGCGGGCTGGTGGTAGCGGTCGCGGACGTAGGCCTCCTGGGCGGCCTTGCCGGCCTCGACGCCGCCTTTCACCAGGTCGCGGCCGGAGCCGAACGACAGGGCGGGCAGGCCCTGCTTGGCGAACGAGAAGTGGTCGGAGCGGAAGAAGCTGCCGGCCTCGGGGCGGCTGTCCTTGGTGAAGCTGCGGCCGTGCGCCCTGGCCACCGCGATCAGGTCGTCCTGCAGGGTCAGGCCCGCGTCGCCGGAGGTGGAGATGTCCTTGGCCGGGCCGCTCACCGCGGAGCCGTCCATGTTGATGTTGGCGACCGTGGTGGCGAGAGGATAGAGCGGGTTGGTGGCGTAGTACTCCGAGCCCAGCAGGCCCTTTTCCTCGGCTGTCACCGCCATGAACATCACCGTGCGGTCGGTGCGCGGGGCATGGGCGAATGCGCGGCCGAGCTCGATCAGGCCGGAGACACCGGACGCGTTATCGACGGCGCCGTTGTAGATGCGGTCGCCCTTGGCGTCCGGCAGGCCGACGCCCAGGTGGTCCCAGTGGGCGGTGTAGATGACCCGCTCGGCCACGTGCTTGGTCCCCGGCAGCAGGCCGACCACGTTATGGCTGACCACCTGCTTGGCGTCGACGGCGAAGGCGGTTGAGAAGGTCACGCCGGATAGGGCGACTGGCTTGAAATCGCGGGTCTGGGCCAGCTTCTTCTGGGCCTCGAAGTCGAGGCCGGCGGCCTTGAACAGGGCCACGGTCGGGTCGCGCTGGATCCAGGCCTCGATGGGGGCGTGCGCCTTGGTGGGGTCTTTGCGGATGATGTCGAACACCGCGTTGGTGTTGGAGTTCTTGACCGTGTTCCAACCATAGGAGGCGGGTCCGGTTTCATGGATCACGATGAAGCCGATGGCGCCCTGGCGGGCCGCCTCCTCGTACTTGTAGGTCCAGCGGCCGTAGTAGGTCATCGCCTTGCCGCCGAAGTCGCACCCAGTCTTGCATTCGGGCGCGGTCTCGTAGTCGGGGTCATTGACCAGGACGAGGGCGATCTTGCCGTGCAGGTCGACGCCCTTGTAGTCGTCCCAATTGCGCTCCGGCGCCTTGACGCCGTAGCCGACGAAGACCACCGGGGCGTTCTTGACGTCGATGCGGTTGACCCCGGTCTGC
>JANXXK010000334.1 GCA_025350685.1 Alphaproteobacteria bacterium | reverse complement strand
AAGCGGTACTGCAGGATGTAGCCCCGATGGCCGCCGGGCCGAATCCTGACCCCGAAACCTGTGACGTCGGAGTCCCAGATTTTGGTCTCCTGGGCTCCTGGGGCAGCAGACTCGACGATTTTACGGGTCAGGCGGATGCGGTGCTCGGCCATGATTTCACTCGACGCTCAACGGCTTAGCTCTGGACCAGCGCTGCGCCGAGAAGGGGTTTTCTGGGCAGCACATGGGCAGCACTTTGGCGAAAATTTCAGCGTACAGCATCGCACAGGCGGCGGACTAAGTCAATGTTTTTGCTAGTTAAATCGTAGAATAGCGTACAATCGGAAAGGGCCTGAACCGGGTTGGTAAGGCTGAGGTCCAGGGTTCGAATCCCTGTCGTGGCACCACTAAACCAAGGGCCCGCAGCGCAAGCTGTGGGCCTTTTCGGCTTCGCGCATTCCGTCCCCTGCATTAGGCGATCGGGATCAGCTTCTTTCGAATGAACTTGATCCTGCCCTTCAGCATCTCGGCATGTTCTCGCGTTGGCGCGACCGGGATTGGGTAGCTGTCCGACAAGTCGCGCCCCTTCAAAACGTTGTCGGCCCAATCCTGGGCGATGGCGCAATAGAGCTTGAGAGCTAGCGCGGGCGTCGGCGTGTCGTCGGTCTCAAAGTGCATCGACGGCAGATCGCCCTCCGCCCAGTCGCAGGGCAGTCCGCTATGCGGGCCAGCCGTCAGCTGCTATTTCCGTCCGGGTAAATCGGAACGGAACGGTGTGATGAAAATGCCAACCGACGGCGTCACGGCTTTCGTCGGACATCGGCTCGTGGCTCGGGGCGACCTAACGTCGGTTGCCCGCAGCGCACATGCCCGCGCCCACGAGCAGCTGGTGATCTTTGAGGATGCGACAGGCCATCCCATCGAACTCGACCTTCGCGGCTCCGCCGAGGAAGCGGCGGCGCGGCTCCCACCGCCAACTAGTCCGCCAACTCCCACTCGCGGCCGGCCGAAGCTCGGCGTCACGGCCCGCGAGGTCACTCTTCTTCCTCGACATTGGGAGTGGCTGTCTGCGCAGCGGGGCGGCGCTTCAGCGGCTCTTCGTCGATTGGTCGACCAAGCGCGGCGCGAGGACGGAGGCGACGCAGCACAGGTGACGGAAGCCGCCTATCGAGTCATGACCTCGTTGGCCGGGGATCTGCCAGGATACGAAGAAGCGACACGCGCCTTGTTCGCGCGCGATCTCGATCGATTTGGCAAGCTAATCTCCCCCTGGCCTGCCGACGTCGCCGGATACCTTCATGACCTCACTTCGAAGCTCGGCGCCCCGTCGTAAGCTGGTCCTGCAGCGCGTGTTCGGCGGCATGCGTTTGCACCGCCACGATATCGGCCCGCGTCACACCGTCCAGCAGGCCTTCCCACAGGTCGATCTGATAGGGCCGGGGGCGCCAGTTCACCGGCATCCGCAGCCGAAGCGGCTCGGCCTCCGGCCCCGCCGGCAGCAGCAGGCCCGACTTGCGAGGCCGGCTCATCCCTTGGCCTCCTCCGGGCCTTCGATCCGCCCGTCGGGGAAGATTTCGCGGGTGTAGAGCGTGCCGTCTGGCGCCGTGGCCTTGGCGAACCGCCGCACCTCGATGATCAGCCGCCGTTCCGGCCCTTCCTCGACTCCGTCTTCGTCACGGACGCGGGTGCCATAGCGCTTCGGCGCGGCCTTGCCCGCGTGCCACTGCAGCGCCCCGATCCTCAGCCGGTCGGCGCTCGCCGTCGCCGACGTGGCGGCTTCCGCCACCTCCAGCGTCCGGTCCGCCCTCAGGTCGGCGGCCATCTCCTTGGCCTGGGCGTAGGCCTCGGCGAACTCCGGATATTTCTGCCGCCAGGCATAGAGCGACGTGTAGCAGGGCATCCCGGGCGTGTTGGCCATCCGGAACCAGGTCTCCCCGGTCGCCAGCCGTGCGCAGATCGTCTTGGCCAGCTTCCTCGTGTAGTGCACGTAGGTCACCCGCCCATCGGCCTCCACGGTCTTCTTCGCGGGCAGCTCCTGCGGCCGGCGCGTCGATGTCCTCTTGGCCATCGGGTGCTCCTCTGCTGATTGATGTCACGCGCACGCGTCTGGCGACCGGCCTCGTCACGTACTAGGTATGGTCCGCCTGCCGAGGGAGACGCCTATGGCTCTTCGAACGCTCATCGCCGTCACGACCGCCGCCCTGGCCCTGGCCGGCTCGGTTCACGCCGCGACGACACCCGCCGACGCCCAGGCTGCGGCGCGCACCCTGCGTTCGTTGCTGCCGCACGCGGCCGAGCCGGGTCCTGCCGATCAAGCCACCCCGGCCCTGCCCGTCCGCGACGTCCTGGCCGGCGCGGTGCGCATGCCGGCCGGTGTCGCCAAGACCTCAGTCGATCACAGCTTCGCGCCAGGCCGCGTCTCAGGCTCGGCCGGCTTCGTCTGCGGCCTGCAGGACAGCCTCGAGCACTCAGGCGCTCGCGAGATCACCGGCTACGACGCGCACGGCCGCTTCGTCGGCGCCAAGCTCAGCTTCGCCTTCCGCTGACCTGCACGTGGCCGTCCACCTGCGCCGCGTCCGCAAACTGCGTATCCATTGTCCGGTCGATGCGGCGACGCTGAGCGCCCTCCTCGCCGGCGACCACCAGGCGCTTGAAGCCGATACCGCCGCGGCGAAACTGCTCGCGGTCATCCGCGACGAACCTCGACTCGGCGATTTTGGCCTCTATTCCGGCGTCATCGAGATCGGCCTCGGCCTGGAGAGCTTCACGCCCTCGGCCGCGGCGACCCCGACCCTCGGCGAGGCCGGCCAAGTCAGCCTGTCGCCGACCGTGGTGCTGACCACCTATGTCGCGGCCGACCTGCCGCTGGCCGACCGTGACCCGATCCTGGCCCGCCTTGTCGCCGCCCACCCCTGGGAGATCCCGGTGATCGAACTGCACGGACCCATCGACCTCGTCGGGCCCGCGGCAATCTTTCAGCCCTGAAATCCGATCCTCGCCGACCGACCCCATCCTGCCCGCCGCGCCTGATCGTCGCCCGCACCGACAGGCCGGACACCACAAGCGCGGCTCCAGGGAGGGGCGCATGGCGCTTCGTATGATCTTCGCGGCGGCGCCGTCCTGGATTCGGCGCCGACGGCGTCCACCCCCGCCCCGCCTTCCCCGAAGCGGGCCTAGACCTGATGGAGCATGCCTCGGGAGCGTCGGCGGGGCGCTGAGCGGGCCCTGGGGTCCAGGCTCAATTGGAACCTCGCGAAATCAAAGGCTTGGGCCGATCCTACCCTTCGCTCATCTCCGCGCAAGCGGGGATGAGCCGTATTGGGTACGGTTCTCGGCTTGGCTGTCGACGATCCGCACCCGGCGCATGTGGCGGGTGGGCGGAAGGCGGTGACGGCGCGGTCTCAGCCGCACCATGGCGCCGACCGCGGCCAGGCAGACGCCTGTCACGACAAAAACCGGTGCGAAAACGAGCACGTTCAAAGCCCCAGGCCTTTCCAGGTGATCACGGGGCGACAGCCGATCGAGATTGGCCGTCGCCGGAGAGCGAACCTCTCCCATCCGCGGTCGTGCGCAAAGGCGCAACGGCATGCATCCCTGCGCAAATTCAGTATCTTGGTTAATTTCAGGCGCGGCGATCAACGCTGACAACATCCTATTGAAAACGCGCGCGCCTGGGGAACTATCCGGTTGACGTACCAAGCCCCAAGGGGTAGTGTTTGGTCATTGAAGGACCAAGCCGATGACCAGCCGCAAGACCAACCTCGCCAGCCCGATCTATCACGACGAAGACGCGGCCCGCGCTCACCTCGAAAGCCTGTTGTGGCCGCACGGTCCGGTGTGCCCGCGCTGTGGGGTCACGGAAGATAGGATCACGAAGCTTGGCGGCAAGAGCACCAGGCCCGGCGTCTACAAGTGCAAGGACTGCCGCAAGCCGTTCTCAGTGAC
>JANXXK010000291.1 GCA_025350685.1 Alphaproteobacteria bacterium | reverse complement strand
GAAGGCGCGCCGCTCTACTTCATGACCTCGTCGGGCGGATTGGTTCAGGCCCAGGCCTTCCGCGGCAAGGACGCGGTGGTCTCCGGCCCGGCCGGGGGCGTGGTCGGCGTGGCGCGCACGGCCGTCCAGGCGGGCGCAGCGGCGGTGCTGGGCTTCGACATGGGCGGCACCTCCACCGACGTCTGCCGCTTCGCCGGCGCCCTGGAGCGCCGCGACACCGCCAAGGTCGCCGGCGCGAAGATCCGCAGCCCCATGCTCGACGTGGAGACCGTGGCGGCCGGTGGCGGCTCGATCCTCACCTTCGACGGCATGCGGGCCCGCGCCGGGCCGGCCAGCGCCGGCGCCGCGCCCGGCCCGGCCGCCTACGGCCGCGGCGGCCCGGCGACGGTCACCGACGCCAACCTGCTGCTGGGCCGCCTCGACCCGCGCTTCTTCCCCTCGGTGTTCGGGCCGAACGGCGACGTCCCGCTCGATCCCACCGCCGCCCGCGCCCGTCTGGCCGAACTCGGCCGCGCCATGGGCGCTGAGAGCCTGGAAGCCGCCGCCGAGGGTTTCGTCGCCGTCGCCGTCGAGCAGATGGCCCAGGCGGTGCGCCGCATTTCCACCGAGCGCGGCTTCGATCCCCGCGACCATGCGCTGATCGCCTTCGGCGGCGCCGCCGGCCAGGTGGCCTGCCAGACCGCAGAGGCGCTCGGCGTCCGCGAGATTCTCGCGCCACGCTACGCCAGCGTTCTGTCCGCCTGGGGGATCGGCCAGGCCGAGGTCACCGCGCTGCGCCAATCCGGTCTGGAAGCGCCGCTCGATAGCGATGGCCTCGTTCGCGCCAAGACCCTGCTGGCCGAGGTCGCGGGCGCCGCATGCGCCGCGCTCGCCGACCAGGGCGCCGTCGCCGGCGATGTCCGCCAGACGCTGCGCCTGCGCTACGAAGGCGCGGACGCGGAACTGGCCGTTACGCTGAGCGACTTGGCTTCAGCCAAAGCCGCTTTTGAGCAGGCCCACCAGCGGCTGTTCGGCTTCATCGAGCTGGACCGCGCCATCCTGATCGCCACGGTGGAAGCCGAGGCCCTCTCAAACTCCGCTCATCCCCGCGAAAGCGGGGACCCAGGCGTTTTGGTTGTTGCCGAGCCCGGCGCCGCCGCAACCCCGCCGAACGGCCCGAACGGAAAGAACCTGGGTCCCCGCTTTCGCGGGGATGAGCGGGTGAAAATGTTTGCCGGCGGAGTCTGGCATGACGCCCCGATCATCCCCGCCGCGACCCTCACCACCGCCGACGGCCCAGCCCTGATCGTCCGCGCCGACACCCAGATCGCCGTGGCCCCCGGCTGGCGCGCGAGCGCCGACGTCGACGGGCTGATCCGCCTCACCCGGACCGCGGAGAGCTCGCATGCCGCCGTCGCGCTGGACAAGCCCGACGCGGTCACGCTTGAGCTGTTCAACCGTCGCTTCATGGGCGTCGCCGAGGCCATGGGCGCGGCCCTGGAGCGCACCGCCCATTCGGTGAACATCAAGGAGCGGCTCGATTTCTCTTGCGCCCTGTTCGACGCCGACGGCGGGCTGGTGGCCAACGCCCCGCACATGCCGGTGCACCTGGGGAGCATGGGCGCCTCGGTCCGCGCCGTCCGCGACCGCCACCCGGTGCTTCGCCCCGGCGAGGCTTTCGCGCTCAACAACCCCTACGCCGGCGGCACACACCTGCCGGACATCACCGTAGTGATGCCGGTGTTCATGGGGCCGGCCTTTGTGGAAGGGGCCGCCCAGCCGGCCTTCTACGTCGCCGCTCGCGGGCACCACGCCGACGTGGGCGGCGTCCAGCCCGGGTCCATGCCGCCGTTCAGCCACACCATCGACGAGGAGGGCGTGATGCTGGACGCCCTGCCGATCATGCGCGAGGGCCGCTTCCTGGAGGCGCAGACCCGTTCCGCCCTGATGGCCGGCCCCTGGCCCTGCCGCAGCCCAGACCAGAACCTCGCCGACCTGAAGGCGCAGATCGCCTCCTGCCAGGCCGGCGCCACGGCCGTCGCCGAGATGATCCGCGCGTACGGCACCGCGGCCGTCGCGCGGTACATGACCTTCGTCCAGCAGAACGCCGCCGCCGCGGTGCGCGGCGCGGTGGGCAGGCTTTCCGACGGCTTTGCCCGCGTGCCCATGGACGGCGCCGGCGAGATCGTCGTCACCACCACGGTGGACGCCAAGGCCGGGACCGCCACCCTCGATTTCACCGCCAGCGCCGACCAACTGCCCAGCAACTTCAACGGCCCCTCGGCCATCGTCGACGCCGCTGCGCTCTACGTCTTCCGCACCCTGGTGGACGATGACATTCCGCTGAACGCCGGTTGCCTGGAGCCGCTGAACATCCTGACGCGGCAGGGTTCGATGCTGAACCCCAACCCGCCCGCCGCCGTGGTCGCCGGCAATGTCGAGACCAGCCAGCACGTCGTCGACGCCCTCTACGCCGCCTTAGGCGTCATGGCCAATAGCGTGGGCACCATGAGCAATTTCACCTTCGGTGACGACGCCCGCCAGTACTACGAGACCATCTGCGGCGGCTCCGGCGCGACGGCGGACTTCCCGGGAACCAGCGCCGTCCAAACCCACATGACCAATTCGCGGCTCACCGATCCGGAGATCCTGGAGCGCCGCTTCCCGGTCCGTGTGGAGGTCTTCGGCATCCGTCCCAGATCCGGTGGCGCAGGCCGCAACCCCGGCGGCGACGGTGCCATCCGCCGCATCAGGTTCCTCTCGTCGATGGAGGTCGCCCTGCTTTCCTCCCGCCGGGAGCACGCGCCGCAGGGGATTGCCGGCGGCGGCCCGGCCCTTCCCGGCGCGCAGCGTTTGATCGCATCGGATGGGACGGTTACAGACCTGCCAGGCCTCTTCGCCATCACCGTCCAGGCCGGAGACGCCATCGAGATCGAGACCCCCGGCGGCGGCGGCTACGGATCCGCCGAGAGTCCCGCCGCCTGATTTTCGCTGAATTCCCAAGGTATCTGCAGATATGTCCGCGCTTGCAATCGTCCTCGCCCTCTTCCTGCAAGGCCAGCCGGCCACGGCCGACGCCGCCGTCCAGCCGCCCCCTGCCGCGGAAACGCCGGCAGAGGCGCCCGCCGCGGAGACCGCGGCGCCGCACCCCCTCGGCGCGCCCACCGATCCTTACCTGTTCGTGGCCTGGTGCTATGGCTCCCTTCGCGGCTACCTCGACCTGCATGACGAGGTGATGCCCGAGGTCACCCGCATCGAGACCACCTACCGCCCGCCCGGCCGCAAGCTCTCCGACGACCTCAAGGTCTACGCCGACATGCAGAAGGACGGCCGCGCCGAGTTGAAGCAGTTCCAGGCCGCGCTGACCGCCGCCGAGAAGGCCAGCCTGCGGCCGATCAACGTCGAGGGCGCCGTGGCGGTGAAGAAGGGCCGCGGGATCTGGCAGTCGGGGCCTGGCGTCACCAAGGCCCGCATGGCCCAGGAGTGGATGAGCTGGGCGCTGCCCGCCAAGTGCGTGACCACCGCCAAGGACCTGGAGGCCCGCGCCACCCTGCTGGGCGCCTCGTTCCGCGGCAACGCCGAACCGGAGCCGCCGCCGGCGCCAGCGGACGCCGCCGCGCCTGCCGCCGACGCGCCCGCGCCGGAAGCCCCGCACACACCCGTCGCCGACGTGCCGCTGGCGCCCCCGCCCGAAACGCCTGCGCGAACCCCCAACCTCTAACCCCCGGCGAAAGCCGGGATCCAAGCTGAGTCAGGGGACGAAGCGGCGCAGCGGCTCCTTCGGAAACGCCGCCTGGGTCCCGGCTTTCGCCGGGACGAGCGGGTTATGAACCCAGATATTCCCTCAGCCGCCGAAGGCCCTCGAGATTCTTTTCCGGCCGGTGGGCGAAACACCAGCGCAGCCAGCCCTCACCCTCGGGCCCAAAGGCCGAGCCCGGCGCGACGCCCAGCGCCGCCTTGGCCACCATGTCCTTGGCCAGCGCCATGGAGCCCCCACGTCCCTCCAGCCGGAAGAAGGCGTACATCCCGCCCTCCGGCTCGACGGCCTCGACGCCCGGCAGCTCGCGCAGACCGCTGAGCACCAGGTCACGTTGGCTCATCAGCTCGGCTCGCAGCTCGGCGATCGAAGCCTCGCCGTCGTTCAGCGCCGCGATGGCGCCGGTCTGGATAAAGTCCGGCGCGCAGGAGGTGTTGTACTCGATCACCACCCCCATGGAGGCTGTCAGCTTCGGCGGCATGACCATCCAGCCCATCCGCCAGCCGGTCATCCGCCAGGCCTTTGAGAAGGTGTTGGTGGAGACCAGCCGGTCTTCGGGATCCGCCAGCTCCAGGAACGACGGCGCCGCCAGCCTGCTGCCGAAATAAAGCCGCTCATAGACGTCGTCGGCGATCAGCCAGATGCCGTACTTGCGGCAGCGCTCGAGGATCGCGGCGCGGTCCTCCGCCGCCAAGGTCCAGCCGGTGGGATTGTTCGGCGAGTTGAGGAACAGCGCCTTGGTGTCCGGCGTCAGCGCGTCCATCAGTTTGTCGAGGTCGAGCCGCCAGCGGCCTTGCGCGCGGTCCAGCGCCACGGTCTGCATCTTCGCCGACAGGATGCGCGGGATCTCCACCACATTGGGCCAGACCGGCGCGGTCACCACCACCTTGTCGCCCGGTGAGATCACCGCCTGGCTGACCAGCATCAGGGCGTTGACCCCGGAGTTGCTGATCGCCAGCCGGTCCATGCCGAACGGCCGGCCGTGCAGACGTCCGAGATAGCCCTGCAGCGCCTCGCGCAGGTCGGTGCGGCCCAGGTTGTGGGTGTAGTAGGTCTGGCCGTCCATCAGCGCTTTGGCGGTGGCCTCGCGGATGAACATCGGCGTCGGTTGGTCGCTCTCGCCGACCCAGAAGACCAGGATGTCCTCGCGCTCCATGCCGGCGTTGGCGATCTCTCGGATTTCTGAGGCGCGCAGGGCGAGGACGTCGGCTCGGGCGGTGGGTTCGAACATGGTCCCTAGATCGACTGTTCGGCCGAATAAGCCAAGCTCTGGCAGCCACGAGACCTCAGGCTTCACCGGGCTTCAGGAACGGCTGCGAAGCCTCCTGGAAGGCTGACAGCGCCTCGCAGCGCGCCGAGTGGGCCTTCAGCGCCGGCCGATGCGTCCAGTCGAACTCGCCGTCGAGCGCCTCGCAGATGAACCGGGTTACCGTGGCCAGCACCACGTCGGCGTGGCTCAAGGCGGCGTCGAACAGATAGGGCGTGGACCGCTGGGCGCGCTCGGCCTCCAGCAGGTCGAGGGTCTCGCTGACCTGGGCGCGGCACCGATCCACCCACAGCGGCAGGGCCGCCTCGCGCAGCACGCGCTCATAGACCAGGCTGATCGCCTTGTCGGCGGCCCCGGCGGCGAAGGCCGAGATCTGCAGCAGGTCCCGGCGATCGGCCCCGGTCCGGTTCAGCACGGCCGCCTTCGGGCCCGCCATCGCGTCGAGCACTTCAAGGATCGTCAGGCTGTCGGTGATGACGGCCCCGTCGTCGAGCACCAGTGTCGGCGCGCGACGCAGGGGGTTGTACCGGGCGATCTGATCGGCGTCGCCGAAGGTCGACCAGGGCCTGTGCTCGAAGGCCAGCCCATAGGTCTTCAGCGCGATCCCCACCCGCCGCACGAACGGCGAGTCGTACTGCCCGATCAGCATCATGTCCGTGGTTCCCCGAAAGTCGGCGCCCGAGGGTTCTAGATATGACGCCGCGCGGCGATTTCGAGGGGCTACTTCCCGTCCGGCGCGGTGATCGGGCGGGCGTCCTTCCATTTGAACGGCAGGGTATCCGGGATCACTGAAACCTCAGTCGTGAATTTGAAGACGTACTTGCCGCCACTCGGATAGGTGAGCTCGACGAAATAGGCCGTCCAGCCGGCGGCCGGCTTGGCGACCTTGCCCACCCATGTCCCGTCTCTGCCGCGGGTCAGAGGCGTCGAGGTGAAGGCCTTGTCGCCGATGGTGTCGACCCGGAAGTCGCGGGCCTTCGGGTCATTGCCCTGCCACAGCTTGACCGCCAGCGGCTTGGTCGCCGAGGTCACCACGATCGCCCCGTCCTTGCGCACCCGCCACGAATAGCTTGGGATCGGCCGGTGGTTCAGTACCGCATCATAGAAGGCGGTCATGCTCTGGTTGATGTCAGTCCCCGCCGTCGAGTGGCTGGAATTGGGGATCATCCGCAGCCGCTTCAGTTCTGGCAGCAGGTGGTAGGAATACCTGGTGTTGTCCGGCGGGAAGTACTCATCGCCGACCGCGTTGATGACGTACTTCGGCATCTTCATCGCCGGGCGGTCGCGGTAGTTCAACGGGTCCTCGATCTTGTTGATCGCGGCCCAGCCGGGCGTGCCGATGGCGTCAGGGATCAGGTGGTTCTCGACATAGTCCTGCAGGGCCGGCGAAAAGTAGCCCATGGCCTGCCAGTGGTGACGGCCGGTGGCGTCGACATCCAGCACATTGATGACGATCGGTACGATGCCTACGACCCGTTTGTCGATCGCGCCGACCAGCCAGGTAGTCCAGGCCCGCTTGGAGCCGCCGGAGACCACGAAACCGTCGACCCTCAGCTTCCCGCCGGCCGCGCTCGCCAGGTACTGCTGGACGGCGGTCATCGCCTGGGTCCCGCTCTTGACCATCGGCAGGCGCACCAGATCCAGCGGATTGTGGTCCTTGAGGAACTTCGCCTGCTGGTAGGCGATGATCTCGTCCTCCACGCGCGGCTTGGGGTCCTCGGTGAACCGCAGCGGCTGGTTCGGCACGTCGTCCAGCTCGGCCACGACGGAGTCGGTCTCCACCGCCATCCTGGCGAACCGCTCGGTGGCCTCGGTCGGGGCGGGATCGGTGTTGTCGCCGCCGGTGATGAACAGGAACGCCTTGTCATGCTTGACGGCGTCGGGGACGATCACCGTCAGCCAGTGCTTCCAGACCGGCTTGTCGACCTCCTTGGCGGTCAGCCACGTTTGGGAGGTAAGCTCCAGCACCGCGCCGTGATAGCCGGGGCCGGAAATCGTGCCTGCCACCTTCCAGGCGAAGGCCGGATCGGGCTTGGCGACATAGGCGTCGAGCGCGGTCTTCGGATTGGCCAGCGCCGAAGGGCTCGCCAACATCACCGCGGCGAGCGCGCCGGCCAACAGCTTCCAGATACCCATCCGCAGTCTCCCGATGAACCTTTGCCGACCCTTGCAGGCAACATCGCACGGCGGCGCTTGCGCCGTCAGCCTGCCCGCGCGTCCGGCTGCGCGGCCTACGTACAACTACAGTGCGACAGCTGGTCGCCTTATGCGTGCGGTCGAGTCAGCGGCATCTGTCGGTTGCTCGGCGGATCACAACCACACGTCGAGCAAAGAGTGGGCCGCTCCTGCGTTTCTTGGGGCGGCCCCCTCCCCATTATCCCTGGCTTCGGCCTCTAGCTTTGGGCCATCCGCCGCTGCGCAAGCGCCGCGCAGGAGGCCGTGCCGATCGGCCCGTCCTCGTCGTAGACGAAGCATTCCGCCACCGCGACGCCGTCGCTCGCGCCGTGGTTCACCACCTCGTAGCCGACCCATTCGGTGCGCGGCTCGCGGTGCAGATACACCGTCACGTCGGAGTTGATGAACTCCAGGCCCTTGTCGCCGATGTTGGCCGCCGGGCTGGCGAAATCCGCCGAGCCCGCCACGCGGACGAACGGCGTCAGCGCCCGACCCTCGACCAGCTCGCGCACCTCGCTGATCCACATGCGCCTTTGCATCACCGCGCCGAAGTCGCCGCTGATCCGCCGCGTCTCCCACATGCCGCCCATCGGCGTGCGCGCCGGGTCCGGAGGCGGCAGGTCGGCGGGCCTGGGCACGTCCCACGCGGGCGGCTTCCAGACATTGCCTTCGGGGTTCTCGGTGCGCTTCAGCAGCTGGCAGGTCGCCCGGCCCGCGCTCACCCCGCCGGAAATGAACTCCGCGTCGATCACCTTGATGCGGTTGCCGTCGCGCACGACCTTGGTGGTGACCTCAACAGGCGACAGATCCGGCAGCCGGTACATGTCCACCGTCAGCCGCGCCGGCATGAAATCCGGCGTGCGGTGCAGCCGCTCGATCTCCGCCCCCAGCAGGCCGGCGATGACGCGGCCGTGCAGCGAGTTGGGATTCCACGGGCCGCGGGCCGCGGCGGTCGGGACGTAATGCGTCCCCTCGATTCGAAAAAACGGTTCGTTGCTCATGGCCAAGGTGGGTAAGGGCCGACGGGCCGGCGATCAAGCCTGCGAGATCGGGCGGGGGTCGCGACGCGGCCTAAGGCAGGGGCCCGCCGCTCTTCTCTTCACGCCGGGCGCCCGCCAGGATGTTGACCATCCCGTAGTTCCCCTCGTGACAGGCGTATTCGAACATCCGCTCCTTGCTCGCCCGGAACGGCATCTCGCCCCACCAAGTCTGAGTGTAGAAGGCCGGGTCGGTGATGGCGAATTCGTAGAGCAGTTCCGCCGGGCCGACGCGGGTAAATCGCTCGACGATGGTCGCCGCCGGCGAGATCTTCATCCGATCCGTCCGGGCCACGGTCGACGGGCACAGGTTGGTGCTTTCAACGACCAGAGTGTCACCCTCCCAGCGTCCGATCGCGTCGCCGAGCCAGTTCTGCACGGCGGGCGGCGCGTGCACCGCATCGTGCAGGCGCACGATCCGCAGGTCGTCGTACTTCTCGGCCAGCAGCGCCACGTGGTCGCGCGTCTGCAGGATTTGCAGGAAGTTGCCGTCAGGACTGGGCAGGTTCGGCGGGGCGCCGCCCTCGGACGCCACGCAGCGCGTGGTGACGCTCTCCTCCTCGGGATTGTCGCGGGGTCGCTTCCATTTCGGGTCGTCAAAATGGAAGCGCTTGATCGCCTCGGGCGTGAACGGAATCTGGCCGTCGGCCGGATCGACGATGAACGACGTGCGGATTTCGCCGCGGACGCGCGCCATGCCCGGACCGACGTCCCAAAACTCCGAATCCTTCTGCCCAAGAGGATCGTGATCGTCAGGATCGAAGGTCCCGGTCTTCGCATAGAGGGCCTCGGCTCTGCGGGCCTCCTGCGGTGATATCACCAGGCTCTTGAAGACCTTGGGGCGTTCCAGCTCTGTGTAGGTAGCGTTGGTCCAGACACCTTGGAGGTCTGGAGCGCCGTAGGGCGTGCGGGGTCCGCTGTAGGTGCGCGGCGCGGCCAGCGCAGGGGTCGCCAGCGCCGCGGCGGACGCCGCCGACAGGAATGCGCGGCGGCTCACGCGTCGTGGATCGAACAGCATGATTAAGAGCCCCCAGGCGTCGGCGAGGACGATAGCGGGCGGGGGCGACTGGCGATAGGTTCGCGATCAGGCGGCGGCTTCCGCGGGATCTACCGCGCCCTCGCTGCGGTTCAGCACCACTGTCAGCGCCATATCGCCGGTGACATTGCCGATGGTGCGGAAGATGTCGGGCACCACCTCGACGGCGATCAGGATGGGCAGCAGGTCGACCGGCGCGCCCAGGGTCACGCAGATGGGCGCGACCGAGAAGAAGAACGAGACCTGGCCCGGCAGGCTTACCGCCGCCATGCTGGTGGCGACGGCGACAAACACGCCGGCGGCATACTGCGCCGGGCCCAGATGGATGCCGTAGATCTGGGCAACGAACAGGGCCACCGCATAGTTGGCGAAGGGGCCGGTGACCCGCAGCAGGGCCACGGCCAGCGGCAGGGACAGGCCGGTGACCCGGTCCGGCACGTTCAGGTCGTCGCGGCAGCGCTCGACCATCACCGGCAGGCAGGCCAGCGATGACTGGGTGGCGAAGGCCGCCACTTGCACCGGCGCGCTGGCGCGCACCCACAGACCCGGCGCGACGCGCCCCAGCGTGATGGCCACGACGGCCATGACCAGGGCGACGACGATGTTGCCGAGCGAGATCGAGGCCATGTAGTGGACGATCTCCGGCGCGGCGCCGACGCCGGCGCGTAAGCCCACGCCAAGCGCCAGCGCGAAGACGCCGATCGGCGCGGCCTGCAGCACCCAACGCACGATGGTCACCATGGCCTGGGAGATGCTGTCGAACAGCTCGGTTATGGCCCGCCGCCGCGACTCTTCCAGGCGGGTCACGGCAAAGCCGAAGAAACCCGCGAACACCACCAGAGGCAGGATCGAGTCCTCGCTGGCGGCCTTGATCGGATTGGACGGCGCAAGGTTCTTGATGAAGTCGGTCAGGCTTGGGGCGGCCTTGAGCAGCTCCGGGGCGCTGGCGGCGCCGGCTTTCAGGGCGGTCGCGCCAGCGGCGCCGATGGGCCAGACGGCGTAGAACGTAAACTGCCAGACCAGGGCGAAAAGCGCGCTGCAGGTCATGAAGATCAGGATCAGCACCAGGGTCTTCACCGCCAGCCGGCCGGTGGCCGCGGCATCGGCCACGCCGCTGACGCCGGTCACCAGGATCGCGAAGATCAGCGGCACGACGGTCATCCGCAGGCTGTTCAGCCACAGGCCGCCGACCGACTCGATGATCGCGATGGCGTGCCTGACGCCCTCGCCGGCATAGGCCGCCGCCGCCGCGCCGAGCGCCAGGCCGACGATGAGTGCGATCAGCACCCGCACACTCAACGATCGCAGCATTCAGCTCTCCCGGACCCCGGACCCCAACGCGCGCCGGCCCAGGCCGTGACCCTAGGCTGGCGCGCTTCACAGGCGCAAGGAAGCTCCCTACCCTCAGGCCATCGCGGAGGATCACGTCATGGCCGGCCTGAAGGACAAGCGCGGGTTCATCGACAAGGAGCGCCTGGATCTCTCGGAGCGGAAAGCCGTCGAATACTGGATGAAGCGCTGGGGCGTGACCAAGGACCAGATCACCGCCGCCCACCGCAAGGTCGGACGCCTGACCAAGGACATCGCCGCCGAGCTCGGCAAGAAGCGCTAACCGTCGGCCAGACCCAGGGCCGCCTCGGCGGTCGCCGCTGCATCGCGCAAATCCAGCTCCGCACGCACCGCGTCGTGGCGCGCGGCGGTCATCTTCCAGCCGATCACACAGAGGCCGCCCAGCATCACGAAGAAGATCGGCCCCAGCACGAAGGTCAGGCCCAGGCCCCGGATCGCCGCCGGCGTATTGTGCGCCCCGGCTGCGGCCGAATAGCCGAGGTGTTCCAGCAGCGGGAAACTGATCGCCACCGCCGCCGCCGCGGCGATCTTGGTGGTGAGCGTGTTGAGCGCGAAGATCAGCGACAGCCGCTCGCGGCCCTGTTCCAGCCTCACCTCGTCGGCCACGTCGGCCAGCATGGCCCGCACCACCAGCTCGAAGGCCACGCCCATGAACCCGCACCAGATCATCGTCGGCGCATTGCCGAGGAATGAGGCGTGCGGGGTGAACAGGATCGTGGTCAGCCCGACCGAATAGGCGACGGCGCAGGCCATCAGGGTGCGGTGCTTGCCGATCCGCATCGACAGGTGGGCCATGACCGGCGCCCCGGCCAGGCCCGCCAGGATATAGACCAGCAGCAACAGCGAGGCGGTCGACGCGGTGAAGCCGGTGTAGTCGCGCATGAAGAAGATGTAGAGCGCGCTCATCCAGCCGGGCCCGAGCGTCAGCGCCGACATGGCCAGGTAAAGCCGCACCAGGTCGGGCTTGGTCAGCAAGGCCATGTAGTCGGACATCTTTGCCCTGTGGTCCGACGGGTTCGGGTTGAGCCGCTCGCCGGTGCGCCAGACCGCCCAGCCCACCGACAGCGGCCCCAACAGGATCACGTACCAGGCCATCAGGCCGATATTCCCCGCGTCGGTCCCGCCGGTCTTCTCGTTGATCACCGGCAGGATCAGCACTGAGACGATGACCGCGACGCTCACCGCCGCCATGATCCCGAACAGCCGCGCGCGCTCGTTGTAAGTCCGCGCTAACGTCGAGGCCCAGGCCGGGTGGGCCATATGCAGGATCGAACGGCCCACGTAGAGCACGGTCAGCCAGCCGATCAGGAACACCGCCCCGATCCCCGGCTTGGCGAAGAAGATCACCCAGGTGGCGAGCATCACCACCGGCGCCCCCAGCGCCATCCACAGGCGGTAGCGCCCGAACCGCGTGTGGGTCGCGTCGATCGCCACGCCCAGCAGCGGGTCGACCAGGATGTCCAGCAGCCGAACCGCCGCCCAGCTGAAGCCGATGACGCTGAGCGGCACCCCAAGGTGGCCGCTGAGGTGTGGCGGCAGATAGATCAGCAGGGCGACATCGACCGCCACGACCGGCAGAGCCGCGCCGGAGAAACCGATGGCGCCTGCGAGCCCCAGACGTTCCGGGACCCGCCCCGTGACGGTTTCTGGCAATCCTTGACCCTCCTTCGGCGCGGTTCGCCGATCAGGCCCGTACTGGCCGTGCGCCGCAATAGGGCTGTGGCCTCGGGGCGGTCGCTTGTTCGGGATCGAACTCGCGCTTCAGGCGTTCATGCAGGGTCACCTAAGACTCCGGAGTTCCGATGACGCGACCGCGTAAACAGCTTCCCGCACACCTGGGTTCAGGCGAGTTGCGGTTCGGGGGTTTCAAGGGAGAGGTGGATTACGAAGTCCTGGGAGAGCCGTCGGGCCTGCGGCTGGGGCCGCTGCGCCTGCGCGGCTCGCTGACCGCGACAGCGGAAATCGCCGCGGACGCCTTTCGCGCCGGCGAGGCCGAACTGAAGCTGGAAGACGGCCAGCCGTTCCGCATCACCGTGCTGGGTCACTCGACGGGATCGAACGTCGCCTATTTCGAGATGCGGCGCTGAGGCTAGGCGCGCGCCATGTAGCGCATGGCCAGAGAATAGCTGCAGTCGGCATGGGCGGGGTCGCTGAGCCGTTCGGCGACGAAGTTGAGCGCCTCCAGCTGCTCGTCGAAACGCGCCAGCTCCAGGCCGTCGCACTGGACGATCCAGCCGTGGGCCGATTCAACAACTTCGTACTTCATGCAATTCCGCCGGTCACAACCTCTGCGATAGACCGCCTACGGTTAATGCCGGGAAAGCATGACGGCCAGGGACCTGCTACAGGTTGTCGCACGCGCCAGCATTCGCTGAAAAGTTGCAGGGCCTAGCGCACCGCGATCGGCAGGTCGCAGACGCTGAAGGCCGCGCCCTTGCGCGCCTTGATCGCCCTGACGCGGG
This sequence comes from Alphaproteobacteria bacterium, assembly GCA_025350685.1. Classification (GTDB taxonomy): domain Bacteria; phylum Pseudomonadota; class Alphaproteobacteria; order Caulobacterales; family Caulobacteraceae; genus Phenylobacterium. Next base: position 9,099 of record JANXXK010000291.1, on the reverse strand, counting down.
CCCGGAATGCAGGACCGCGCGGGTCAGCCACCTGCAGCTTCGGCCGCTCAGCCTCCGGCAGGTCGGCGGCCACGCGCACGCGCAGCATCCTGTCCGGATCGGCCGGCGGCTCGCCGACCTTGATCGCGCGGACCACCTCCAGCCCCTGCACCACCCGGCCCCAGACGGCGTAGTCGTGGTCCAGCCGCCGTGCCGGCGCGCGCATGAAGAAGATCTCGCTGTTGGCTGTGTCGATGCCCGCCTGCCGGCCCATGCCGGCCACGCCATCGCAATAGGCGCCCCAGACGCGCAATGCGTGGTCGGGCGCGCGCGCCCGCTCGGCCGGGCCGACGCCCGTGAACGGGATAGACCCCAGGAAGCCTTCGACCCCATCGGTGCGCAGCAGCAGCACCGTCTGGGGACCGCCCGCAGGCAGCCGCGCGCTGAACTCCGCCGGCAGATCCGGGTAGCTGGACGTCCCGCCGTCGTGGTTGTTCGGATTGCCGGTCTGGTCGACGAAACCCTCGATCACCCGGTGGAACTGCAGGCCGTCATAGACGCCCTCGCGCGCCAGCCGCTTGACGCGGGCGACGGCCAGCGGCGCCAACTCGGGGGCCATCTCCACCACGATCCGCCCCCTGGTGGTCTCCACCACCAGCGTGTTGGCCGCATCGAGCGGCCGCCAGTCCGGCTGCGCCTTGGCCGCGCCCAGCGCCAGCACGCCCGCTAGGCCGATCAAAAGCCTCCTCATCACCCCCACTCCATCCAAATCGGAAATAATCTTCTGCCGAAGCCCGGCTTTCCCGCGCGATCCGAAAGACTATCTTGGGTCCCGGAAGAGGACCAACACCATGATCGAGAAACGACCCTTTGCGGGCCTCGGCGGCGCCGACCACGGCTGGCTGAAGGCCAAGCACCACTTTTCGTTCGCCAACTACTATGAGCCCAAGCGGATGGGCTGGGGCGCAATCCGCGTCTGGAACGACGACGAGATCGCGCCGAACTCCGGCTTCCCGCCGCACCCGCACGCCGACATGGAGATCATCACCTACGTCCGCGAGGGCGCGATCACCCACAAGGATTCCATGGGCAACGAGGGCCGCACCGGCCCCGGCGACGTGCAGGTGATGAGCGCCGGCACAGGGGTGCGCCACGCCGAATACAACCTCGAGCCCGAACTGACCCGCCTGTTCCAGATCTGGATCGAGCCCGACACCACCGGCGGCCCTCCCTCCTGGGGTGCGCGGCCCTTCCCCAAGGCCGACCGCGCCGGCAAGTTCGTGACCCTCGCCTCAGGCTTGCCTGGCGACGACGACGCCCTGCGGATCCGCACGTCAGCCCGCGTGGCCGGCGCTACCATCAAGGCGGGCGAGACCACCGAATATGCGCTCGACCCGTCGCGCCACGCCTATCTGGTCTCGGCGCTGGGCTCGGTGGAGGTCAACGGCGTGCGCCTCGACGCGCGCGACGGCGCGGCCATCACCGGCGAAAGCTCGCTGAAGGTCACCGCGCTTGAGGACGCCGAGGTGGTGCTGGTCGACGCCGCCTAGCAACGCCTGCCCCTTGAAGCCCTGCCCCTAATCCCCTAGCCAAAGCGGCCTGGGATTAGGGGGTGTGGTGTGATAGTCGGCCTGATGATGGCGTTTGCGCTGGCGGTGCAGCCGGCTCTCCCCACCGGCAAAATAGCGGCGGGCCCGCCCGACCACATCCGCCTCTACCACGACGTGATGATCTCGCCGGACGGTGAGCAGGTGGCCACCGTCGAGGCCGACGATCCGCTGAACACCGAGGCCGATCCGCATGACCTCGTGGTGATCCGCGCCCGCGCCGACGGCCACGTCATCGCCCAGTACGACCCCTGCGCCAGCTGCTTCTACGCCGGGGCGGCCTGGTCGCCGGACAGCTCGGCGCTGGTCTTCGTCGCCTCCAACCGCCACGCGCGCACCGCCACGCTGCACCTGGTCCGCGACGGCAAGGTCACCACCCTGCTCGACTTCCCGGGCCTGCTGGAGACGCCGCGCTGGTCGCCAGACGGATCGCGGATCGCCGTCCTGGCCACCGACAAGCCGCGCAAGCAGACCGGCGCCACCCAGGCCGGCGCCCCGGTGGTGGGCGAGATCGGCGGGGCCACCGATGAACAGCGCATCGCGCTGCTGCCGACCAAGGCGGGGCCCTTAAACTTCCTCTCACCCGCCGACACCTTCATCTACGAGTACGACTGGACGCCCGACGGCCGGGGCTTCGTGGCCACCGAGGCCAAGGGCGACGGCGACAACAACTGGTGGATCGCCCGGCTGGCCTTCATCGGCCGCGACGCGAGCTTCCGCGAGATCGCCGCGCCGCCGGTGCAGATGAAATATCCCCGCGTCTCGCCCGACGGGAAGACGGTGGCCTTCATCGGCGGCCTGCACTCCGACTTCGGCCCCGTGGGCGGCGATCTGTGGACCGTGCCGATCGCCGGCGGCGCCGCGACCGACCGCACGCCCAATTTCAAGGGCAGCTTCTCGTCGCTGATCTGGCGCAAGTCAGCCCTGTTCGCGACGGCGATCGTCAGCGACCACAACGCCCTGATGACCGTCGACCCGGCCAGCGGCGCGACCCACACCCTCTATTCGCAGCCGGTCACTTTCTCGGCCGGCGACGGGCGGCTGTCGATCAGCCAGGACGGTCGCCTGATGGCCGGCGCGGTCGAGACCTTCGTCAGCGCCCCGATGATCCTCGCCGGCCGGCTTGACGCGCCGCGGCCGATCACCTGGGACAACGACGGCGTCTTCACCCAGGTCTCGTCGAAGAGCATCACCTGGAAGAGCGACGGCTTCGATGTCCAGGGCTGGCTGCTGGGACCGCGGAATGTCCAGCCTGGCCACAAATACCCGATGATCGTCGAGGTCCACGGCGGGCCAAGCTCGGCGACCCAGCCCAGTTTCGAATGGAAGGGCACGGCCTACGATTTCGTGGCCCAGGGCTACTACGTCTTCCTGCCCAACCCGCGCGGCTCCTTCGGCCAGGGCGAGGCCTTCACCAAGGCCAACGTCAAGGATTTCGGCGGCGGCGACCTGAAGGACATCCTGGCCGGCGTCGACGCTGTGGAGAAGGTCGCCCCGGTCGACGACCAGCGCCTGGGCGTCTTCGGCCACTCCTACGGCGGGTTCATGACCATGTGGACGGTCACCCATTCGCAGCGGTTCAAGGCGGCCGTGGCCGGGGCCGGCATCGCCGACTGGGTCGCCTACTACGGCCAGAACGGCATCGACCAGTGGATGGTCCCGTTCTTCGGCTCGACCGCCTACGACGACCCCAGCGTCTATGATCGCCTGTCGCCGATCCGCTACATCAAGGCCGCCAGGACGCCGACCTTCATGTACGTCGGCGAGCGCGACGTGGAATGTCCCCCGGCCCAGTCGGTGGAGTTCTGGCATGGCCTGGAGGCCATGGGCGTCACAAATTCGCTGGTGATCTATCCCGGCGAGGGTCACGGCATCCGCGATCCGGAGCACAAGGCTGACCTGAAGCGCCGCATCCTCGGCTGGTTCGACACGTATCTGGGCCAGCGTTAGGGACGCGACGTTCCCGCGGGGCTAGAGCCCTTCCCACTTGCGATGGATCATCGTGAGTGGACGAGAAGGGCTCCAGACATAGGCGACGACCCTGTTCATCCCGGCTGACTTGACCCAAGTCAGTCGGGACAGGGTCTAGGCCGGCTGCGGCGCGAACTCGAGGATCTGGCGCAGCTCGCAGGTCCCGGGCCCAGCGACCTTCAGGAACGCCTTGCAGAGTTCGATGGCCTCTTCCCTGGACCCGGCGTTGAGGAAGGCGAAGCCGCTGGCCCGCACCGTCTCGTCGGACACCGTGAACTCGCCGCCGTCGCTTAGGCGCACCCGGGCGCACCGGTCGCGCGGGGTCAGTGGCTGGGTATCGATCAGCTTGTCCTTGGCCGTCCACTCCTCGATCAGCCGGCCCATGGCCGCCATGTGCTCGGCTGAGGGCATGCCGCCCTCGACGCCGGATTCCGGACGATAGATCGACAGATAGCGCATGGGGTCGTCTCCCTTTGGGGTTGTGCTCCCCGAGGACGAACGAGGTCGTCAGGTTCCGACAGCCCCTCAGCGGAGATTCCCAACGTCCGATATGGGTGGAAGGCGGAAGTTAAGCTCGGCGAGGCAAACTACCGAGCCACACCAAGCCAGCAACCCCGAACACAACCGCACCCCAGAACTCGATCACTGTTGGTCCAAGCCCTTTTTTCGCTTCCCATGGGTGAAGTTCCACGCCGACGACAGGCCCTGCGCTAACCAACCTAGCTGGGAACTCCGTCTCCCGGACCGACAGATGATAACTGCGGCCGCTCTCAAGCTGGAAAGACCCAAGCTCTCGCTGGACTCTCCCCTTGCTCGCACTGTTCGTAACAAACGCCTCGACGCCTTCCATGGAGCTGGGGCCGGAGGCCGCGACCAGTTTGGCACCGTCGTAGAGGTTCCAGTCGATAGAGATTGCTGGCGAGACGGGACATCCGGCCCTGCTTACCGTGCCCGTGGGCGCGGGAGCCGAAGGTAAGTCCCCGCCGAAGAGACAAGACGTAAAGTGTCGGTCCTTTATGGGAGCCATCTCCAAGGTGATGAGATAGAGACCCGGCCTTCCGCCAAAAGTTGGGGATATTGAGGGTCGCCCGTCAGTGCGAAGTGGGAACGTCGCATGTGCCGACTGATCAGAGACCAGCATCATGCAAAGAAGCGCGGCGCTCGCGAGCAAGCCCATTGGGCCGTAATAGCGCTGCATGAAGTACGTCCCCGGCACGAAGGACACATCTTAGCCTCTTGGAAGGCGAAGGCCTAAGCGGCAGCTGTCGTGAACGCCGGCTACGGGTCGAAAGCGGTCGTCAGCTGGTTTCCCGAAAGCGGACCCTCGCATGGGCCGCGAAAGGCAGTCGCACCGCCCCGCAGCGCGGGCCAGGTTCACCCCCTGTGGATCGGGTCGATCCAGGCGACGCCTTCGGGCTTCTCGGCGGGCTCGATGTCGAGGTTCACCACCACGCTTTCGCTATCGCTGCGCACCAGCACGCAGGATAGGGTCTCGTCGCTCGAGGCGTTGATCTCCTGGTGCGGCACGAAGGGCGGCACGTAGATGAAGTCGCCAGGACCGGCCTCGGCGGTGAATTCCAGGCTCTCGCCCCAGCGCATGCGCGCGCGGCCACTCACCACATAGATCACGCTCTCCAGCGGCCCATGATGGTGGGCGCCGGTCTTGGCGTTGGCGTGGATGTGGACGGTGCCGGCCCACAGCTTCTGGGCGCCCATGCGGGCCCGGTCGATGGCCACAGCGCGGTCCATGCCGGGGGTGGTGGCGGTGACCTCGCCCAGCTGGTCGCCGGGCACGACGCGGACGCCTGTGTGCTTCCAGCCGTCCGTCGGAGTTTCAGGTGCGTCGCTCATGGCGCCAGAAAACGCTGGCGGTCTTCTCTTGGCAAGCTGGGCCTGGGCCCTTCGGCCTATTCCCGTGCCAGCAGGTAGAGGATGACCCTGGAGCCGACCGCGAGCGCCGCGGCGGCGACCAGAAGCTGGACGCCAAGGTCGCCGGCCCAGCCCTCTATCGTGAACTCGGCCGCCAACAGCAAGCACAGGCCCGCCAGGATCACGCAGGCCCAATGGATCATCCGGCCAAGCGCGCCGGCCGCGCCGACATCGCTGCGCCGCAGGCTCGGCCAGATCAGGTTCGGCCAGATCTGAGTTGGCATGGGGCTGGTCCTCCTGCGCGACACCGTCATCGGAACAATCTTCCCTGGCCTGGACCATGCCTTGTTCCCCCAGGAACATGGCCTGGGTCGGGCGCCAATGTTTCAGCCCGGGAACGGACAGCAAAGTTGCCCGCCTGCGCGTGTCGCGGGCGCATCGTGGCGGAATTGCTTGCAGACAAGGCGTTTCTCCCGCCCGGCATGAGGGTCCGGCCCTTCATGAACGTCAGTGAAGGCGGGAAGGTTCGACGAGCGCCTCATGCCATCCGTCGCCGTCGCGGATCAGCACATGCCGTGGCTCACGGTCGAGGACGGCGAAGTCGCCGACGGCCTTCAGCGCCTCGGCCTTGGTCTCGAAGGCCCCGAGCTGGCCCTCCGCCTCGTCCAGCAGCAGCCAGCGCCCCTGCGACGCCACCACGCTCAGATCGAACATCGCGCCCTCCGATCAGCCCCGCCCGCGCCTTGTCTCATCGGACGCCATGGAGCGCGCGACGTCGGTTGGCTGCAGGACCTGCGGCCTAGAAGCACACGGTTTGGGTGTCGGACCGGTTAAGGCGCCGGCGGTTTCCGCCTCAGCCCTCGTCGCGGAAGTAGGGCTCCACAGGGCCGGAGAGTTTGATGGTCAGCTGCTTGCCGCGGCGGTCGAGGGTCTTGCCCACCGCCAGCTTCACCCAGCCCTCGGAGACGCAATATTCGTCGACGTTGGTCTTGTCCTCGCCCTTGAAGCGGATGCCCACGTTCTTAGCCAGGATGTCGGCGTCATAGAACGGGCTGTCGAGGTCGGTGGACAATCTATCTGGCAAAGAGGGGCGGTCAGGCAGGGTGTCGGTCATGGCGGCACGCCGTCGCACAGGCGGACGCGCCGTTCAAGCCTGAGCCGGCAAGTCCTCATGTCCTCGCCCTTGGCGACCGGCTGGTCTTGACTGAACAGGAGGCGCGTCGCGCCGAGGCCGTCGCGGCCGGCGGCGGTGGCGGATCGCAGTAGCGCTGGACGCTGCCGGCGCAAACGCCCCTAGCCTAGCGACAAGCCTCGACGATCCGCTCCAGCTCAGCGAGCCGGCGCTCCCGAAGCAACCGGCCCTGGGCCATCAGCTGATAGCGGTCCGCCGCGCCGCCGGCGTCGCGTAGCGCCGCGTCGGTGTCGGGATATTTTGGCGCGCGGGCGAAAGCCTTGGGCACGCAGGCTTCCTTCACCGGCGCCGGGCTCTTCACGACCATCGGCGGTGGCGGCTTGGGCGCCGGCGCGGCCGGGCGCGGCGTCTCGGCGATCGCCGGGGCGGGCGGAGCCTTGGGCTTCAGGCTCGCGCAGCCGCCCAACGTCAGGCCGCACGCCGCCAGGATCGCCGTCGTTGTCCGGACGCTTCGGCTCATCTGAGGGTTTCGAGAACCGCACGGTCAGCGCTTTCCATGCGCGCGCAGACATCGAAGCCGGCGGGGCTTCCCGACAGCCGGTCCGCGCGCGCCTGGGCGCTGGTTTCAGTCAACCCTTTTGACGCGCTGCCCGACGTCGCTCCCTCACAGGCCGCCAGCTTGGCGTGCAGCACCACGCCGGTCCGCAGGTTCTGCGCCGTGAGGTCGCCGATGCGGGCGCGCAGCGACGCCTCGTTGCGCGCAGCCGTCATCGAGGTGGCGACCAGCAGTCCGCACATGGCCAACGCCAGTGCAAAGCCGACCGGCCCGGCCAGCGGGCTGGTGAAGGCTTGGATCAGGGGTCGGAACATGGGCGCATGCCTTTCCGATCGGCCGGAGCTTGGCCTTCAAATCTACGACCGCGTGAGCAGCTTGCAAGCTCCGCCACAACTAAGGCGGGGGCATGACGAACCGGTCGCGCGGCCGACATACCCCGGTCGCCTTGCGCGCCTAAGCCCTTTTCCGGGGTGCCCGAAGGAGCCAACACCATGGCCGTCTACCGCATCTACCTGGTTCACGACGACGGACGCCTGGAGCCTGCCGAGAGCTTCTACTGCAACACCGACGGCGAGGCGCTGACCAAACTGGGCTCGCCCGGCAGGCTCGATGTCCGCGCAGAGCTCTGGCAAGGCGGCCGCTTCATCGCCATCGCCGCCAGCATGCGGCGGCCGAGCGCGGACGTCCCGGCGCAGGCTTCGCCCTAATGCATGGCGGCCCCGGGCATGGCGGCGGCGACGATCTCCAGCTTGTTGCCGTCCGGATCGAACAGCACAGCGCCATAGTAGTCCGGTGCGATGTCCGGATGGGCGCCGGCCGCGCGTACGCTGACCGCGCCACGGGCCAGGGCCGCCGCATAGGCCTGGTCCACGGCCGTCTGGCTGCCCGCGGAAAAGGCGATGTGGGTTCCCAGACCCGCCACCCGCGGGCCGCTCACTGGATAAAGGTAGAACTGGGCGCCCATGCCGCCAGGTCCGTAGGCCAGTTCTGCGGTCGTCTCATGCGCCGGCGAATGGCCAAGTGGGGCCAGGAACGCATCATAGAAGGCCCGCGCGCGGCCAAGGTCGCGAACGCCGACAGACAAGTGGTCGAACATGGAGAGCCCTTTTGAGCGCCGGATAGCGCATTCAAGAGATGTGGCGGCGGCCGTCGCGCCGCAAGGCCGTCCTAGACCCTGTCCCGGCTGACTCGAATCAAGTCAGCCGGGATGAACAGGGTCGTCGCCTATGTCTGGAGCCCTTCTCGTCCACGCAGGATGATCCAGCGTGAGTGGGAAGGGCTCTAGCCCGGCGCAGCCGCCTTGTCCGCCGCCCGGAAGCCGATGGTCTCATGGCTGCCGTCGCAGAACGGCTTGGTCTTCGAGGCGCCACAACGGCAAAGCCAGATCTTGGTCTCGCCGGAGATGTCGATCGGCTGGCCGGTGGAATCGACCAGCTTAAGCTCGGAGAGGTCGCCCGCGACCGCGATCGATCCGTTGGGCGTGAACAGCATCTTGATGGCCATGGAGGCCTCCCGGCGCGCGCTTATTTCGGTTTCTGGAACTTCAGGACGAACGGGTCGGTCTTGCCGCGGATCGCGGGCATGAAGACCATCGCCGAGTGCGGATCGTCGGAGTTGCCGAGCATCTTGTCGTCCTCTCCTTATCGATTCCGAAGTTCGTCGGAGCCCGCCCCAGATGCAGCCGAACTTCGGAGTCGGGACACTAGCATTGGATTCCGCGGGCGTGCGAGCCGGGTTACCTCGGACAACCCTTTCGCCCAGCCACGCCGCGCGCTACGCCTAGCGGACACAGGGGTTTCGTATGCCGAAGATCTATCCCGGGGCGGGACCCCGCAATTGAACGCCGGGCCAAATGAAAGCGTCCTGATCGACGCCGGGACCGGGGTCGAGGCGGTCGTCCCGCTGGCCCCCGCGCGGCGCCTGGGCCTGCTGGTCTACGCCGGCGTGCCGATCCTGATCATCAACTTCGCCGCCCCCTATCTGGG
>JANXXK010000275.1 GCA_025350685.1 Alphaproteobacteria bacterium | reverse complement strand
GCGAGGGCGCCAGGCTCGGACCTATCGGCATCAGCCGGTTCTGTCGTTGCCCTGGTGTCTCGCCTACGGGCGGCGGTTCAGGGGCCAAGACTTCCCGGTTGTCCAGGTGGATGGAGACCGGGCAAATCTCGATGATGTTTTCGGGGTTTCGCCCAATCGCGACGGCGACGCTGCTTTTCCACAGGAAGTCTGTGTAGCTCTCATCTCCAAGGTTTGTGGACTGGATGTTGAACAGCCAGAACAGCGCCAGCCGCACGGCGCTGTAGTGGTCCGAAGACACTGTCCGCGGATCGATCTCGCCGCGCACGACCGCGGCAAATCCCAAGGCGCTTGTGGTCATCCCCCACCCTAACACCGGGATTCCGCGACACGCATGTCGTCTCGACGCGCCGCCGATTTTGAATAGCGACGATCTCTCGGCTCGACCGTCGTCAACTACGCCGGGGGAACCTGCGGCAGCAACGCGCGCCAGCGGACTCGGAAGGCATCGAGGTCAGCGAGGTAAGCGCCGGTCGCGGGATCAACCATGGGATCAAACACCATCGCAGCGCTATCGATCCCAAGGGCGTGCATGTCGTCGAGGCGGGCGTGGAGGTGCGGATGGACATCCTTCATTCTCTGGGCAGCTGAGCGGCTGATCAGCAGTCCCTCGGTGATCTCGCTGACGTCGTGGCCGGCGGCGAGCTGCTGGAACACCGCCTCGACATCTAACGCCGCGTCGGAGTCGATGAACAGCAGGTGGGTCGCATCGCTGGCGAGAAACTTGGCCATCATCGCCGCCTGCGCGCGGCCGATCAGCGCTTCGCCGCCGCCCAGGTCGATGTGCAGGCCGATACGCCGCGCGGCGCAGGCCGGGCGAAGCGCCAGCAGGCTCTGCATATAGGTCGCGCTCGCCTGGCCGCCGTAGCAGTTGGTGGCCAGATAGATTGAGCGCGTGTCCGTGGGCACATGGATCTCCGGCGCGAAGCGCGTCGCAGGTCCATCGTCGTCTGTCGTCCCGCCCGGTTCAACCCGCTCTCGAAGCCTTCCTGAAACTGTATAAAACATACGATTGGATTTGCAATCGTACTCTATATGTTCTAATCTGAGCGCATGTCAGAGGACCCAAATCTCCCCGCCGCGGCGAGCGCGCTCTCGCTGAAGATCGGCCGTTGGGCGGAGGCGCGCGCGACGGGCTGGGGGATCGCCGCCCTGGTGTTGCTCGCCGGCCTGGCCGCCGCGGTCGCGTTGGGCGCGCCGGGCCTACTGGCGCACTGAGCGGTCGCCGCCGAGGGCGCGGCGATTGAGCAGCTCGGCGGTGTGTTGCGCATCGTCCTGGCCGAGGCCGGTCTGCGGGACCATGGCGATCACCGCGGCTCGCCGGTCCAGATGTCGGTGACCGTCCAGCCGCTGCGATCTGGGCGCAGGGCGAAGCGGTCGGTCTTGCGATCTTCGCTCATGGCGGGTCGGCCGTGCCAGCGGGGCTAGGTTTGGGCGTGCGCAATCTCGCGGCGGGCGGCGTCGCGCCGGCGATGATCGGCGAATTTCTCGCCCACTCGCTGCTCGGTCCGCACGCCGTTCATCTTCCAGGGCTTGCAGAGTTTGCAGCCGGCCCGCTGGTTGCGGGGGCGGTGGCGCTTGTGATGCATCGCGGTCTCCTTGGCGTGCGCGCTCTGCTTAGGGCTTGGCGCGCCCGACCGCTACCCATGCGCCAGCCGGGCGGGGCGCCAAGGCCGCAGACCCGGCTCTCGCCGATGCGGTTTTATGCGAAATCGGGCCGCCAGACGCTAGCCGGGGCCGCACTCGCGGTCCTGCGGCACCCGGCTCTGTTCGGCGGCGGCGCGATAGCAGTCGGCGGCCCGATGCTCCCGCGTCCAGGCCACCGCTAGGGCCGCGCAAACCAGCGCCAGGACGGCGCTGATCGCAGCCAGGATGCGGGTCTCGCGCAGCGATTAGCGGCTCACTTGATGTGGCACTCTTTGTCCTTGGCGATGCAAGTCTTGCCGCAGGGCTTGCCCTTCTTGCAGTTCGGCGCACCCGAGGACGCCGCTGGGGTTGTCGTGGTGGTCTTGCTGGACATGGCCCCTGCGGCGGGTGCGGTGGTGGTGGTCGTGGCCGGACACAGGGTCTTCTTCGCCATCTTGCCCTTGGCGTCATGGCAGTTGCCCTTGGCGTCGAGGGTGTAAGACGCCGCCGCCGGCGCAGGGCACTTCGTGAACTTGCCCTTGGCGTCCTTACAGGCCGCAGCATCGGCGGCTCCGGCCATGCTGACGGCGAAGGCGAGGGTGGCGAGCAGGGTGAGTGTGCGGCGCATGGTGTCCTCCAATGGAGGGCAGACGGTCCCATCCCTTTTGGAAACCTGCAAGCCCAACAAAGTCCCCCTCTCGAGACGCCCCACACAAGCGCGTCGGAAGACGTTTAGCTGGGGTCTGCGTCAAGCCAGGCGCGCGCCCCACTGAACGCCATCATGGCCGCGACATTCCAATGATTAGTGTCGAGCCTCACCTGACGCATCGCCCGCGCGACCGGCAACTGGGAAGGCTTCCTAGCCCAAGGCCAAAGTGTCGTCATTCGATCAGAACGATCAACTCGCGTCGGTTCGGCTAGGACGTTGAGCCAGGGCGCAGGGGCAAAGTCCTCGAACCTTGACCGCAGAGGGCCCGACACGGGATCAAGCGTGATGAGGCTGCGGATCGGAAATCCTTTTCGATGGGCCCAGGCGGCTGACCGCCATGCGTCGGGCCCGCCCCAACTGTGACCGATGAGATTGATCGCATCATCATTCTGAGCGGCCGCTTCAATGGCCTCGCGCACGCGCCGCATGCGAGCGTTCGGGACATAGAGCACGGGGCGTAGAGTCTGCGCTGCATACCGTTGCGCATAGTTGGCCAACACACCCAGATTTAGAAGCGCGAGATCGTCGCCGCCTCCGCCGATGAAGATGTCCATGATGCCTCCATGCCGGCGTAGAGCGAGAACGATCTTGCTGCGGGCCACGTTCAACGCCGATGTCGGAATCGCTCCGAAAGGGTCCAACGCTTTGTCCGCCTTGAAGAGTCCCTTGGAATGTCAGAGATGGGTCGTAGCCGTCTTCTACGTTCTGCCCTGCAAGCGGACATTCTCAACTTCCGCTTAGGTGGCTAGCGGACGTTGCCGCGACCGACACTTGCGACGATCCGCCAACGCCCAGGCGCCGCTATTGCGCCGGCTTTATCCCGAGCAGTCCGTGCGCCCGCAGCACCTGCTGCAACTGGTCGTGCGGCAGGGCTGAGACGGTCCAGTAGTCCGCGCCGGTCATGGTACGCGCGGCCACGAGGGCATTGACGACCGACTCCTCCACACCCTGGATCGTGGCTTCGAAGAGCGGGTTCATCGCCCCGCTCTGCAACCGAAGGACGGGCGCCGGCTTTGCTGTATCCGCGGCCCAGTTTCCATCGTCGGCGCCTGGGTTGGCGGTAGAGAAGGCGATGAAGATGTCCCCGGAGCCGTCGCTCTCGATAGCGCCAAGCCGCCCGAGCCCCACCGACGCGCGCCGCGCCAAGCGCTTCAGCTGGTCGGCGGTCAGCGGTGCGTCAGTGGCTATGACGACGATGATCGAGCCGCGATGGTCCGCGTCGGGCCCGTCGGCGATCGCCAGAAGTTTCGGATCGCAAAGCTGGGCGCTCGTGCCGTAGATCGCCTGAGGCGGTGACAGGAGATGGGTCACGCAGTGCGGCTGGAGCCTCATCTCGCGGGCCACGGCGATACCGCCGACCCGCAATTGGCGAGCCGCACCGTAGTTGCATTGCACCAGAACGCCGACCGTATAGCCGCCCGCCTGTGCCGCAAGACGGCGCGACGCCGTGCCCGTGCCGCCCTTGAAACCATTGCAAATCATGCCAGTGCCGCCGCCCACATTGCCTTCGGCCACGGGACCGGGCTTTGCCCCGTCGAGGGCTTCCAGCGCGTCCTTTTGAGTCACGTGCTGGCCCGTCATGTCGTTCAGCGGAACATCCGCGGTCTCCGCGACGAGGGGATACCAGAATTCGCCCGTGCGGCGGTCGGCCAGCCATTTGAAGGCCGCGTCCCGAACCACGCCCACGCTGCCGGTCCCGGTGATCAGGATCGGTGTCTCCAGCACACCGCTCTCTTCAACCCAGTGGGTGCCGGTCATGTCGCCGTTGCCATTGCCGGCGTAGAAACCCGCGAAAACCGCGCGCCCGTCCGCCTTGCCGCGCGGCAGGATGGCGGTGACGCCGGTGCGGACCGGCCCCTTGCCCCGCACCTTCGGCCCCTCGCCAGAGATCAACGTCTTGAAGCCGACCTCTACGCCTGCGACGTCGGTGATAGCGTTGTTCGGCCCCGAGACGCCATCGAATGGCACGCCGAGATCCCGCGCCCGAGGCTGAGCGCCTTCCGCCACCGCTGCCCCGGCCATAGCCATCCAAGCCAGCCCGGCTACCGCCGCCCATCGATGTCGCATGATCGCTCCCGTGCCCCAGGCGACGCTACTCGATCCTTGAGTGGTCAGCCAGCCGCGCCCCGGGGCTTACGCCTCACCGGCGGGAATACGGACGAATGCTACGTCGCGCCGGGCGGGACGTCCGCAACGGGTCGAAAGCGGTCTTCTGCGTTCTTCCCGAAAGCGGATCCGCCCAACGTCCGCTAGGGGGGTGAGCGGACCTTGAGGTCGGGTGTTGGCGAATCGCTATCGTTCAGACGGGTTACAACGATGTGCCGCGACTGCCGGGCA
>JANXXK010000272.1 GCA_025350685.1 Alphaproteobacteria bacterium | reverse complement strand
TCGTCGAGCGCTGCTTCTCAAAGCTCAAACACAGCCGAAGGCTGGCCACTCGCTACGACAAGACCGCCGACAGCTATATCGGCTTCATACTCGTCGCCGCCGCCAGACTTTGGATCAGGCACTTCGTCAACAGGACCTAGTACGCCCGGCGCCAGCCTCGGCCTTCAGCTTTTGCACCATGTCCGGCGACAGGTAACCGTCGGCGGGCAGCCCGCGGGCTTTCTGCCAGGACCGCAGCGCAGAGCGGGTTCCTATGCCGACCACCCCGTCCGGGGTTCCGGCGCTGAAGCCCAAGGCCGCGAGCGCCCGCTGCGCGGTCATCCGGTCGGCGAGCGACAGTGGCGTCTCGGCCGGCCAGGGCTTCACCAGCGGCCCGCCCCCGGCGATCCGGTCGGCCAGCAGGCCGACGGCGAGCGCATAGGCCACCGAGTTGTTGTATTTCCGGATCACGAAGTGGTTGGGAAACAGCAGGAACACCGGCCCGTTCGCCCCGGCCGGCGCCAGCAGCTGGGTGAGCGCGGCCTGGTCGGCGTCGCTCCAGGCCACACCGTCGGCGCGGACCACACCCATCTGGGCCCACCAGGCGGGCGGCTGCTTCGGCCCCTCAGTCAGGCTCCAGTCGAAGTCGGCGGGCACGCTGACCTCGCGCGCCCAGCCCTGCCCCGCCGTCCAGCCGCCCTTGGCCAACAGGTTGGCGGCGGAGGCCAGCGCGTCAGCGCTCGAGCCCCAGATGTCACGCTTGCCGTCGCCGTCGCCGTCCACCGCGGTGGCCAGGTAGGACGAGGGCGTGAACTGGGTCTGGCCCATTGCGCCGGCCCAGGAGCCCTTGAGCTGGGCCCGGGTCGCCTCGCCCGAAGCGATGATCTTCAAGGCCGAGATCAGTTCACCCTCGGCCCAGTCGCGGCGGCGGCCCTGGGCGGCGAGCGAGGCCATGGAGCGGATGACGTCGAAATCGCCCTGGATGGCCCCGAAGGCGCTTTCCCGGGACCAGACGGCCAGCAGGATCTCGCGCGGCACGCCGAACTTCTGTTCGATGGCGGCGATATTGGGGACCTCGGCGCGCTTGCGTTCGCCGATGGCGACCGCGCCCTGGCCCAACGCCCCGGCCACATAGACCGAGATCGGCTGGGAGAACTCCGGCTGGCGGCTGTCGCGCGAGGTCACTCGCGGGTCCGGGGTCAGGCCGTTCAGCTCGCGGTCCAGCAGCAGGCGCGGGATGCCGGCCTTCACCGCCCTGCCGTAGAACTCCGCGGCCCAGGCGTCGAACACCATGTCGCCGGAGACCGTCGGCGGGGTGATCTGGGTTGGCAGCGGCTCGGGGGCCGCCGCGGACGGCGCTGGAGCCGCGGACGCAGGCTGAGGCGCGGTGAGCGGAGCGGGCGCCGGCAGGGCGGGCTTGACGGCCGGGCTCGCGCAGCCGGCCAGCAAAACGGCGATGAGCAGGGGGGGAAGACGCTTCACCGCGTGGAGTCTAGCGAGCGTCGAGAAGCGCGCCAATCGAAAGCCGATCGGGATAGTGTCTCAGCTTGAATTTGCGGGAGGGGGGAGCGATGGCAAACGACGAGCTATTTGAGAAGGGTCTGAAGGCCCGAACGCGGGTGCTTGGCGCAGAGTATGTAAACGCCAACCTCGCCGCTTCTGATGACTTTATGATGACCTTCCAACGAGCCGTTACGGAATTGGCTTGGGGCTATGCGTGGAGCCGCCCCGGACTTGACCAGAAAACGCGGAGCATCTTGACTCTGGGCATCCTTGCAGGGCTGGGGCGCTTTCAGGAACTCGGCATCTATACGAATGCTGCTCTCGCGAGCGGGGTGACCGTCGATGAAATCAAAGAAGCCTTGGTTCACGTCACCGTCTATTGCGGGACGCCGGCAGGCCATCAAGCATTCTTGGCTGCGCATGAAGCGCTAAAGGCGCGCTCTGAGCCGCCAAATTCAAACCGCGACACTACCCCGAGCGGCTGAACATTGACTTGGGCCAAGGCCTTCCGTATATCCGCCCGCTCCTTACGAAACCCCCGGACCCCTCTACGTCCGCGCGCCCGAGATTAGGTCATGAAGGTCAGAAGCTCGCTCAAGTCGCTCAAGACGCGTCACCGCGACTGCAAGCTCGTGCGCCGCAAGGGCATCGTCTACATCATCAACAAGACCAACCCGCGCTTCAAAGCCAAGCAAGGCTGACGCCGGACGTGCCGACGGCTGTCCTCTGGGACGTCGGCAATGTGATGGTGCGCTGGAACCCGCGCACCCTTTACGCCAAGATTTTCCCCGATCCCGCCGAGTGCGACCGGTTTCTGGCCGAGATCTGCACCATGGCCTGGCATGCGCCCACCGACATGGGCGTGACCTTCGCCGAGAACTGCGCGGCCTTGGCGGAGCAGCATCCCCGGTACGCCGCCGAGATCGCCGCCTGGCAGACCCGCTGGTGGGAGATGTTCTCCGGCCCGATCCCCGAGACCGAAGCCGCCATCGAGGCCCTGCACGCGGCGGGTGTCCGGCAATACGTCCTCTCCAACATGAGCCACGAGACCTTCGAGGGCACCATCGCCATGACCCCGGCCTTCCAGCGGATGGCCGGGCTGGTGATCTCCGGCCACGAGGGGGCGATGAAGCCCGACCCGGCGATCTTCGCCATTGTCTGCGAGCGCTCCGGCCTCGCGCCGCCGGAGATCCTGTTCGTCGACGACAGCGCCACCAACATCGCCGCGGCCAAGGCCCTGGGGTTCCGCACCCACCACTTCACCGACCCGGCGGCGCTAAGGCCCGCCCTGGTGGCCGCGGGGCTGCTCTAGCGGTCGCCGTTGCGCATCAGCTCGAAGAACTCCTGGCGGGTGCGTGGGTCGTCGCGGACCTCGCCCAGCAGATGGCTGGTGGTCAGCCGCGTGCCCGGCGTGTTCACCCCGCGCATGGTCATGCAGCTGTGTTCGGAGATGATCACCACGCCGACGCCTTTGGGCTTGAGGATGTCCTGGATCGCGCCGGCGACCTCGGCGGTGAGCTTTTCCTGGATCTGCAGGCGGCGGCCGAATCCGCGCACCACGCGGGCCAGCTTGGAGATGCCGACGACGCGGTTGGACGGCAGATAGCCCACGTGCGCCTTGCCGATGAACGGCAGCATGTGGTGCTCGCAGAAGCTGACCACGGGAATGTCCTTGAGGATCACCAGCTCGTCGTAGCCGCCGACCTCTTCGAAGGTCTTGGCCAGGTAGTCGCGCGGGTCGGTCTCGTAGCCGGCGAACAGCTCACGGTAGGCGCGCGCCACCCGCGCCGGGGTTTCCAGCAGCCCCTCGCGGTCGGGGTCGTCGCCGGCCCATTGGATAAGGGTGCGCACGGCCGCCTCGGCGTCGGCCTGGGTCGGTCGGGTCTTTTGGGTCATGGAACGCCCTCCGCGGGTAGCGCCTCAACGGTTGTCCACAGCTATGGTTCAGGGCCTTGGATGACTCCTCGAGGGCCCGCCGCTAGGGTCTCACGCGAGTTCCCCCTGTATGAAGTGAGTCCGACCATGGCCGATGACGCCTCCGCCCATCCTGACGTCCTCAACCAGGCGGCCCAGGGGCAGCTGAAGTCGATCATCGAGCGGATCGAGCGGCTGGAGCAGGAAAAGTCCGAGATCGCCGAGCAGATCAAGGAGGTGTTCGCCGAGGCCAAGGGCAATGGATTCGACGTCAAGATCCTGCGCAAGGTCGTGCGCATCCGCAAGCAGGACCGCGCCAAGCGGCTGGAGGAAGAGGCCATCCTCGACCTCTACCTCTCGGCGATCGGAGAGATTTGAAGCGCAAGCTTCCAGACAAGGGCGCAAAGCGGCCCGGACCTAAGCGAAATGGCTTCGGGTCCAACCGCAAGCCGCCCGATCCCAAGGCCGCGGCCAAGCGCGCCGCGCTCAACGCGCTGAAGCGCGCTCAACGCCAGGCCGACCGCGCTGGCGTGAAGCTCTCCGAGTGGGAAGGCGAATTCCTGGGCTCCGTCACCGACCGGCTGAAAACCTTCGGCCGCGCCTTCGGCGATCCCGAAAAGGGTGCGCCGGGACAGGCGCTGTCCGCACTCCAAACCGTTAAGCTCAAGGAGATCACGGCCAAGGCGAAGGGCGAGAAGAAGGACCTGAAGCGCCGACCGTTTCGGCGGAAGGCCAGGCCCGACGCCTGAAGGTTAGCCCCGCGCGGCGGGTTTGCACTCCGTATCGAACTGGGCCGCGGTGCGGCCCTAGGCGCTGGTGGCGCTGCTCTTGCCGGTTGCGAATTTCCCCAGCCGGATCAGCGCAGCGAGGCGGGCCTCGCGGGAGCGCCCATCGCGCGGTTTGGCGTCACGCGACTTGGCTGTCAGCTTCGTCGACGGTTTCATCGCCAGCTCCCTTGATCACATCCTCAAGGCCCTGTTCGCGGACCTTGCGGTAGAGCGTCGAGCGGCCGATGCCGAGGCGTCGGGCCACCTCGCTCATGTGGCCGGCATAGATCTCGATGGCGAGCTGGATCAGGTCGCGCTCGATCTCCTCGAGCGTGCGCAGATGGCCGCGTTCGTCGAGGATGCGCACCTGCACAGCCTGGGGCATGTCGGGCAGGGCGACGACGGCGATGGCGGCCGGCGGGGCCGCGGCCGATCCTGCAATTGGGGCCGCCGCCATGGCGGGCGGGGCGACGCCGGAAATCTGCGGGAAGTCGTGCGGCTGCAAATAGGGCGCGTCGGCGAGCACGATCGCGCGGTAGACCGCGTTTTCCAGCTGCCGCACGTTGCCCGGCCATTCGAAGGCGGTGAGGAAGGCCATGGTCTCCGGCGCGGGGCCGACGACCGTCTTGCCCTCTTCGACATTGAAGCGGCGGACGAAGGCGTCGACCAGGGCCGGCACGTCCTCCTTGCGCTCGCGCAGGGCCGGGGCCTCGATCGGAAAGACGTTCAGGCGATAGAACAGATCCTCGCGGAAGCGGCCTTCCTTCACGGCGAGGGAGAGGTCGCGGTTGGTGGCCGAGACGATGCGCACATCGACCTGGATCGGGCGTTTGCCGCCGACGGCGTCGATCTCGCTCTCCTGCAGGGCGCGCAGCAGCTTGACCTGGATGTCCAGCGGCAGTTCGCCGACTTCGTCGAGGAACAGGGTGCCGCCGTTGGCCTCCTGGAACTTGCCCAGGTGCTTGTCGGTGGCGCCGGTGAAGCTGCCCTTCTCGTGGCCGAACAGGATGGATTCCACGAGATTCTCGGGGATCGCGCCGCAGTTCACCGCCACGAAGGGCTTGCCGGAGCGGTCGGACGAGCCGTGTACGGCGCGCGCGATCACTTCCTTGCCGACGCCGCTCTCGCCGGTGATCAGGATCGGGATCGAGGAGCGCGCCGCCCGCTCGCCCAGCCGCTTGACCAAGGTCATGGGCGGCGATGCGCCGATCAGATCGTCGAAGGTGGAGCGCCCGGTGGCGTGCTTCTTCAGCCGGTCGACCTCGCCCTTCAAGGCGCCCATGGAGAGCGCATTGCGGATCGAGACGATGATCCGTTCCGGCGAGGCGGGCTTGATGAAGAAGTCCAGGGCGCCGGCCTGCATGGCCTTGACCACGGTGTCGACGCCGCCGGTGGCGGTGACCACGATCACCGGATGGTTGAAGCCGCGCGCGCGCATCTCCACCAGAGTGTCCTGACCGGAGATCCCGGGCATGACGAGGTCGAGGAGGACGATGTCCGTCGCCGCGCCGGAGCCCAGGTGCTCGATCGCCCGGTCGCCGTTCTCGGCGTGGGCGACGGCGAAGCCCTCGCGCTCGAGGACGGACTGGATCAGCCGACGCTGTGTCGGGTCGTCATCGACGACGAGGACCGTTTTGGCCATATGAAAACACCCACCGAGACCGGCCGCCGCCTCATAGGACGAAGGCTCCTGTTGTCACGAATTGATACAGGGCAGGCGTAAAGACCGCGTTTCGCAGACCTGAGTCAGGCGTTAACGGCGAGGCTCCGGTTTGGCGACGTCAACCGCGACGCCTGCAATCGAAACGTCATCAACCGCGGCCAGGGTGCGGCCATGCAATCCTTGAACCCTGGCGCGCGGGCGCGCTTCTCGCGGCGCTGCTGTTTGGCCTCCCCGCCCAGGCCGCCCCGCACAATCTCATCATCTTCGTCGCCGACGGCCTGCGCGCGCACAGCGTGACGCCGGAGACCGCGCCGGCGCTGGCGGCGGTGCGGGCTGAGGGCGTCGATTTCGCCAACAGCCACTCGCTCTATCCGACCGTCACCACGCCCAATGCCTCGGCCATCGCCACCGGCCACCTGCTGGGCGACACCGGCGACTTCGGCAACACCATCTTTGTTGGCCAGGGCTTCCCGCCGCCGTTCGGCTCCGCGCTGGTCGCCGTCGAGGACGATGTGATGCTGGGGCTGCTCAACAGCCGCTACGGCGGCAACTTTCTGGGCGAAACCACCCTGCTGCAGGCCGCCCGCGCCAAGGGCTATTCGACCGCCGCCCTGGGCAAGAACGGTCCGACCGCCATCCAGGACGTCACCGCGCGGACCGGCGCCGACACCATCGTCATCGACGATTCCAGCGGCTTCCGGGGCGAGGGCCTGCCGATGGCGTCCGACGTGCTGGTCGCCATCAAGGCCGCGGGGCTAGAGCGCCCGACTCCTGACCGCGGGCTGAACGGCTCGGGCGGCGCCTACAACATGCCGGGCGTCCAGGTGGCCAATGTCGAGCAGCAGAACTGGTACGTCGGCGTGGCCACCAATGTGCTGCTGCCCAGGTTCAAGGCGGCCGGCAAACCCTTCATGATGGTGTTCTGGTCGCGCGACCCGGACGGCACCCAGCACGACCAGGGCGACAGCCTCAATTCGCTGGAGCCGGGCATCAACGGCCCGACCGGCAAAGCCGGGGTGCGCAACGCCTCCAACGACTTGCAGGCCTTGCGCGACAGCCTCAAGGCGCTCGGGCTGGACGCAGACACCGACATCGTGGTCACCGCCGACCACGGCTTTTCCACCATGTCGCGGCAGAGCGCGACCAGTTCGGCGGTGAAGTTCCGCTATCCCGATGTGGTCCCGGGCTTCCTGCCGCGCGGCTTCCTGGCGATCGACATGGCCAGGGCGCTGAACCTGCGGCTGCTGGACGCCAACGGTTTCGACGTCGAGACCGCCAAGGGCTTCTATCCGAAGGCCGGCGCCTTCCTGGGCGCCGACCCAGCCCACCCGAGCGTGGTCTATGCGCCCAACGGCGGCTCGGCCCTGCTCTACCTGCCGGGCCCTGACGCCGCGGCGCTGGCCCCGCGGATCGTCGCCTTCCTGACTGGTGAGGACTACACTGGCGGGGTATTCGTCAACGACGCCCTGGGGGCGATCCCCGGCGCCCTGCCGATGAGCAGGATCGGGCTGATCGGCTCGGCGCGCACCCCGCAACCCTCCATCGTGGTGACCTTCAGGAGCTTCTCGACCGGCTGCGCCGATCCGGAGATCTGCGGGGTCGAGGTCGCCGACTCGAGCCAGCAGCACGGCCAGGGCATCCACGGGGCGTTCAGCCGGGCCGACACCCACAACTTCATGGCCGCCATCGGCCCGGACTTCAAAAGAGGCTTCCGCGATCCGGCGCCGGTCAGCAACGCCGACTGGGCCAACACGCTCGCGCAAATCCTGGGCCTGGAGCTTTCGTCCAACGGCCACGCCCGGGGCCGGGTGATGGCCGAGGCCCTGGCCGGTGGCGGCGCTGCGCCGGACGCCCACGAGATCGTCCTGCGCTCCGAGCCGGCCGCCAACGGTTTCACGACGGTGCTCAATGCCCAGGAAGCCGGCGGCGAGACCTATTTCGACGCGGCCGGCGCGCCGGGCCGCACGCTGGGCCTCAAGCCCTAATTCTCATTCTTCGACAGTCATGGCCCGGCTTGTCCGGGCCACCCATGATCTCCGCGGCTGAAGGTTCGCGTCGGCGCCACCGGGCCCATTCCTGTGTCATCAGGTGATCATGGGTCGCCCGGACAAGCCGGGCGATGACGATCAAAATTCGGAACAGCTAACTCACCACGATTCCCGCCGGGCCCTCGCGCAGGCGGCCCACGACCGCGGCCTGTGCGAAGCCGCGCTCACTCACCAGGGCCAAGACCGCGTCAGCCGCCTCCGGGGCCACGGCGATCAGCAGGCCGCCGCTGGTCTGCGGATCGGTGAGCAGATCGCGCCGCCAGTCCGGCAGCTCGGCGGGCAGGCGCACGACCTCGCCATAGCTGGCCCAGTTGCGGGTGGAGGCGCCGGTGCGGATGCCGCCCTTCGCCAGGGCCTCGACGCCGGGCAGCAACGGCGGCTGGGCGCCGATCTCCGCACCGAGGCCGGCGCCGCGGCAGATCTCCAGCGTGTGGCCCAGCAGGCCGAAGCCGGTGACATCGGTGACCGCGTGGACGCCGGCGATGTCGCCAAGTTCGCGGCCCACGGCGTTCAGCTGGGTGGTGGACGCGATCAGGGCCGCATAGCCGGCCGCGTCCAGCTTCTCCTGCTTGAACGCCGCGCTCAGCACGCCGACGCCCAGCGCCTTGGTCAGGATCAGCACGTCGCCGGCCCGGGCCGTGCGGTTGGTCAGCACCTTGTCGGGATGCACGAGACCCAGGGCCACCAGGCCGTAGATCGGCTCGACCGAGTCGATGGAATGGCCGCCGGCCACCGGGATCCCCGCCGCCGCGCAGACCGAGGCGCCGCCCTGCAGGATGGCGCGGATGGTTTCGGGGCTGAGCCTGTCGATCGGCATGCCGACGATGGCCAGGGCCAGGATCGGGGTCCCGCCCATGGCGTAGACGTCGCTGAGCGCATTGGTCGCGGCGATGCGGCCGAAGTCGAAGGGGTCGTCGACCACCGGCATGAAGAAGTCGGTGGTCGCCACCAGGGCCTGGGTGTCGTTCAGGCGCCAGACCGCGGCGTCGTCGGAGCTCTCGGTCCCGACCATCAGGTCGGAGAAGGCCGCCGTCGCCGGCATCCCCTTGAGGATCGACTGCAGCACGGCCGGCGCAAGCTTGCAGCCACAGCCGCCGCCGTGGGCCAGCGAGGTCAATCTTGCCTCTTTTGCTTCAGGCATTGGGGTGGCTTCCAGGGGGGTCGCTGTCATAGGCTCACATATAGCAAGCCGAAGGCCCTTCGCGTGTCCGCCATCGAGATCCTTCAGAAAGCCGACCCGCAGAGCCTGGCGGCCTTCGACATGATCATCGACGTCCGCAGCCCGGCAGAGTTCGCCGAGGACCATGCGCCGGGCGCGGTGAACCTGCCGGTGCTCACCAACGCCGAGCGCGCCGAGGTGGGGACCATCTATGTGCAGAAGAGCCGCTTCCTGGCGCGCCGGGTGGGCGCGGCCTTTATCGCCCGCAACGTCGCCCACCATCTGGAGACCGCGCTGGCCGACAAGCCGGGCGGCTTCCGGCCGCTGGTCTACTGCTGGCGGGGCGGGCAGCGGTCCAACGCCATGGCCAACATCCTGTCGCAGGTGGGCTGGCGCACGGCCGTGCTGGCCGGCGGCTACAAGACCTGGCGCGCCCACGTTTCCACGCGGCTCTATGACGAGGCCCTGCCGCTGAAGGTGGTGCTGCTGGGCGGGAACACCGGCTCCGGCAAGACCGAGGTGCTGAGCCTGCTGGCGGCGCGCGGCGTGCAGACCCTGGACCTGGAAGGGCTGGCCGCCCACCGCGGCTCGCTCTTCGGCGGCCTCGCCGGCCAGGCCCAGCCCAGCCAGAAGATGTTCGAGTCCCGCCTGCTCGGCGAGCTGAACAGCCTCGACGCGTCGCGGCCGGTGGTCGTCGAGGCCGAGTCCAGCAAGGTCGGCGAGCGGATGGTCCCGCCGGGCCTGTGGCAGGCCATGGCCGACGCGCCACGCATCGAGCTCTCGGCTCCGGCGGCGGAGCGCGCCCGCTACCTGGTCCGCGCCTATCACGATATCACCCTCGACCGCGCCGCCCTGGACGAGGCGATGCGCCGCCTGCCCACGCCGCCCAGCCGCAAGCGACTGGAGGCGTGGCATGCGCTGGCCGACGCCGGCGACTTCGAGGCGCTGGCGCTGGCGCTGATGGAATTGCACTACGACCCGGCCTACCGCCGCTCCAGCCGCAAGGACGCGCGGCCCCGGCTGGCGACGCTGGAGCTGTCCGGGCTCGACCCCGCTGGCCTGGCGGCGGTGGCCGAGGAGATCGAGCGGCTGATCTCGCGACTCTGAAAGCTCGGGCCTCTGAAAGCCCGGGCCGCTGAAAGAATGCCGATGAGCGTCCGCGCCTGCGTGCTAGACTGCCGGCCTCACCCGAACGACGCGCCCTGCCGGTCGAGCCCTGGCTTTGCCGCACCGCCCGCCAAGCCGCGCTCCCGCGGCGCTGGGACCAAGGACGTCGACATGAAGAAGCAACAGGGCACTATGACGCCCAACCGCCGCGACCTCGCCGATTCGCGCTCGTCCGGACCCTCGACCCCGGCGCCGCGGCAGGGTGTGATCAACGACCGCCGCAGCACCCGCTGAATTCAGCCTTCCCCGACCAGCGACAGGAGACGCCCATGGCCAAGGGTCAGAAGAAGTCCAACAAGGAAACCCGCAAGCCGAAGCAGCCGAAGGCCAAGCCTCCGGAGTCCGTGTCTCTGAGCACCAATCAGAAGCGCTGACCGCACAGAGTGACGCGGCGGACGGCTTGCCCGTCGCCGAACTCCGCGCATAGTGCCGCCCAAGGCCGGGTTCACGGCTGCTGGGAGGCGTTGATGAATATCCTGAAGCTTAGGCCAGTCTTGAAGCTTGGGGTCGCCCTGGCCTTGGCCGCGACTCTGGCCGCCTGCCAGAAACCTGCTCAGATCGGCAATGTCGATGGCGCGCGGATCGCGGCGGCCGACGGCAACACCGAGTGGGTCTCTTACGGCAAGGGCTATTCCGAGCAGCGGTTCAGCCCGCTCGACAAGGTCAACACCACCAACGTCGCCCAGCTGGGCCTGGCCTGGTACGCCCAGTTCGACACTGACCGCGGCCAGGAAGCGACGCCGCTGGTGGTCGATGGTGTGCTCTACACCACCACCGCCTGGTCGAAAGTCTATGCGTTCGACGCCGCCACCGGCAAACCGCGGTGGTCCTTCGATCCCAAGGTCAACGGCGCCAAGGGCTTCGACGCCTGCTGCGACGTGGTCAATCGCGGCGTGGCGATCTGGAAGGGCCGCGTCTACGTCGGCGCCCTCGATGGGCGGCTGATCGCGCTCGACGCCGACACCGGCAAGGTCGTCTGGCAGGTGCAGACCACCGACACCTCCAAGCCCTTCACCATCACCGGCGCGCCGCGCGTAGTGAAGGACAAGGTGCTGATCGGCAACTCCGGCGCCGAGTACGGCGTGCGCGGCTACGTCTCGGCCTATGACGCGGCCAGCGGCAAGCTGGTCTGGCGCTTCTACACGATCCCCAATCCCACCGGCGCGGCCGACGGCGCGGCCTCCGACAAGGTGCTGAAGGACAAGGGCCAGGCGACCTGGCCGGAAGGCGCCTGGAAGCTGGTCGGCGGCGGCGGCACGGTGTGGGACGCCATCGTCTATGACCCGGCGCTCGACATGATCTACTTCGGCGTCGACAACGGCACGCCCTGGAACCAGAAGGAGCGCTCCGGCGGCAAGGGCGACAACCTGTTCGTCTCGTCCATCGTCGCCGTGAAGGCCGACACCGGCGAATACGTCTGGCACTACCAGGTGAACCCCGGCGAGAGCTGGGACTATTCGGCCGTGCAGCCGATGATCCTGGCCGACCTGACGGTGGCCGGCGCGCCGCACAAGGTGCTGATGCAGGCGCCGAAGAACGGCTTTTTCTACGTGCTCGACCGGACCAACGGGAAGCTGCTGTCGGCCAAGAACTTCGTGCCGGTGACCTGGGCGACCGGGATCGACATGACCACCGGCCGGCCGATCGAGAACCCGGCCGCGCGCTACGGCAAGGACGTCGACCTGCAGATGCCGGCCCCGCTGGGCGCGCACAACTGGCACCCGATGTCGTTCAGCCCGAAGACCGGCCTGGTCTACATCCCGGCCCAGCAGATGCCCTTCGCGTTCCAGAACGAGGAGAACTTCAAATACAAGCCCGGCGCCTGGAACCTGGGCGTCAACCTGCTTGCCAACGCCGCCCCGATGACCGCCGCCCAGACCGCGGCCATGGCGGCGCAGGTCAAGGGCTGGTTGATCGCCTGGGACCCGGTGAACCAGAAGCAGGTCTGGTCGGCGCCGCACCCCTATTTCTGGAACGCTGGCGTGCTGTCGACTGGCGGCGGCCTGGTCTTCCAGGGCGCGGCCGAGGGGCAGGTCTATGCCTACGACGCCACCAACGGAAAGCAGCTGTGGCAGTACCCGACGCAGAACGGGGTGATCGCCGCGCCGATGACCTATGAGCTGAACGGCGAGCAGTATGTGGCCCTGATGGTCGGCTCCGGCGGCGGCGGCCAGGTCTCGGCGCCCTCGCTGATGCCAACGCGGCCGCGCCTGCCCGGCCGACTGATGGTCTTCAAGCTCGGCGCGACGGCCAAGGCGCCGCCCTTCGTCCTGCCGGCCCAGCCGACCATCGACCTCTCCAAGGTCACCGTGAACGGCGACCCGAAGCACGGCTATGTGGTGTTCAACAACAACTGCCAGGTCTGCCACGGCGCCAACGCCACCGGCTCGTGGCTACCGGACCTGAAGCGCTCGCCGCTGATCATCACCACGGCCGATTTCAACTCGGTGGTGATGGAGGGCGTCAAGGCTCACAACGGCATGGTCAGCTTCTCGCGCTTCCTCAAGCCGCAGGACGTAGAGGACATCCGCGCGTTCCTGGTCGGCCAGGGCAAGGGCGACCCGCTGCCGGGCGCGACGACGGTGTCGGCGAAGTAGCCGCCAGGCCGGAGGCTACGCCAGCACCGCGGCGAACTGCTCGGCGATCCAGTCGGCCTGGTCGGCCGTGAGGATCAGCGGCGGGGCGATGCGGATGGTGTGGTCGTGGGTCTCCTTGGCCAGCAGGCCGCGGCTCTGCAGCGCCTCGCAGACCCGTCGCGCGCCGCCGGCGTCGGGGTGGAGTTCGACGGCGATCATCAGGCCGCGACCGCGGACATCCTTGACGCGGGGCGCCTGGATCGAAGCCAGCGAGGCCTGCAGGCGGTCGCCGATCCGCGCGGCGTTGCCAATCATGTCCTCCTCGACCAGCACCTTGAGCGCCGCGCGGGCCACGGCGCAGGCCAGTGGGTTACCGCCGAAGGTCGAGCCGTGCTCGCCGGGGTGCAGCACCCCCATGGCCTCGTTGTTCGAGAGCACGGCGGAGACCGGGTAGAAGCCGCCGGACAGCGCCTTGCCGATCAGGGTGAGGTCGGCCTCGACGCCCTCGTGCTCCTCGGCCAGCAGCTTGCCGGTGCGGCCAAGTCCGGTCTGGATCTCGTCGAGGATCAACAGGACGTTGTGTTCCGTGCAGAGCTGGCGCGCCCGCTTCAGGTAGCCGGCCGGGGGGATGATCACGCCCGCCTCGCCCTGGATCGGCTCCAGCAGGACGGCGGCGGTGTTGGGGCCGATGGCGGCCTCCAGCGCCTCGGCGTCGCCGTAGGGCGTGACCCGGAAGCCTGGGGCGAACGGCCCGAAGCCAGCCCGCGACGCCGGGTCGGTGGAGAAGCCGACGATGGCGACGGTGCGGCCGTGGAAGTTGTCGGACGCCACGACGATCTCGGCCTGGTCCTTGGCCACACCCTTCACCTCATAGGCCCACTTGCGGGCGACCTTGATGGCGCTCTCGACGGCCTCAGCGCCGGAGTTCATCGGCAGGGCCTTGTGGCTGCCGGTGAGCGCGCAGAGCTCCTGGTAGAAGAGGCCCAGCTGGTCGTTGCGAAACGCGCGGGAGGTGAGCGTGAGCCGGCCCGCCTGCTCGACCATGGCGGCCAGGATCTTCGGATGGCAGTGACCCTGGTTCACCGCCGAATAGGCCGACAGGCAGTCGAGGTAGCGGTTGCCGTCGACATCCCAGACGTGGACGCCTTGGCCGCGGGTCAGCACCACGTCGAGCGGCTTGTAGTTCTTGGCGCCGTAGGTGGCTTCCAGGTCGGTGAGGCGCCCGGCGGTCAGGGAGGCGATGGCGATATCGTTCATGGCTGAAGCTCCTATTCGGCGGCGAGCAGGGCGCTGGCGGGATCGCTGGTCCGGTCGAGGCGCAGCGTCATGCAATAGGCGGCGCCGCCGGAAAGGATGAAGGGATCGAGGTCGATCTCGGTCAGGACGAAGCCGCGGGCGCGCAGCTTGCGGCGCAGCGAGGACGGGGCCTTGGCCATGATGATCTGCTCGCCAAGGTTGACGGCGTTGACGCAGAAGGCGGCGGCCTCGCGATCGGAGGCCTCGATGCGCAGCTCCGGCGGGACCAGAGCGCGGATCGTCGCCAGGGCCTCGGCCGTAAACGCCGGCGGGTAGTAGAGCAGGAAGCCGCCGGCCAGCGGGCAGAAGCAGGTGTCGAGGTGGTAGAAGCGCTCGGAGGCGAGCTCCAGCGGGACCACCTGGCGGCCGAAGGTCCGCTCGATAACGCCGACCGAGGCGCGGCTGGAACGGGGCCCGTGGCCGACCCAGAAGAAGCTGCGGTCGGCGTCCCAGATCGCGTCGCCGGCGCCTTCCTGGAAGACGCCCTCGGGCAGGTCATGGACCCCGCTGACGATCCCGCGGCGCTGCAGTCCGGCGAAGGCGGTGCGGAAGACCGCCTCTTCACCCTGCCGTTCGGGATGGCGGAAGCGGGCGAGCAGCACCTGGCCGTCGAGCACTACCGCGGCGTTGGCGGGGAACACCAGGTCGGGCAGGCCGCGGACAGCCTCGACGGTCTCGACGCGGCCGCCGGCGGCCTTGAGCGCGCCCTTCAGCGCCGCCGATGCGGCCTTGGCGGCGGGCAGGCTGGCGGCGCTCCAGGCGCCGGGCCGCATCCACGGATTGATCTGGTAGCAGACGTCGAAACAGTCCGGATCAGTCATCAGGAAGGTGGGCATGCCGGTCCTCGCAACGTTGTAGTCGCCGTAAGGATGAGCCGGGAACTCGCTATCGAATAGCTAGCATGATGCTACAATTTGTGCTTGAGATTGGCGATATGTAGGACTTAAGTGACGATATGGACGAACTGGATCGCAGGTTGCTCGCCCTGCTGCGGGCCGACTCTCGCGAGCCCGTGGCCTCGCTGGCGGCGAAGCTGAAGGTCAGTCGGGGCACGGTGCAGAACCGGATCGCCAAGATGCTGGGCCCTGGCGGCGCCATCCAGGCCTTCACCGTGCGCACCCGGCCGGAGATTGAGGCGAGCCGGGTGTGCGCGATCATGTCCATCGCCATCGAGGGCGAGCGTTCGGCCGCCGTGGTCCGCGCCCTGAAGGGCTTCCCCGAGGTCGACAAGATCCACACCACCAACGGTCGCTGGGACCTGATCGCCGAGCTGGAGGTGGAGACCCTGGCGGAGTTCAGCCGCGCGCTCGACCAGATCCGCATGGTCGAGGGCATCGCCTCGACCGAGACGTCGATCCTGCTGGCCACGCAGAAGCTCTGAGCGTTAAACCTCGCGGATGAACGCCCCTTTGAAGACCGACACCCTGCCGCAGTGGCGATTGGACGATCTCTATTCCGGCCGCGACGATGCGAAGATCGAGGCCGACATGGCCAAGGCCAAGGCGGCCAACGATGCGCTGGCGGCGCTGGAGGGACGGTTTCTCGCCAGCCGGACGAACGCCCGCGTGCTGGGCGAGCTGCTGGTGAACGGCATCGGCCTCTATGAGCGGGCGACTAACGGCCTGTGGGGCGTCGGCGCCTATGCGGGCCTGGCGGCGTCCACCGCCCGCGACGACCCCGCCTGGGCCAAGTTCGAAGCCGACCTGCGCGCGACCTCCTCGCAGATCGCCGCGGAGACCCTGTTCTTCACGCTGGAGCTCAACCAGCTCGACGACAATGAGATCGAGGCCGCGTTCCGCGCCCATCCGCCGGCGGCCCGCTGGCGGCCGTGGATTCGCCGCGTGCGGCTATCGCGGCCGCATGAGCTTTCGCCGGACCTTGAGCGGATGCTGATCGATCGGAGCCCGGCGGTCGCCAACTGGAGCCGGCTGTCCGACGAGACGCTGGCCAAGCTGACGGCCAAGGTGGGCAAGGAGAGCCTGACGCTCTCGGAGACGCTCAACCGGTTGTCCGACCCTGACGGGGCGCGGCGCAAACAGGCGGCTCAGGGGCTGACCAAGGCGCTGGAGCAGCGCGCCTCGACGCTCGCGCTTTGCCTCAACACGCTGGCCTTCGAAAAGCAGGTGGAGGACCGCTGGCGCAAGTATCCCAGCCCTGCGGCCTCGCGGCACATCGCCAACGAGGTCCACGCCGACGCCGTGGCCGCGCTGGAGGCGGCCGTGGTGGAGAGCTACGAGCGCGTCAGTCACCGCTATTATCGGCTGAAGGCCAAGGCGATGGGCCAGCCCTACCTCGACCAGTGGGACCGCAATGCGCCGCTGGATACCGCGGCGCCGCGCACCTACAGCTGGGACCAGGCCAAGGGCATGGTGCTGGAGAGCTTCGCCGCGCTGGCGCCGAAATTCGCCGACACCGCCCAGACCTTTTTCACCCATCCCTGGATCGACGCGCGGCCACGGCCCGGCAAGCAGTCGGGCGCCTATTCCCATCCGGTGACGGCGGAACGGCACCCCTATGTGTTCATGAACTACATGGGCGAACGCCGCGACGTGCTGACGCTCGCCCACGAGCTCGGCCACGCCGTGCACCAGACCCTGTGCTCGCCGCTCGGCACCCTGCTGGCCGACACCCCGCTGACGCTGGCCGAGACCGCCTCGATCTTCGGCGAAGGCCTGGTGTTCGAACGCCTGCTGGCCAACGCGTCGGCGGCCGAGCGCAAGGGCCTGCTGGCCGGCCAGATCGAGGACGGGATCAACACCGTGGTCCGCCAGATCGCCTTCCATCGGTTCGAGACGCGGTTCCACGCGGCGCGGCTTGCCGGCGAGGTGTCGGCGCAGGAGATCGGCGCGCTCTGGCTGGAGGTGATGGGCGAGAGCCTGGGCCCCGCCGTGAAGCTGAACCGCGGCTATGAGCACTACTGGGCTTACGTCAGCCACTTCGTGCACGCGCCGTTCTACGTCTACGCCTACGCCTTTGGCGACCTGCTGGTCCGCGGCCTGATGGAGAAGCGCCGCGAGGATCCGGCCGCCTTCGCCCCCCTCTATGAAGACCTGCTGGCCGCCGGCGGCACGCGGACCTACGTCGAGGCCTTGGCGCCCTTCGGCCTCAACCCCAGGGAGAAAGCCTTCTGGGCTGCGGGGATGAAGCAGCTGGAACGGCTGGTGGACGCGTTCGAGGCGTTGGTTTGAGACCGGTCTAGCCGGCGAGCGGGGAGGCAAGTCTGCGCCGACGGGGGCAGGCCTCCAACCCCGGCCATGACGGTCAGAAGGGGTACGCTTCCCGGACCAGCAGCGCGACGGCGCCGGCGGAGAAGGCGCAGCTTGCGAGGAAAAGGACCACCGCCCAGATCGACGGCAGGGGTTTTGAGGGTGAGGTCCGAGAGGCCATGGCGGAACTCCTGAAGGCTGTACTGCCGCCGAATTTCCGCGCCGTTAGTTGAACTGCCGATGAACGGTGCTGTCAGACGCCCCAGGCCGCCGGCGGATCGGGAAGGCTCTCCACCAGCGCGGCCAGGCCGGTGCTGTAGGCGCGGCGCAGTTCGGTCCAATAGGGGTCGTCGTCCTCGACGGTGATGACGGTCGCGGCGAAGCTGTCGGCGCGGTAGGCCATCAGGTCGATCGGCAGGCCCACCGAGAGGTTCGAGCGGATCGTCGCGTCGAAGGAGAGGAGGGCGAGCTTGGCCGCCTCGTCCAGCGGGCAGTGCGGCGTCAGCGACCGGTCGAGGATCGGCTTGCCGTACTTGGTTTCGCCGATCTGCAGGAACGGGGTGCGCGGCGAGGCCTCGACGAAGTTGCCGGCGGCGTAGACCTGGAACAGCCTGTGCGGCTCGCCGCCGATCTGGCCGCTGACCAGGAAGCTGCCGGTCGGGTCGCCATAGGGATCGACGAACTTGCCGTCTGCGACAACCGTCGAGCGCAACTGGGTGCCGACGATGCCGGCCACCTCGAACATGGTCTTGGCGCGGGCCAGGTCGCGGGCGGCGTCGGGCGATCCGAACGCCTCGTGCAGGGTTGTAACCACGGCCTGGGTGGTGGCGAGGTTGCCCGCCGACTGGATGGCAATCACCCGGTCCTTGCCGGGCGGCATGAGGCTCAGTTTGGAGACGCGCACGACCTGGTCGACCCCGGCGTTGGAGCGGGAGTCCGAGGCAAGCACCAGGCCCTGGGGCAGGAGGATTCCGAGGCAGTATGTCATCTGGCTTCCAGTCTAGCGCATTGCGCCCACAGCGCCGCTCGGCGATCATTCGGCAAAGAGGAACGCCCCAATGATGCTGAGGATCACACGTCGCGGCTGCGGCTGGCTGGCGGCGCTCATGGTGTTCGCCTCGGGGCCGGCGAGCGCGAAGCCGGCCCATCATGAGGTGCGCATCCGCCGCGACACCTGGGGCGTGCCGCACATCCTGGCGAAGACCGACGCCGACGCCGCCTATGGGCTCGGCTTCGCCCAGTCGGAAGACGACATGGCGACGCTGCAGCTCAGCGTGTTCACGGCGCGCGGGCGTCTGGCCGAACTTCAGGGTCCGAGCGGCGTCGACAGCGACTATCTGGTGGCGCTGCAGGATGTCTGGGGCACGATCGGCCGGCGCTACGGCCGCGACCTCGATCCGCAGGCGCGGCGGGTGCTGGAGGCCTATGCGGCGGGCGCGAACGCCTATGGCCGTCGCCATCCGAAGGAGGTCGCGCCCGGCCTGCTGCCGGTCACCGGCCAGGACCTGGCGGCGAGCTTCATCTACACCGGTCCGACCTTCTATGGCCTGGACGGCGTCTTCCATCGGACCATGGCTCCGGCCGCCAGGAAGGTGGCCGAGATCGACGCCGACAAGCTGCCCACCGGCTCCAACGGGCTGGCGGTCGCGCCCTCGCGCTCGGCGGACGGGGCCACGCGGCTCTTGGTCAATTCGCACCAGCCCTACACCGGGCCGCTGGCCTGGTACGAGGCGGTGATCGAGACGCAGCAGGGCTGGCATGTGGCCGGCGGCTTCTTCCCCGGCACGCCGTTCATGCTGCACGGCCACAACGCCCACCTGGGTTGGGCCAACACGGTCAACAACCCGGACTTGGCCGACGTCTATGCGCTGTCGATGAACCCTGCGGACCCCGATCAATATCGGCTCGACGGGACCTGGAAGACGCTGGCCAAACGCACGGTCCGCATCAAGGTCAAGCGGCCAGACGGCGGGTTCGACACGATCGAGCGCGAGGTGCTGCGCGCGGCGCAGGGGCCGGCCATGCGCACCGACCACGGGGTATATGCCATCCGCTATGCGGGCCTCGATGAGGTGCGCCAGCCCGAGCAGTACTATCGGCTGAACAAGGCGCAGAACGTGGCGCAGTGGAAGGCGGCCCTGTCGCTCGGCGTGCTGCCCTCGATCAACTACGTCTACGCCGACGAGAAGGGCAACATCGGCTACGTCTACAACGGCCGCTTCCCGGTCCGGAAGGAAGGCGTCGACTGGTCGGGCGTTGTGCCCGGCGACCGCTCCGACCTGATCTGGA
>JANXXK010000246.1 GCA_025350685.1 Alphaproteobacteria bacterium | reverse complement strand
CCTTCAACGCCTCCAGCGCCACCTTGGCCTTAAAATCAGCCGAGTACCGCTTCCGCTTCCCAGTCATAAAGTCCGTCCTTCAAAGAGGTCGAACCTACCTTAGCCGCCTGTCCGAATTTCCGGCGCCACCTCAAGTACAGGCGGAGCCAGGTCAACGCTCAATGGCGACACAACACACTCTACGATGATCACAGGGTCGTTGAAGACGTCTGCAGGTGGCTTGGCGAGCCCTATGCCGATAAAGGCCGACATCCACTCAACACAAAACCTCTCGACATTGCTCAGGATTTTGACTGGTACACGCGGGTCGTGGGTGTGAGCTGGTTTATTGCAAACATACTCCTCGCCTACGTGTTCGTACGAAGGGGGTAGCGCCACGCAGGCGACGCGAGGCTACCTCGGAATTTGCAAGCGTCGGATCCAGACTTTAGGCGGACGCCGGTCCCGCTCGACCACTAAGCGTCGGCGCACCTAGCCAGTGCTCAAAACGCGGCTCATCCGGCCGGTGCCATTATCCCTTTTTCGGACTATTGTCCCGTTACACATTCGCGGGTCAGCGAGTGGTCGTCCGACCGGCCGCACGGCGCGCCCTGGCGCCAGCGCGGGCCGCGGGATGAGGGCGGAAACGTCAGCTCGCTGTGGGGTCGGTGAGCGCCATCTCCGGGCGCTGCGCATAGGCGTCGTAGAAGGCCGCCAGCTTGGGGCGGGACTTGCGCCAGGCGAGCTCGGGGAAGCGGAAGTCGAGGTAGCCGAGCGCGCAGGCCGCGGCGATGGCGTTCAGCGCCGCGCCGGTCTGCAGGCGCGCGACATCCGCCTCCAGGGCGGAGAGCGCGCGGTCGATCTTGCGGCCCTGGCCGGCCAGCCAGTCGCGCCATAGGAATTCGCCGGGGCGCAGCGCCACCTCGTAGCGGCTGAGCAGGGCCGCATCGAGCAGGCCGTCGGCGATGGCCTGCAGGCGCAGAGTCTGCCAGCGCTCGGGGTCGCTCGCGGGCGGGAGCAGCCCTCCCCCGGCTCCATCCTTGGCGGCGAGGGCGTCGAGGTATTCGACGATCACCCGGCTGTCGAACACCACCGTGCCGTCGGCCAGCACCAGGGCCGGGATCTTGCCAAGCGGATTGGCGGCGGCGACAGAGCTGTCCTCGGCGATCGGCGTGGTGGTCACCGCGACCAGGTCGATGGCGTCGGCCAGGCCGAGGTGGGCGGCGGCCAGGCGGACCTTCCGCGCATAGGGCGATGTCTGGGAAAAATAGAGCTTCATGGCGCCTCTCCTGAACATGACCCAACGCGCCAGCACATCGGCAAGACAGACGTAAAGCGCAAGGGCCAAACGCGCCCGGACAAGGCGGCTGGACAAGACGGCACGGGGGCGCGAGCCTGCCGCCGGTCAAATCCGGGGAGCCGCCCATGAGAACCGCCGCCATCATCGCCAGGACGGGCGCGCGGCTCGATGGTCTTCATGCCGAGGCGGGCGGGACATAGTGGCGGCGACGCCTGAGACGCTGGCGGCGGAGCTGCTCAGGCGGCACGCGGCGCGCGAGGTCTTCACCTCCATCTTCACGGACGGCGAGCCACAGGACGTGGCCCTGGCCTACGCCGTGCAGGACGCCTATGTGGCCGGGCTGATCGCCTCCGGCCGCGGGGCGCGGGCCGGCTACAAGGTCGGCCTGACCACTGAGCGCATGCAGCAGATGTGCGGCGTCGACGAGCCGATCGCCGGGGTGGTCCTCAGGTCTCGGATGATGAGCTCGCCGGGCGAGGCGCGCGTGGCCGATTACGTCCATCCTGGCCTGGAGAGCGAACTCGCCGTGCGGATCGGGCCCGACGGCGATGGGATCGACCAGGTCTGCGCGGCCTTCGAACTGGTGGAGGACAACGGCGCCGACTACGCCCGGCTCTCCGCCGCCCTGATCGTCGCCGACAACAGCTGGAACGCCGGGCTGGTGCTGGGCCCGCCGGTCGCGGCCGGCGATCTGGCGTCGCTCAAGGGCCTGGCCGGCGTGCTGACCAACACCGGCGCGCCCGCCGGCGAGGGCGTGAGCGACGAGGTGCTGGGCGATCCGATGAACGCCGTGCGCTGGCTGGCGGCGCACCTGCGCACGCGTGGACGCGCCCTCAGGCCCGGGGATTGGGTGAGCACCGGCTCCATCGTCCCGACGCGGTTCGTGGCGGCCGGAGAAAGCTGGCGGTTTGCCCTGGGCGGACTGCCGCCGGTCGAGGTGCGGTTCAGATGACCGGGAAAGGGTTGGACCTCGGCATCGCCGGCCGCACCGCCATCGTCTGCGGGTCGAGCAAGGGGCTGGGGCTGGCCTGCGCCACGGCGCTCGCCGAGGCCGGGGTCGAGGTGGCGCTGAACGCTCGCTCGGCGGGGCCGCTGGACGAAGCCGCCAAGGCGCTGGCGACGAGGATCGGACGGCCGGTGGTCTCCGTCGCCGCCGACGTCACCACGGCGGACGGGCGCGAGCGGCTGCTGGCCGCCTGCCCCGAGCCGGACATCCTGGTGACCAACGCCGGCGGCCCGGCGCCCGGCAACTTCGAGGACTGGGGCGAGGCCGAGTGGCACGCCGCGGTCCAGGCCAACATGGTCGCGCCGCTGCAGTTGATCCGGGGCCACGATCCCGGCCATGCGCAAACGCGGCTGGGGCCGGATCCTCAACATCACCTCGGCGGCGGTGAAGGCGCCCCTGCCCATGCTGGGCCTGTCGACTGGAGCCCGCTCGGGGCTCACCGGGGCGGTCGCCAGCCTCGCGCGCGAAGCGGCCGCGGACGGTGTCACCATCAACAACCTGCTGCCCGGCCAGTTCGAGACCGACCGGCTGGCCGGCTACTTCGCCGCCATCGCCCAGCGCCAGGGGATCACGCTCGAGGCCGCCAAGGCCCAGGTCGCCGCCGCCAATCCCGCGCGGCGCATCGGCCGTCCACCGGAGTTCGGCGCGGCCTGCGCCTTCCTGGCCAGCGACCACGCGGGCTTCATCACCGGCCAGAACCTGCTGATGGACGGCGGGGCCTATCCGGGGGTGTTTTGAGCCCCGATGGTCCCGTCCGCGCAATCGCCGTAGAACCGTCGCATGGGTGATCAGGCGTCAGGTGTTCGGCGACGGGCCGTGGGGTTGGCTGGGCTGGGGCTGGTGGTTGGGCTGGCGCTCGGCGGGCCGGCGCGGGCGGGCGACACCTTCCAGCGGGTCCGCGCGCGGGGCGCGCTGATCGTCGCCACCAACGCCGGGTGGATGCCGCAGAGCTACATCAACGACGATGGGTCGCTGTCGGGCTTCGACATCGACGTGGCGCGCGAGATCGCCGGCCGGCTCGGCGTCAAGATCCGCTTCGAGACGCCGGACTGGAGCCTGATGACTGGCGGCCACTGGCACGGGCGCTGGGACATGATGGTGGGCTCGGCGACGCCGACCAAGGCGCGCAGCCACGTCGTCGATTTCGCGGGGGTCTATTATTACAGCCCCTACGTCTTCGTGGTGAACCGCAAGAGCACCGTCAGGAGGCGCGGCGATCTCGACGGCAAAAAGATCGGTGTGGAGACCGGCACCACGTCTGAGGATTACATCCGCCGCCGCCTGGCGATCGACGACGTGAACGCGCCGCCGGTGGTCTATTCCGTGCGGCCGGGCGCGGTGCACACCTATGCCAATTCCATGCTGCCGTTCGACGACCTGCGCCTGCCGCCGGGTGTCCGGCTGGACGCGGTATTGACCCCCGAGCAGACCGCGCTTGGGGCGATCCGCCACGGCTATCCGATCCGCGTCCTGCCGGACGGCTACGCCTTTCGCGAACCGCTGACGGTGGTCACCGACAAGGGCGACCCAGCCTGGACCACCCGGATCCGGGGGGTTATCGCCGCGATGAAGGCCGACGGAACGCTGAAGACCATGGCCATTCGGTGGTACGGCAAGGACTACACCAGCTGAGTTCGGGGGCTTCTCTGTCGTACGTGGAAACCTACTACCGCACGCGGCTTGGCGAGGCGCCGGCGCGGGCGCCGCTCGCGGGAGAGCTCGAGGTCGAGGTCTGCGTGATCGGCG
This sequence comes from Alphaproteobacteria bacterium, assembly GCA_025350685.1. Taxonomy (GTDB): domain Bacteria; phylum Pseudomonadota; class Alphaproteobacteria; order Caulobacterales; family Caulobacteraceae; genus Phenylobacterium. The sequence continues at coordinate 20,483 of JANXXK010000246.1, read as the reverse complement.
GCGGGCTAGCGGGCCTGACGACAGCGCTGGAGCTGGGGCGGGCGGGCCGCCGCGTCGCCGTGCTCGAGGCGCAGCGCGTCGCCTGGGGGGCCTCGGGGCGCAACGGCGGCTTCGTCAGCCCGGGCTATTCGGCGAGCCATGCGACGATCGCGCGAACCGTGGGCGAGGACCAGGCCAAGGCCCTGCACCGGCTCTCCATCGAGGGCGCCCGCGCGGTGGCCGACAACATCGCGACGCTGGGGATCACCGGCGCCCAGCCGGTGAACGGCCACCTGGCGGTGGCGCGCTACGAGGCGGGCGCGGCGATGCAGGCTCAGCGCGACTGGCTGGGGCGCGAGTTCGACTATCCGACGGAGGTCTGGGACCGCGAGCGCGTGCGCAGCGTTCTGGTCTCGGAGCGCTACCACCAGGGGCTCTACCAGCCGCAGGCGTTCCACATCGATCCCCTGGCCTATAGCCGGGGCCTGGCGGCCGAGATCGAGCGGCTGGGCGGCCGCCTGTTCGAGGGCGCGGCCGTGACCGGGATCGGCAAGGCCGGAGCGGACTGGCGGGCGACGACGGCTGGGGGCGCGGTGCGGGCCAAGGACGTGGTGTTCACCACCGGCGGCTACACCGCCCGGCTGCAGGCTCGGATGTTCGCCAGCTTCCTGCCGATCGCCACCTACGTGATGCTGACCCGGCCCGATCCGGAGCTGATCGCCACCGCCGTCCGCACGACGGCGGCGATCGGCGACCGGCGCCGCGCCGGCGACTACTACCGGGTGGTCGACGGGGGCCGGCGGATCCTGTGGGGGGGCAAGATCACCACCCGGACCAGCCCGCCCGACCGCCTCGCCGGCCTGCTTCACGCGACCATGACCTCGACCTTCCCGCAGCTCGCGGGCCTCAAGGTCGACATCGCCTGGACGGGGCTGATGGCCTATGCGCGCCACCTGATGCCGCAGGTGGGTGCGCTGGGCGAGGGGCTGTGGTTCTGCACGGCGTTCGGCGGCCACGGCCTGAACACCACGGCGATCGGCGGGCGGGTGATCGCCGAAGCCATCGCGGGCCAGAGCGACCGCTACCGCCTGTTCGCCCCCTTCGGCCTGGCCTGGAATGGCGGGCCGGCGGGCCGGGCGGCGGTGCAGGCAACCTACTGGTCGCTGCAGGCCCAGGACTGGTGGCGCGAACGCGGCGCGGCTTGACCGATAGGCCTCGTCTTCCGCCGCAAAGCGGGCTGTAGATGGGCCATGCACTTCGCCGACAACATCGACTATCCGCCGCTGCTCAGGCGCCCGGTCGTGTTCCTGCCCCTGCTGGCGATCCTCTTCGTGGCCCTGCTGCGCGCCGACGCAGCGCACTGGGCGATGGTCCAGCCGCTGCTGGGCGGACTGTCGCTCGGCGGGCCGGGCGCCAACGCAGCAGTGGCGCTCGGCCTGACCGCGCTGATCGGCGGCAACGTCTATCTGATCCTGGGCCTGAAGCTGCGCTGGCAGGTCTATGTGGTGTGGATCGAGCTCGCCCTGCTGCTCATCGTCTTCTTCGTCTCCTTCGACCTCAGCTGGGAGTTCATCCGGCGAAAGCTCTGGCTGCTGGTGTCCAGGGGGCTGGTCACCACCCTCTACATCTCGGCGATCTCGATCGTCTGCGCCTCGGTCCTGGCGCTGGCGGGCGCCATCGCCAAACTCTCCTCCAACGGCATCGCCATGGGGATCGCCAACTTCTACACCTCGTTCTTCCGCGGCATCCCGCTGCTCATGCAAATCTACATCATCTACCTGGGCCTGCCGCAGCTGGGGGTGGTGATCGACGCGGTGCCGGCCGGGATCGTGGCGCTGTCGCTCTGCTACGGCGCCTACATGACCGAGATCTTCCGAGGCGGCATCGAGAGCGTGCCGGTCGGCCAGTGGGAGGCGGCGCGGGCGCTGGGGCTGAAGCCGCGCGCGATCATGACCCGGGTGATCCTGCCTCAGGCCATGCGGGTGATCATCCCGCCCACCGGCAACCAGTTCATCGCCATGCTGAAGGACTCATCCCTGGTCTCGGTGATCGGGGTCTGGGAGCTGATGTACCTGGCGCGCACCGAGGGCCAGACCGAGTTCCGCCACATCGAGATGATGCTGACCGCCTCGATGATCTACTGGGTGCTGTCGGGGACGCTGGAGCTGATCCAGGCGCGCATCGAGCGCCATTTCGGGCAGGCCCATGTCCGTTGAGGTGGTGTCCGCCGAAGCCGCCGCGCCGCCGCTGGAGATCCGCGGCCTCTGCAAGTGGTACGGCAAGTTCCAGGCGCTGGACGGCATCGACCTGACGATCGCCGAGGGCGAGCGGCTGGTGATCTGCGGGCCCTCGGGGTCGGGCAAGTCGACCCTTATCCGCACGGTCAATGCGCTGGAGGGTTTCCAGTCGGGCGAGATACGGGTGGGCGGGATCACCTTGACCCGGGAGCCGGCGAGCGTGGAAGCGATCCGCCGGCGGGTGGGCATGGTGTTTCAGTCGTTCAACCTCTTCCCGCACCTGACCGTGCTTGAGAACTGCGCCCTGCCGCTTCGCCTGGTGCGCGGCCTTTCCCGCGCGGCGGCCGACGCCCAGGCCATGCGCTACCTTGAGCACGTGCGCATCCCCGAGCAGGCGGCCAAGTACCCGGCCCAGCTCTCCGGCGGCCAGCAGCAGCGGGTGGCCATCGCCCGCGCCGTGGCCATGGAGCCGCAGATGATGCTGCTCGACGAACCGACCTCGGCGCTGGACCCGGAGATGGTCAAGGAGGTGCTGGACACCATGGTGCGGCTGGCGGCCGACGGCATGACCATGGTGGTGGTGACCCACGAGATGGGCTTCGCGCGCGAGTTCGCCACCCGGGTGATCTTCATGGACCGCGGCAAGATCGTCGAGGACGCGCCGCCGGAGGCATTCTTCTCGAACCCGCGAGAAGACCGGACGCGCGCCTTCCTGCGCCAGGTCCTGCGCGGCGACGGCGCGCTTTAGGCCAGGGCGCCATCGCGGATGAACCGGCGGTCGGCCCAGACCGCGTGGGTGCCGCTGCAGATCTTGTGCGGCAGGGCGATGCGGCAGACGGGACCGGCCTCGAAGCGCTTGGCGTCGATGAGCAGGCATTCGGACCGGCCCGTGGTCTCGTCTATGGTGAAGGTGACGAGGTAACCGTCGTCTTCGTCCTTCGCGTCGATGCGCGGGCAGAACGGGGCTTCGGAGGCATAGCAGCCTTCGGGCAGGCGCAGCGCCTGGGACGTGCCCGCCACCAGGTCGTGTTTGACGAAGCCGTTGAACAGGAACCAGCCGGGTTTGGTCGTTGTCGAATAGGCGTAGCGGTAGGGCTTGCCGGCGTAACGCTGGTTGAAGGTGCCGAACTCCAGGATGCGGTCGTCGAGGCGTTCCTCACGCGTCGTCCCGTCGGCGAGGTTGAAGCGCCAGCGATGCAGCTTCGACTTGAAGCTGTGCTCATCCAGGTAGGCCATCATGTGGCTGTAGCCCTTGGGCGCGTCGGCCAGGGGCTGGGGCATCGGCTCGTCCTGGAAGTAGCCGTCGAGGATCAGCTCGTCGCCGTCCTCATAGGCGTTCAGCCAGTGCAGGACGTAACAGGGGGCGGCCTCGAACCAGCGGATGTCGGCGGCCGTCCCATGGCGCGGAATGACGGCGAAGCGGGAGGGGATACCTTCGTGCAGGCGCGCGGCATGGACGCCGCGCTCCAGCAGGGCCTGGTCCCAGAACAGCGGCAGGTCGTTGAGGATCGAGTAGTTCTGCGAAAACGCCATGTCGTGCGGCAGGCGCGGGCCGGGCAGTGGCACGGGGGTGTAGGTGGTGGTCTTGCCCGTCCGATCGACGACGCCGTAGTGCATGAAGGGGGCGGTCTTCGAATAGTTGAAGAACAGCAGCTCGCCGGTGGCCTCGTCGACCTTGGTGTGGGCGGAAACCCCGTCCAGCGGGGCCCAGGGCGAGACGCCCAGCGGCTCGAGGGTCTGCGGGTCGAGCGCATAGGCTTCGCCGCATTGGTAGAAGGTAGCGATGGCGCGGCCGGCGTGAACGACGACGTCGGTGGAGGCGGTGTCCTTCAGGCCCCCGTGGGCGCCGAAGCCGGGGCGCAGCGAGGTGCCCGGCGGGTCCATCAGCCCGCCCCAGAGCGAGCCGCCCGCCTCCTGCTCGGCGACCAGGCCGCGGGTGCGGACGAATCGGTTGCGGTAGTTCGCCCGGCCGCCCTGGAAGTCGATCTGGTGCAGCATCCCGTCGCCGTCGAAGGGATGGAAGCGGCCGAGAGGCTGGTGGATCTGGTTCTCGGTATTGCGGATGTAGACGCCGTCGAGGTCGGTGGGGATGGCGCCTTCCACGACCTCCAGGTCGGTGGCGTCGATCTCCTCGGTGAGCGGCGCCCAGGCGCCGTTGAGGTAGGGATGGTTGCTGGGCTGCAGGGTCGTCGCCAGCGAGGGAAGGCGCTCGATCTTCATGGCGCGAGGCTAGCTCAGGCGCGCTTGGGCGGCCAGGGGATGAAGCCGGAGGTGGTGGCGATGTACTGGGCGTAGTCGGGCCGGGTCTTCTGCAGGCGGCGCTCGACGGTGGGCAGGCCGGACCACTTGATCAGCGTCCAGGTGAGCAGGATCGGGCCGGGAAGCGCCCAGAAGCCGATGGGCGTCTCGGCGGCGATCAGCCACAGGCCCCACCAGACGCAGGCGTCGCCGAAGTAGTTGGGGTGGCGGGTGTAGCGCCACAGGCCCGTCCGCAGCACCTTGCCGGCCATGGCCGGGTCCTTGCGGTGGCGGGTGAGCTGGGCGTCGCCGAGCGCCTCGAAGAAGACGCCGACCAGAGCCAAGGCCGCGCCGACCCAGGCGAGCGGGCCGAGTGCGCGCGGCTCGGCGGCGAACTGGCCGAGCTGGACCGGCAGGCAGACGATGAACAAGAGCGGGACCTGGGTGGCGAACACCAGGCGCATGGCCGCCTCGGCGTAGCCCCAGCCGTTCTTGGCCTCGGCGCGGGCGAACATGGTGATGTAGCGGCGATCCGGGCCGTGGCTGCGCCAGCGCCAGAACAGGTAGCCGCCGAGGCGCAAGCCCCAGAGCGCGCAGAGCCCGGTGAGCAGCAGCCGCCTGGGCGTGGGTTCATGCGCCTGGATCAGGCTGGAGACCGCCACCACGACCATGCCGAACGCCCAGAAGGCGTCGACCACGGTGACGTCGCGGATACGTACGCAGGCCGCCCACAGGGTCAGGAAGAGGACGACCGCGACTCCGGCGTTGATCGCGAGGTAGGTGAGGAGGGCCACGCTCTATCGCCCTCCCCTGCCCGCCTAGACGCGCTCGATGATGATCGCAGGCGCCATGCCGCCGGCGGCGCACATGGTGACCAGTCCGCGCTTCAGGTCGCGGCGCTCAAGCTCGTCGAGGATGGTGCCGATGAGGATCGATCCGGTGGCGCCGATCGGGTGGCCGAGCGCCATGGCGCCGCCGTTCACATTGACCTTGGCCCGGTCGAGCTTGAGGTCGCGGATGAACTTCTCGGCGACCACCGAGAAGGCCTCGTTGATCTCGAACAGGTCGATGTCGTCGAGCGTCAGGCCGGCCTTCTTCAGCACCTTGATCGCGGCGGGAACCGGGGCGTTGAGCATCAAGGTGGGGCTGTCGCCGACGTTGGCCATGGCAACCACGCGGGCGCGAGCTTTCAGGCCGTGCTTACGGGCGTATTCCGGCGAGGCCAAGAGGACGGCGGCGGCGCCGTCAACCACGCCAGAGGAGTTCCCAGCGTGGTGGAAGTGCTGGATCTTCAGGTCCGGATAGACCTGGTTGATCAGGCCCGCCAGCGTGGTGCCATTGTCGTCCAGCGGCACGTTGGCCATGGCCTCGAAGGAGGGCTTCAGGGCCGTGAGCCCTTCCATGGTGGTCTGCGGGCGTGGGAACTCCTCGCGGTCGAGGGCGACCGAGCCGTCCTCGCGGTAGACCGGCACCAGGGACTTGTCGAAGTGGCCGCCCTTGATGGCCGCGTCGGCGCGCTGCTGGCTAACGTAGGCGAGCTCGTCCAGCGCCTCGCGGGAGATGCCTTCCATCGTGGCGATGGCGTCGGCGCAGACGCCTTGGTGGCTTTGCGGATGCTTGGCGCGGAGAGAGAGATTGCCGCCGTCCATCAGCATCGGGCCGGCGTTGGGGTCGCGCGGCGGGGCGCTGGAGGCGGTGTAACTCATCATCTCGGTGCCGCCGCCGATCACCAGGTCTTCCATGCCCGACATGATCTGGGCCGCGGCGAGGTTCACCGCCGTAATCCCGGAGCCGCAGAAGCGGTCGAGGGTCACGCCCGAGGCACGCACATCGTAGCCGGCGTCGAGCGCGGCCATGCGGCCGAGGTCCCCGCCCTGTTTGCCGCGCTGGGAGGAGGTGCCCCAGATGATGTCGTCGACTTCGGCGGTGTTCAGGCCGTTGCGCTCGGCCAGCGCCTTCAGGACCGTGGCGCCGAGGTGCTGCGGATGGTGCTCGGCCAGCGCGCCTTTGCCGACCTTGCCGATGCCGCGAGGCGTGCGGGCGGCGTCGATGATCAGGGCTTCGGGCATCTCGGGGTCTCCCAATGGGTCTGGTTGTCGCCAGGAGTCCTACGCCCCTGCCGTAGAGGCGGCCAAGCCTTTGTGCGCGGCGCGTCAGGCGCCAGCGGCGTCGCGGGTGAGGGCGAGGTAGACGCTGTCGCACCATTCCTCGCCAACTTTCCAGGTGCGCTGGGCGCGGCGGACCTCGACGAACCCCAGCCGGGCCAGCAGGCGCAGGCTGGCTTCATTGCGCGGATCGACGTCGGCGACGACCTCGTCGAGCGGGAACCGGTCGAAGACGCGGGCGATCACCGCGCTGACCGCCTCCCTGGCGATCCCCTGACCCCAGCCGTCGGGATGCAGGATGTAGCCGAGGTCCGGCAGGCTGTGGAAACCGGCCTTGCCGATCACCCGGCCCTCGAACTCGATGACGAAGTCGTCGCTCTCAGCCGGGTCGGCGGCGATCATCTTGCCCAGCCAGACGCGGGTCTGCTCGAGGTCGTCGTGCGGCGGGGTCGACCAGTAGCCCATCGCCTGCGGGTGGCTGAGCACGGCGTGCATCGCCGCCAGGTCGTCGGGGCGGGCGCGGCGCAGCCGCAGCCGCGGGGTCGAAAGCTCGTCCATGCCGCCGCAATAGGTCGCCCGGGCGCGCAGCGCGAGTCCGCCGCGGCCCGGGGCCCTGGCGCCCCGGCGCGCTGGGGGGGCTAGGCGATCCCTGGACGTAAGGCCTAGGACTAGGGTCGTAGACGCCCGGAGCGACGATGAATCCCGATACCCCCCACATCCTGGTCACCGGTTCGACCCGCGGCATCGGCGCGGCGGTGGGCCAGGCGCTGAGCGCGCGCGGCGCGCGGGTGATCGGCCACGGCCGGACGGACGGCGCGGAGGTGATCGGCGCGGACCTGGCTGAGGCCGGGGCGGCGGAGCGGCTGTGGGCGGCGGCGCTGGCCGCCCTGGACGGTCGGGTCGACGTGCTGGTGAACAACGCTGGCGTGTTCGAGGCCGTCGCCGTCGACGCCGCCGAAGCAGAATGGCAGGCCGCCTGGGGCCGCACGATGCAGATCAACCTGCAGGCCTCGGCTGACCTTTGCCGGCGCGCGGTTCTGCACTGGCGAGAGCGCAAGTCAGGCGGCCGGATCGTCAACGTGGCCAGCCGCGCGGCCTACCGCGGCGATTCCCCGGCGCATTGGCACTATGCGGCGTCCAAAGCCGGCATGGTCGGCATGACCAAGTCGATCGCGCGCGGCTACGCCTCGGAAGGCATTCTCGCCTTCGCCGTCTGTCCCGGCTTCACCATGACCGGCATGGCTGAGGACTATCTGTCGAGCCGCGGCGGCGACAAGCTGCTGGCCGACATCCCGCTGGGCCGCGTCGCCGAGCCCGCCGAGGTGGCCAGCGCGGTGGCCTATCTGGCGCTCGAGGCGCCGGCGTCGATGACCGGGGCGGTGCTCGACATCAACGGCGCCAGCTATGTGCGCTAGCTAGGCGGCGCCCGCGCGGCGCGTAAAGGCCGAAGACGGAACCCACCGGATACTTGAACGTTTGTTCATCTGAAAACCATCTAGACTAGAGGCCGCAGGAATTGATCGCGGTTGTGCCTGCGCAACCGAAATTATTGTTGGAACCGATTCCGGTTACCGGGGTTTGGCTAGCAAAGGGGACATGAGTCCCCGCCAGGAGCCTTTATCATCATGCGCAAGCAACTGCTCGTCGTCGGCATCGCCGCGGCGGTTCTCATCCCCTCCTTCGCGATGGCGCAGCAAACCTGCGAACAACGCAGCACCAACCGTGCAGTCGGCACTGTCGGCGGCGCCGTCCTCGGCGCGCTGCTCGGCAGCGCGGTCGCCGGTCACGGCCACAAGGGCGACGGCGCGATCGTCGGCGGGGTCGGCGGCGCGGTCGTCGGCAACCAGCTGTCCAAGGGCGACAAGGATTGCCAGCACGCCTACGGCTACTACGACAGCAATAGCCAGTGGCACGCCAACAGCGTCGCACGCTCGGACGCCAATGGTTACTACGACCGTGACGGGAACTGGATCGACGGGGCCCCGAACGGCTACTACGACCGTAGCGGTCGCTGGATCGCCTCCAACACCACCGCGTCGGCCGCGGGCTATTATGACTCCGACGGACACTGGATCCCGTCGTCTGCCAACGGCTATTACGAGACCGACGGCCGCTGGGTCGCCGGCACGGCCCCGGGCCACTATGAAAACGGCCGCTGGGTCGCCGGCATGACCACCGGCCGCTACGACCGCGACGGGCAATGGGTCAGTGGCGAGGCGGGTGGCCACCGCGATGCCAACGGCATCTGGATCGCCGACGCCCAGACGGGCTACTACGACTCCAACGGCCGTTGGCGAGCCGGCGCCGCCCAGGGCTACTACGACAGCGACGGTCGCTGGATCGCCATGGCGCCGTCGACCGTGACCTACGGATCCAACGGCTATCGCCAGCACACGACGGACATCAACGGGCGGATCGCTGGGATCTACCAGCATGTCGATCAGGATCGTAGGGCCGGTCGTCTGACCCGCTACCAAGCGCGCAGCGCCACGCGCACCCTGGACTCCATCCGCCGCGATGAGGCCTACGCCATGCGCGACGGTCGCCTCGACCAACGCGAGGAGGCCATGTTGACGTCCCGCCTGGACCGTCTCTCGGCGCAGATCCACTACGACCACAACGACTGATCCCGCATCGGTCAAGATGCTGAACGCTTCAGGGCCCCCGGCTTCGGTCGGGGGCCCTTTTTGCGTCGCGGCTGGCCACTGGGCTTGACAGGCGAAACTACGGATGTAGCCTCGCATCCGACTACAGGTGTAAGATGTCACGTATCTCCGCCGCTGAAGCCCACGTCATGAATGCCCTGTGGACCCGCGGCCCACTGGGTGCCGATGAGATCGTGGGCGCGGTGGGCGCCGCCCAGAACTGGGGCGAGGCGACGGTCAAGACGCTGATCAACCGGCTCTTGAAGAAGAAGGCGCTGGCCTCCGAGCGCGAGGGCGGCCGCGTCCGCTATCGCCCGGTGGTGTCGCGCGAGGATTACGTCACCGGCGAGAGCCAGGGCCTGCTCGACCGGCTGTTCGGCGGCGAGATCGCCCCGCTGGTGGCCCACTACGCCAAGCACCGGGCGCTGTCTCCCGAAGAAGTCGCCCGGCTGAAGCGGCTCATCGCGGAGCTCGACGCCGATGACCAGTGAGATCCTCAACATCCTGATCCGCGCCAACCTGGCTGGCGGGGCAGCCATACTGGTGGTGCTGGCCCTGCGCATCCCGGCGCGCCGCGCCTTCGGGCCGGAGGTCGCCTACAGGCTGTGGATGGCCCCGGTGCTGGCGGCCGCCGCCACCCTGATTCCGCGGATCGCGCCCGGGGCGGTGCACAACAGCCTCAGCGTGGCCGCCTTCGGGGCCTCGCCGACCTGGATCGCCGTCGCCTGGGTGCTCGGCCTGCTGGCCGCCGGCGCCCTGCTGTGGCGCGCCCAGGCTCGGTTCATCGCCGAGGCCCGCGCCGGCCGCGCCGGGCCCTCGGTGGTCGGGGTGATCGCGCCCCGCATCCTGATGCCGCCGGACGACGGCCGCTACACCGCCGAGGAGCGCGAGCTGGTCCGCGCCCACGAGCGCGAGCATGTTGCCCGCCGCGACCCCCGCGCCGGGGCGCTGGCTGCCGCCTTCCAGTGCCTGGCCTGGTTCAACCCTCTGGTGCACGTGGCGGCGCACTTCATGCGGCTCGACCAGGAATTCGCCTGCGACGCCGCGGTGACCCGGCGCTATCCGCGCTCTCGCGCGCTCTACGCCAAGACCCTGCTGAAGACCCAGCTGGCCGCCACGCCCCTGCCCTTCGGGTGCTATTGGCCGGCGCGCGGGCAGCATCCGCTGGAGGTCCGCGTGCGGTTGCTGAAGGGGCCGCGCCAGCACAGTGGCCTCACCGGCCCGATCCTGATCGCCTCAGGCGTGCTTTGCGCCGCCGTCGCGGCCTGGGCGGCCCAGCCGCCGATCCCGCCCGCGCCTGTGCCGGTCTCGATCGTATACAGGGAGCTTGGGCGCAGCGGCCACATGACGGTGCTGCTGGTCAGCGTCCCACGAGGGGCCTGGAACCACCACGCCGCACCGAAGGCCTAGTAGCGCTGCTCAACGGGCGCCACACCCCACTTGGGCGGCGGCGGGACGTAGGCGCGGAAGGCCTCGATCACCTCAGCCGTCGACCCGCCGTAGACCAGCATGTCCACATACTGCTGGGCCAGGAAGCCGGAGTCGGCGGCCTGCTGGGTGAGCTTCTGGAAGATGTCGTAGTAGCCCGAGACATTGACGAAGCCGCAGGGCTTGGCGTGGAAGCCGAGCAGCGCCCAGGTCCACTGCTCGAAGATCTCCTCATAGGTCCCCGGCCCGCCCGGCAGGCAGAGGAAGCCGTCAGCCAGCTCGGCCATGGCCCATTTCCGCTCGTGCATGGAACTGACGATCTTCAATTCCGTCAAACCTTTATGGCCTATTTCCTGTTTCACGAGGTCAGCCGGCATCACCCCGGTCACCTGGCCGCCCGCCGCCAGAGCCGCATCGGCGACCGCGCCCATCAGCCCGACCTTGCCGCCGCCGTAGACCAGGGTGAGCCCTTGTTGGGCGATCAGGGTCCCGGCGGAAACCGCTTCTTCGAGGAATTTCGGATCGTTCCCGATGGACGATCCGCAATAGACGCAGATGCTTTTCACGAGGGTTCCGCCGCCTTGCGGGAGGGAAATGAAGGGCCGCTCCAATAGGCCGATTGCCGACTTCTGTCACGGCGCGGCTGGCCTACCGGCATTTCGCCCGCTACATAGTCTGCACGGATCGCCAAACTCGGTGGCCGGGCGCCGTTTCCTGCGGCGCGAGACTCTCTGGTTAGGTCAGGCGAATGTCGAGCGGCACGGTCAAGTGGTTCAATACGGCCAAGGGATTTGGCTTCATCCAACCGGACGACGGCGGAAGTGACGTCTTCGTCCACATTTCAGCAGTCGAGCAGGCCGGTCTCCGCGGCCTGAACGAAGGCGATATCTGCTCCTTCGAGCTTGAGCAGGACCGACGGTCCGGCAAGCTGTCGGCGGGCCAGCTGGTGATCACCGGTCACGGTGAAGCCCCGGCGCGCAGCGGCGGCGGCGGCGGCGGCGGGTTCGACCGTCCGCGCAGCGGCGGCGGCGGCGGCGGCGGTTTCGACCGTCCTCGCGGCGGCGGCTTCGGCGGCGGTGGCGGTGGCGGCTTCGGCGGTGGCGGTGGCGGTGGCGGTGGCGGGGGTGGCGGCGGACGTCAGGCGGGCGATCCCGCGGGCGCGGGCTCCGGCACCGTGAAGTGGTTCAACCCGACCAAGGGTTTCGGCTTCATCCAGCCCAACGACGGCGGCCAGGATGTGTTCGTGCACATCTCGGCGGTCGAGCAGGCGGGTCTGCGCGGTCTCAACGAAGGCCAACAGGTCGCCTACGACCTGGAAGCCGACCGCCGCAGCGGCAAGACCTCGGCCACCAACCTTCGGGTCGACGGCTAAAAACCCTGGCCCTCCCCCGCCAGCGGGGGAGGCGCTCCGGTCAGAACAACCCGGCGGTCAGGTTGATCGTCAGGGCGACGATGATCGTGTTGAAGGCGAACGCGGCCAGGCTGTGCACCGTGCCGAGCTGGCGCAGCCCCTTCGACGTGAAATCGACGTCGGCGGTGGCGCACGCCACCCCGATGACAATCGCGAAATGTAGGAAGTCCCAGTAGTCGGGCTCCTTGGTCCCCTTGAAATCCAGACCTCCGGCGTCGCGCGCGCCGTCGTCCTCGTCGACGCCGTAGTATTCGTGGGCGTAGTGCAGGGCGAAGATCATCTGCACCATCAGCCAGGACGCCACCACGCTGACGAAGGCCAGCACCACGTGGGCGATCTTCACCGCCCCATGAGCGTCCTTGGCCAGCGAAAGTTCGACGCTGATCGCCCAGACGCTGGCGGCCGAGGCGATCAGCACCAGGGCCAGGATCACCCCCTTGGCTTCGTCGTCGAGGGCGGCGCGGGCGCGGATCTCGGTGGGGCTGTGGCTCAGCATGCTGATCAGCATCGAGCCCAGGAAGCTGAAAGTGAGCGCGTCCCAGCCGAGGATCAGCCGCGTCGAGACGCTCAGGTCCGGGAAGGCCATGCAGCCGAAGCCCACCGCCAGGCCGATAGCGCTGGCGATGAACAGCCTGGGCCGGGCGACCATCAGGGCTGGCATCCATCTTATCGGCTTGCGGGCGAAATCCGCCATCGGCGAGGGCTCCGTCGGGACCAGGAGCATCGCGCGAGTCCGCCCCAGCGCGCCAGCGCCGCGGCTAAGGCCGGGCGCGAACCGGATTGGGCCGCGCCAAGCCGCCGCCCGGCAGGTGCGCCTCGTAGGTCGAGAACCGCGTGTCGGGGTGCATGTAGTCCGTCGAGACGTACTGGGCGCCCGAAGCGAAGGCGGCGGCCTGCGGCGCGCGGTCGTTGCGCCGCGACTCCCAGGTGTCGGCGTCGGCGCGGGTGCGCACGATGAAGCCGGCCTTCACATCGGCTTGGATGCGGGCCTGCAGCTCGACAGCCTCATTGAGGGTGAAATAGGCGGCGTCCGAGGCGTCCTCGCTGGGGCTGTTGATGAACATCATCCGCCCCTCCAGGTTCTTGCGGTTCCCGCGATAGACGGCGACCACGTCAGGGCCCTCGTCCACCGCCAGCATGAATTTGCCGCGCGCCTGCTTCAGCGTCGGCCAGCGGCCGGCCAGGACAGCCTCGCGCAGGGTCTTGTGCCTGCCCCGCACCGCGTCGGGCGTGATGACCTCACCGGGTTTGAACACCGAGCGGATCTCGGCGTCGGCGGCGTCCATGGCCTTGGCGTCGAAAGGCAGCAGCGGCACGGCGCCGGGGACCTTCAGCTGGTCCTGCTTGAGATTGAAGATCAGCAGGATCGGCACGTGGTCGGGGTGCGCCTTGGACCAGGCGCGGATTTCCTTGAAGCAGTCGACCAGCAGCGGGCAGACCGAGCGGTAGTCGATGTCGGGCACATGGATCACCTTCATCCCCGGCTTGGCGTAGGGGGCCAGGTCGTAGGGCGTGGTGTTGGGCGTCATCTTGCGGCCGAGCGGCGAGGCGTAACGCCCGCCTTCGGGGTCGTAGACGTAGTCCAGCTCCAGCTGGCGCGCGCCGTCGTTGAGCTGCTCGGTGAGCGACGGGTGACTGTAGTCGAGGGTGTCGGCCGCCTTTGGGTTGCGGGCGCGCAGGGTGGCCATCTCGGCCGGCGCGATGGCTTCCTTGTAGCTGTTGTGGCTACCGACGGCCTGCAGGTCGTTCATCTTCAGGCGGTCCACCGCCGCGCGCGTGCAGCCGGCCTTGCCTGAGGGGTGCTCCAGGTCGCAGGCGGGCGGGACCATCAGCGCGGCGGCGGCGAAAAGGGCGGCGATCATGCAGGCGTCTCCAGCACGGGCGGGTGACGCCAGTGTGAAGGCTCGGACCGTGCGCCGCTACTCCCCTAGGCAGCGACGAACATGTCCTCGAAGTTCTTGCGATAGAACCGGTCCTTGGTCTCTTCGCTGAAACCCTCGAAGGAGCTCTCGAAGCGCTGGATCGGGTTCCGGGTGCCTTCGGGGTGCGGGAAGTCCGAGGAGAACAGGAAGAGTTCCTCACCGCCCTCGCGGATGATCGTCCCGGCGTTCTCGGTGGCGAAGGGGGTGAAGCGCACCGCCCGGCGGATGAACTCCGAGGGCGGCATGGAGAGCCCCGCGATCACCGGGTCGGTCTTGCGCCAGCCCTTCCAGGCGCCGTCCATGCGCCGCAGCATGTCCGGCACCCAGCCGGCGCCCAGCTCAATGACGCCGCCGCGCAGGCTCGGGAAGCGGTCGAAGACGCCGTCCAGCGCCAGCGAGCAGAGGAAGTTCTGCGGCGCGAAGGCCAGGGCGAAGTAGTCCTTGGCGCGCAGGTTCTCGCCGCCCCCCAGCCAGTCCTTCGGCCGGGGATGGCCGTTCTTGTGATAGGCTGGCGGCAGCGACGGGGACGCGGCGCCCACGTGCAGCATGAACGGCACGCCGGCCTCCGACAGCCGCCGCCAGACCGGATCGAGGTCGGGGTGGCCAGGCGAGCGTTCGCCGGCTGGGGCGGCGGGCATCCAGATGGCGCCGCAGCCGGTCTTGATCGCCGCGTCGACCTCGGTCAGCGCGCGCTCGGGGTCGTCCAGCGGCACGACGCCGACGCCGATCAGCCGCTTATCGCCGGCGCAGAATTCGGCCATGCCGCGGTTGAGCGCGCGCGAGCCGCCGTACTTCACATCCATGTCCTGCGACGGCATGAACTGCGAGCCGGCGAAGGTGGTGAACACCAGCTGCCGCGAAAAGCCCAGGTCATCCAGCGCCTTGGTGCGCTCGCCGGGGTTCATGGCGCCATAGGCCGCCCAGCCCTTCGGCCCCTCGACGACATTGACGGCGATCTCGGCGGTGGCCGCGGCGTCCTGCTGGCGGGCCAGCGCCTTTTCGATGGCCTTGGCCGCGCCGGACCCGCCGGCCTCCAAGCGCATGGAGATCAGCCGGTCGCGGATATTCTTGTCCGCATAGGACGGGAGCCAGTCCAGGCTCTCCATGATGTGGCTGTCGGCGTCGTTGATGACGCGACCCTGCGCATAGGCCATTTTTCGAACCTCCCGTATGTTTTGCGGAAGACTGCGCCAGATATCAGCGGTCGCCAAGCCCTGTTTCGACCGTCTCATGCGCCGATCAGGGCCAGCCATTCCTCTTCTGTGAGCACCTGCACGCCGTGCTTGGCGGCCTCAGCGAGCTTGGAGCCCGCGCCCGGACCGGCCACCAGCAGGTCGGTCTTCTTCGACACCGAGCCGGACACCTTGGCCCCCAGGGCTTCGGCCTGGGCCTTGGCCTCGTCGCGGGTCATGCGTTCCAGGGCGCCGGTGAACACCACGGTCTTGCCGGCCACGGCGGTGTCGGTCTTCGGCCGCTCGGCGGCCTTCACCCGCAGTTCGGCCAGCAGGCCGTCGACCAGGGCGCAGTTGTGATCCTCGCAGAAGAACTCGGCGATCATTCGGGCGGCCACGACACCGACCGCGTCCACCGATGCGACCTCCTGGAAGGCCTCGCCTGGCGTGCCGGCGGCGGCGTCGATGGCGGCGGCCTCGAAGCCCGCCCAGTCACCGTAGCGGTCGGCGAGCGCGGCGCGGGCCTTGGAATTGAGCTTGGGGATGGCCAGCCGCAGATGCTCCTCCAGCGAGATCTGTTGCGGGATCAGCATCGGCTGGCGGTCGCGGGCGAAGGCCAGCACCGCCTCCACCGCCGTGGGACCCAAGCCGTCGAGGTCGGAGAGCTCGGCGAAGGCGGCGCCCGCCGTCTGACCGGCGGCGGCCTTGGCGGTGGCGACGAAGGTCTCGGCGGTCTCGAAGTGGCGGGCCAGAGCGATCGAGGTGGTTTCGCCGATGTGGCGGATGCCCAGGCCATAGATGAAGCGGTCGAGCGCGATGTCGCGGCGGGCATCGATGCCGGCGACCAGGTTGGCGATACTGGTCTCGCCGTAGCCGTCTGTCTCCAGCAGTTCGGTCAGCTTCGCCTCGTCGCGGGCCAGGCGAAAGATGTCGGCCGGCTGGTCAATCCAGCCACGGGCGTTGAAGGCGGTCAGCTGCTTTTCGCCCAGGCCCTCGATGTCGAAGGCGCGGCGGGAGACGAAGTGGCGAAGGTGCGCCAGCTTCTGGAAGGGACAGGCGAACTCGCCGGTGCAACGGCGCACCACGGTTTCGGCCCCGGACGCCGTCGTCTCCTTGGCGATCTCGGTATGCAGTGGGCACGGGCAGTGGGTCGGGAAGGCAAAGGGCTCCGCCCCAGGGGGCCGCTCGTCCAGCACCACGCTGACGATCTGCGGGATCACATCGCCGGCGCGCTGCAGGATCACCGTGTCCCCGACCCGGATGTCCTTGCGCGCGATCTCGTCGGCGTTGTGCAGGGTGGCGTTGACGACCACCACGCCGCCGACGGTGACCGGGTGCAACCGCGCGACCGGGGTAATGGCGCCGGTGCGACCGACCTGGATGTCGATGGCCTCCAGCTGGGTGCGGGCCTGCTCGGCGGGGAACTTGCGCGCGATGGCCCAGCGGGGCGTGCGGGTGACGAAGCCCAGCCGCGTCTGCCATTCCAGCCGGTCGACCTTGTAGACCACGCCATCGATGTCGAAGCTCAGCTTCGGCCGGGCGACCTCCATCTCGGCGTAGGCGCCGAGCAGCCCCGCCGCGTTCTCGACCCGCTGGCTCTGCGGCGTGGTAGAGAAGCCCCAGGCCTTGAGCTTCTGCAGGGCCTCCCACTGGGTCTCGGCGATCGGGCGCGAATGCAGGCCCCAGGCGTAGGCGAAGAAGCTGAGCGGGCGCGCGGCGGTGACGGTCGGGTCGATCTGGCGGAGCGAGCCTGCCGCGGCGTTGCGCGGGTTGGCGTAGGTCTTGGTCCCAGCCTCGACCGCGGCGGCGTTGAGCGCGGCGAAGGCGTCGTGGCCGAGATAGACCTCGCCCCGCACCTCGATGACGTCCGGCCAGCCGGCGCCCGAAAGGCGCTTGGGCACGTCGGCAATGGTGCGGACATTGGCAGTGACGTCCTCGCCGACCCGGCCGTCGCCGCGGGTGGCGGCCTGGACCAGGACGCCCTTCTCGTAACGGATCGAGCACGACAGGCCGTCGATCTTCGGCTCGGCCGTGTAGCCGACGGTCTCGTCGACGGCCACGCGCAGGAAGCGGCGGATGCGGGCGTCGAAGTCGGCGGCGTCCTCGTCGGAGAAGGCGTTGTCCAGGCTGAGCATGGGCACGCCATGCTCCACCGGCTGGAACTGCTCGGAGAGCTCGGCGCCGACCCGCAGCGAGGGCGAATCCTCGCGGATCAGGGCCGGGAACCGGGCCTCGATCTCCAGGTTGCGCCGCTTCAGCGCGTCGTAGTCGGCGTCGGAGAGGCTGGGCGCGTCCTGCTGGTGATAGGCGATGTCATGCCCGGCGATCTCCTCAGCCAGCCACGCCAGCTCTTCTGCGGCCTGGACATCGGTGAGGTCGGCGACGGGGATGGAGGTCAAAGCCATGGCCCAAGCTGTAGCCCGCCCTCCCCGCCCCGCGAAAGTCCCGCGCTGCACCTTCCTTTCCCGCGAAGCGGGAGAGGGGGACCGCCCGCCGAAGAGCGGGCGGTGGAGAGGGACAGCTTTAAGCCCCGCCTATCGGCCACGCTCGATCCGCGCAATCGCCCGGAGGATCACGCCGTCCGCAACTTGGCTCAGATTTTGATAGACGGCCCCCGCCCCGATCCTCAGCACCGCGATCCCGCGCGTGCCGAGCCAATGGTCCCGCGCTTCGTCTTTGCCACGCTTCTCCTCGTCCCAATGGGTCGCGCCGTCGATCTCCACCGCCAGCTTCGCGGCAGGGCAGTAGAAGTCGAAGATCATCGATTCGTAGGCGAACGGTCGGCGGAAAATCGGTCGATCCTTCGCGCGCCCCTTTAGCCTCGACCAGAGCATGACTTCAGGCTCGGTCAGCGCCCTTCGGAAGGCGCGGGCGCGTTTGGCGACAAGGGTGGATGGTCTTGGCGTCACGCGGTGGTTTTCCCTCTCCCCCACGCGCTCTACGGCGCGCGGTCCCCCTCTCCCGCTTCGCGGGAAAGGAAGTTATGCCCCGATCAGGGCGCGGGCGGCGGCGCGGGCGGCGTCGGTGATTTCGGCGCCGGCGAGCATTCGGGCGATCTCTTCCTCGCGGTCGGCGGCGGGCAGGTCTTCGACCAGGGTGCGGACGCGCGCACCCTCCCCGGCCTTGGCGATGCGCCAGTGGGCGTCGGCGCGGGCGGCGACCTGGGGGCTGTGGGTGACGACGAGCACCTGGCCCTCCCCAGCCAGGCGCTTGAGCCGCAGGCCGACCGCATCGGCAACCGCGCCGCCCACCCCCTGGTCGACCTCGTCGAAGATCATCAGCGGCTGGGGCCCCGGGCCCCGGCCCGCGAGCGCGGCCTTCAGCGCCAGCGCAAAACGCGCCAGTTCGCCGCCCGAGGCGATGGCGCCCAGGTCCGCGAACGGGGCGCCCGGCAGGGTGGCGATCTCGAAGGCCACGCGGTCGAGGCCGGTGGGGCCGGCCTTGTCCTCAGCCAGGGGCGTGACGGCGACCTGGAAGCGGGCCTTGTCGAGTTTCAGCGGCGCGAGTTCGCCCATCACCGCCTTGGCCAGCTTGTCGCCGGCGGCCCTTCGCGCGGCGCTAAGCTCGGCGGCGGCGGCGAGGTAGGCCGCGCGGGAAGCGGCGGCGCGGGCGTCGGCTTGCGCCAAGGCCGCGTCAGCGTTTTCCATGGCGGCCAGGCTGGCGGCGATATCCGTGCGGCGGGCTGGCAGCAGTTCCACCGCGACCCCCAGCTTGCGGGCCATGGCGCGCAAGGCGAAGAGGCGCTCCTCGGTCTTTTCCAGCCGGTCGGGCTCGAAATCAAAGGCCCGGGCGGCGGCCAAAGCGGCCTCGGCGGCCTTCAGGGCGTCCTCGGAGCCCTCCACCGCTTGCAGCCGCTCGGCGAAGCGGGCTCGCAGCGTGGGGAGGTCTTCGACCGGCACGTGAAGCTTGCGGGCCAATCCGCGCAGGTCGAACAGCCGCTCCTCGGCCTTCTCCAGACGGTCGGGCTCGAACGCGAAGGCTTCGGCAGCGGCGTCGATGGCGGCTTCGGCCTCGGCGGCCTCGATCAAGGTGCGGTCCAGGGCGGCGGAGGCTTCGGCCAGGCGTTTCACCGCCGTTCCGGCCTCAGTGGCCCCGGCCAGCAGCGCGCGCTCGCGGGCCCGGTCGAGCGCGCGCACGGCGCCGGCGACCCGGCCGGTGAGCCCCTCGAACACCTCGCGCGCGCCGGAGATATCGGTCAGCGCCTTTTCCGCGGCGCCCAGGACGGCGCGTTCCTCGGCCAGTTCGGTTTCCTCGCCCTCGCGCGGGTCGAGGCGGTCGAGTTCGGTCAGCCGCAGGGTGAGTTCCTCGGTCTCGGCGGCGGCGCGGGCGACCTCGTCGCGTAGGGCCGCCACAGCCTCCTTGGCTTCGCGCCAGCCACGCCAGCCTTCGGCGACCTTGGCCGCCTTGGCCTCCAGCCCGCCGAAGGCGTCGAGCATCGGCCGGTGGGTGCGCGCGTCCAACAGGCCGACAGTCTCGTGCTGGCCGTGAACCTCCAGCAGGGCCTCACCTACCTCCTTCAGCACGCCCACGCCGGTCGCCTGGTCGTTGACGAAGGCGCGGCTGCGGCCATCGGCGCTCAGCGTGCGGCGCAGGACCAGATCCTCGTCGCGGGCGTAGGAGAGGCCCTTCTCCTCCAGCAGGTCCCAGACCGGATGGTCGGGCGCAGGCGCGAACACCGCCGACGCCGCCGCCTGGGCCGCGCCGTGGCGCACCAGGCCCGCGTCGGCGCGGGCGCCCACCGCCAGGCCCATGGCGTCGAGGATGATCGACTTGCCCGCCCCGGTTTCTCCGGTGAGCACGGTCAGGCCCGGCCCGATGGACAGGTCCAGGGCCTCGATAAGAACTACGTCACGGATCCAGAGACCGATCAGCATGTGGCAAGCATGGAGCCGAGTCTGCCGCGCGCGAAAGTGCGCACGCGCCACAGTTGATCACTTTTTGTTCTCATTTGCCACCCGCGCCATCTTGCGCCGGCGCTGATCAGCCTTTCGGCGTCTCCGGGGTCGGCACCACGTCCGGAGCCGCGGCCTTGTCCTTGCCGCCGTCGCCGGTGAAGGGGATGTGGAACGAGGGCACGTGGAACAGGCTGCGCTTCTTGGGCTTTTCGATCTCGGCGGAAGAAGTGGCGGCAGGGGGCGCGGCCTCCGCTGGCTTCAGGGCTTCGCCCATCGTGCTCGGCGGCGTCACCGTCGTTGTCTTGTCCTTGACGAAGGTCGCGTGGAAGACGCTGCGCCTGGCCCGCGCGGTCGGCTCGACCGCGGGGTGCAGGCCCCTGGCGGTGAGCATGGCGTAGGCGTCGGCGTACCAGGGGTCGCCGGGATAGTTGAAGCCCAGCACCGCGCCGTT
>JANXXK010000214.1 GCA_025350685.1 Alphaproteobacteria bacterium | reverse complement strand
TGTTGCGGAAGCCGCCGATCATCTGGATGTCGGTGGAGACCGAGGGTTCCTGGACGCCGATGTGGCCGGCGTGGACCAAGAGCCGCTCGCCCGGGCCAAGGTCCTTCTCGATCAGCTCGCCGGAGAGGTCGAGGAACACCGTGCCGGGGCCGGTCACCCGCTGCAGGATGAAGCCCTCACCGGCGAAGAAGCCGGCGCCCAGGCGCTGCTGCAGCGCGATCTCCAGGGTCACACTCATCTCGGCGCAGAGGAAGGTCTCCTTGCGGCAGATCAGCGACTGGCCGGGGCCCAGCGTCTTGGCGATGATCGTGCCGGGGAACCGCGGCGCGAAGGCCACGTGGCCGGGCCCGCGCGTGGCGGCGTATTCAGTGATGAAGAAGCTGCCCCCGCCCATCGCCCGCTTCAGCCCCTGGAACAGGCCGCCGCCGGTGTGGGTGTTCATGGCGATGCCGTCGTTCATCCAGGCCATCGCGTGGGTCTGGCTGTAGATCGCCTCGCCGGGGTTGAGGTCGATCTGAACGGTCTGCATGACCGTGCCTGAGAGTTCGTACTTCATGACCGGCTCCGAACGTGTTGGCTGGCAGAGCTTAGCGCAGGAAACTCAAACCTACCACACCCCGAAGGGGCGGGAGAAGGATGAGCGGATTTGGAATCAGAGCACTCCCGGCTTCTTCGGAACGAGGCGCAGGATCTCGCTCGGCTTCTCGTCGGTGACCACATAGATCAGGCCGTCGGGGCCCTGGCGGACGTCCTTGGTGCGCTTGCAGCGGTCCATCAACAGCTTTTCCTCGCCGACCACCTTGCCGTCCTTCATCGACAGGCGGACCAGCTGCTGGCCGGACATGGTGCCGATGAACACGCTGCCCTTCCAGGCCGGGAAGGCCTTGCCGTCGTAGAAGGTCATGCCCGAGGGCGCGATCGACGGGTTCCAGTAGTAGACCGGCTGTTCCATGCCCGCCTGGACGGTCTTGCCGCCGTTGATCAGGCCCCCGCCGTTCTCGCGGCCGTAGCTGATCACTGGGAAGCCGTAGTTGCCGCCAGGCTTGATGCGGTTGAGCTCATCGCCGCCCTGGGGCTCGTTCTCGGCCACCCACAGCTCGCCGGTCGCCGGGTTCAGCGCCGCGCCCTGGATGTCGCGGAAGCCCAGCGCGTAGAAGGCCGGGTTGGCGTCCTTGTTGCCCAGGAACGGGTTGTCCTTGGGGATCGAGCCGTCGGTGGCGATGCGCAGGATCTTGCCGCGCGGGTTCTGCAACGACTGCGGGTTGGGCCCGCCGGAGGCGACCTCGGCCGAGGCGATGAGCAGTGTGCCATCCCGCGCGAGAACGATGCGGCGCGGCACCAGGTCCTTCTGCTCATAGATGGTGGTGACGGCCTCGAGGCTCTTCTCATCGGCCGACAGCTTCGCCTTGGCGATGCGACCCATCAGCGGCTGGGGCCCCTGACCAGGAATCGGGCCGGCGGAGGGCGCGGTGTAGCCGTAGTAGAGGGTGCGGTTCCTCGCGAAGTCCTTGTCGAGGGCGACGTTGGAGGCCGCGCTCAGGCCCGACTGCTGGATGGCGGGCGTCCCCTTCAGCGGCTCGGAGACCGCTCCGGTCTTCGGGTCGACCGTGCGCATGCCACCGGCGCGCTGCGGGATCAGCATGTGGCCGCTGGGCAGGAAGGTGATGGCCATCGACCGGTCCAGCGTGGCCACGGTCTCGACGGCGAAGAGCGCGGAGGAGACGATCGGCGCGCGGGTCTGGCCGGGGACCGCGGGGGCCACGTGATAGCCGTCCTTGGCGTTGCGGTTGGGGCCGCAGAGCCCGGTGATCCGGGCGTTCTCGGCGGGCGAGCCGGCGACGCCGGCATAGTCCGGGCCGGGCGGGAACGATGGAGCTGGCTGCGACGCCGGTTGTGATTGGGACGCCGCGCCGGGGGCGAGGGTCAGCACGAGCGCGAGCGCGGTAACGGCGCGCGAGGCGCGGAAGGTTTGCGGCACGGGCGGTTCCCCTCAAGGTGTTGTCAGCCTACAGGCCCTGCATCTCACGGGTCGCGCCGGGGAGCTAGAGTTGTGCGGGATTCTATTTGCTCTGCGGAAGCGTTGTGGAAGTCGCCCGCACGGCCTACCCCTTCCCGATGGACTACGGCGACTATCTCCAGCTCGACGCCCTGCTGGCGGCGCAGACCACGGTCACCGGCGAGCACGACGAGCTGTTGTTCATCGTCATCCACCAGGCGACGGAGCTGTGGCTGAAGCTGTCGGTGCATGAGATCGCCAGCGCCTGCGCCGACGTAGCCGCCGACGATCTGCGCGCGGCGTTCAAGACGCTCTCGCGGGTGGCGCGGATCCAGGCGCACATGATCCAGGCGTGGGAGATCCTGGCGACCATGACGCCGTTCGACTACGCCAATTTCCGCGAGAGCCTGGGTGCGAGCTCGGGGTTCCAGTCGTTCCAGTACCGGCAACTGGAATTCCTGCTGGGCGCCAAGGACGCCAAGATGCTGGCGATGCACGAGGCAGGTAGCGCGCGGCATGGCGACCTGGAAGCGATCCTGGAAGCGCCCAGCCTCTATGACCAGGCGCTGCGGCTGCTGGCCCGGCGGGGGTTCGCCATTCCGGCCGAGCGGCTGAAGCGGAACTGGCGCGAGCCTTACGAGGCCAGCCCGGCGGTGGAGGCGGCCTGGCTCAAGGTCTATCGCAACACCGGCGACCACTGGGACCTCTATGAGCTGGGCGAGAAACTGGTCGACCTGGAGTACCGCCTGCAGCAGTGGCGGTTCACCCACATGAAGACCGTGGAGCGGATCATCGGCTTCAAGCGCGGGACCGGCGGGTCGGACGGGGTGAGCTACCTGGTCAAGGCGCTGGATCGCAAGCTGTTCCCCGAGCTGCTGACGCTACGTACGGCGATGTAGGGCGGGCGGCGGTGACGCTCGATTTTAGACCGCACAGCCGCATCGCGCCGCGCGTAGAGCAGGTGGGTGCCGAGAGCGCGCCGGTGATCGTGATCGACAACTTCGCCGACAATCCGCAGGCGCTGATCGACCATGCCGCGTCGCTCGCCCCGTTTCCCCCGGCGGCGCAGACCTTCTATCCGGGGGTGCGGGCGCCGGTTCCGATGAGCTATGTGCAGGGCGTCGCCGCCTATCTGGAGGCCGCCCTGCGCGCCGCGTTCGGCCTGGGCGATCAGGCGGTGAAGAGCGGCGGCTGGGAATATTCGCTGGTCACCACGCCGCCGGCGGCGCTCAGCCTGCGCCAGCGAATGCCGCACATCGATTCCACCCATCCGGGGAACCTGGCGCTGCTGCTCTATCTGAGCCCGCGCGACCAGGGCGGCACCGGCTTCTACCGGCACCGGCGGACCGGGTACGAGACGATCGGCGAAGAGCGGTTCGACGCCTATGAGGCGGCGCTGAAGGCCGACCTGGAGGCGTTGGGACCGCCTGAGGGCTACATCAACGGCGACAACGCGATCTTCGAGCGGACGGCCGACTATCCGGCGGTGTTCAACCGCATGCTGATCTACCGCAGCCGCAACCTGCACTCGGCGAGCATCGCCCCGGGGTTCGCCGGCGATCCCGACCCGCGGACCGGGCGGCTGACGCTCAACCTGTTCCTGCACTTCCGGCCGCGGGCGTAGGGTCGCTCAAGGCAGTTCGCGGACCCAGATGTTGCGGAAGCTCAAGGGGGGACTGGGGTCGCCGTGGGCCTGGAGCTTGATGGGCGCCTTGTCGTAGGGCCGATAGTAGGGCTTGCCGATGTAGAGGGTCTCGCCGGTGAGCACGGCCGCGTTCTGGATCAGCACGCCATTGTGGAAGGCGGTGACCTTGGCGGGTGATTTGACCGCGCCGTCGGCCCCGAACGTGGGGGCGGTCCAGACGATGTCGTAGGCCTGCCACTCGCCGGGCGGACGCGACGCGTTCACCAGGGGCGCATGCTGCTTGTAGAGGCTGCCGGCCTGGCCGTTGGCGTAGGTCACGTTCTTGTAGCTGTCGAGGATCTGCAGCTCGTAGCCGGCGTCGGCGGGGCCGGTGGAGGCCAGGAAGACGCCGGAGTTGCCGCGGCCCTGGCCCGAACCGGTGACGTCCTTGGGCACGCGCCATTCGAGGTGCAGCTGGTAATTCTTGAAAGCCCGACGCGTCTCGATGTTTCCCGCGCCCTTGGCGACGGTGATGACGCCGCCCGCGACCGTCCAGCCGGCCGGCTGTTTATCCCTGGTGTTGACCCACTCGCCCAGGCTCTTGCCGTCGAACAGCACGATGGCGTCGGACGGCGGCGCAGTCGGCGTCGCGCCCGGGGTGACGATCGCCGGAACCGGCGTCCATTGCTCGGTGTCCTGCGGCTTGGCGCCCGGCGTGGGCGACGGCACGGCCTGAGCCAGCGCGCCGGTGGCGATCAGCGCCAGCAGGCCGGCCCCGAGCCCCGATATCCCGCGAAGAAGGGCCCGCCTCACAGCTCCCAACCCTTGCGGTACTCGCGGGTGAGGTACTGGTTGGCGGCGGCGACGTTGGCGACCTTGCCCGCCGCGCCGTCCCATTCGATGGCCTGGTCCGCCTTCAGCGCGACGATGCCGAGGATCATGGTCTCGTTCAGGCGCGTGCCATACTCGAACGGGCAGGAGATCTTTTCCTCGCCGCGGATGGCGCGGATCCAGTTCATCTCATGCGCCTCCATGCCGCCCTTGATGCGCGGCAGGCAGACTGGGATTTTCTTGGCCTTCTCGTCGAGGCCCTCGCCGATCAGCACGGGTTTTTCGCCGTAGGTGTCGTGCATCAGCATGCCCTTGGCCCCCACGAACAGCACGCCGCCGTCGGGGCTCATCTTCAGGTTGGCGGGGAAGCCCACGGGCGTGGGGGGCAGAATGCCGCCATCGTACCAGGTCATGTGGATCGGCCCGTCCCCCTTTGCCTTATGGGGCGCCGCCCCGAACTCGTAGTGGGTGACGCTGGCCAGCGGGAAGCTGGTGATCTCGGCCGGGCGGCGCGTGGACCACAGGCTGGCGTTGCCGGCCCAGCGGGAGTGGCGGGTCTCGACCTTGGTGGGCAGGCCGGGATCCAGCGCCCAGAACGGGAAGTCGATCAGGTGGGCGCCCATGTCGCCCAGCGCGCCGGAACCGAAGGGTGTCCAGCCGCGCCAGTTGAAGTGGGCGTAATTCTCGTTGTAGCCCCAGTCGACATTGGCCGGGCCGAGCCACGTCGGCCAGTCGAGGCCGCTGGGCGTCGGCGTCGGCGCGGGCCTGGCAATGCCCTGCGGCCAGACCGGGCGGTTGGTCCAGACGTGGACTTCCTTGACCGGGCCGATGACGCCGCCGCGGATCAGCTCAATGACCCTGCGGCCATCGTCGCCGGAGTGGCCCTGGCAGCCCATCTGGGTGACCAGCTTGGGGTCGGCGGCGGCCATGGCGCCCAGCTTGCGGCTCTCCTCGACCGAATAGGTCAGCGGCTTCTGCACATAGACGTGGATCCCGCGCTCCATGGCCATTCGGGCGGCCACGGCATGGTGGTGATCGGGGGTGGCGATCAGGACGGCGTCGATGTCCTTCTGCGCATCGAACATCCGCCGGTAGTCCTTGAACCGGGCGGCCTTGTCGTAGGCGTCTTTCAGCGGGACCCGCTCGGGGACCAGGGTGAAGTGCTCGTTGAGCAGCGAGCGGTAGACGTGGTCGTAGTCGACGTCGCAGGTGGCGACGATGTTCTGGCCGACCAGCTTGGTCATGTTGGCCGCGCCCTGGCCGCCGGCCCCGATCACCGCGACATTGACCTTGTCGCTGGGGGCGAGCTTGCGGGCGGCGGCGAACGCCGGCTGCGCCAGGCTGGCGGCCGCGGCGCCGGCGGCGGTGACCATCAGGCCCCGGCGGGTCAGCCCACCTCTCAGATATGCGGCCACGATACGCCCTCCCCCTGCTCATGATTGGCCGGCATTTGGCCTATCGTTCGGCCGGGTTGGCAAGCTCGGGGAGGGCGTGACCCTGGGTCAGGGAATCCGATGCAGGCCGCAGAGCTTGTTGCCGTCGGGGTCGCGCAGGTAGGCGAGGTACATCTTGCCGACGGAGCCTTCGCGCACGCCGGGCGGATCCTCGATGGCGGTTCCGCCGTTGGCGACGCCGGCCGCATGCCAGGCGTCGGCCTGGGCGGGCGAGTCGCAGGCGAAGCCGATGGTCGAGCCGTTGCCGATCGAAGCCGGCTTGCCGTCGATCGGCACCGACACCCCGAAGGTGCCGGTGGGCAGCCGCCAGAACACCCGGTGCCGGTCGACGAAGCCGGGAGGCGCGCCCAGTGCGCCGAGCACGGCGTCGTAGAATGTCTTGGACCGGTCGAGATCGTTGGCGCCGACCATGATGTGCGAGAACATTGCGCTTCCCCTGAGCTGATGCGTGACGAACCCGCGTGATGCGGGAAGAACGCGGCGCTGGCAACGGCGCCCCCCAAATTCGACGGGGCCTCAGGCTCATGCCGTCCCGACCGATCAACCGCGGCTTCAAGCCGCGAGAAGGTGACGGACCTGTCATCCTAGCTGCACGGCCTTCCCGTGCGCGAACGGGAGAAGGCAACAGGACTCCTCGCGCGCGGGCGCACGCCCGCGTCTGGAGACTTGCGCAATTCACTTGTGAAAGACCGATGTGTGTTCTTCTTTTGTTCACGTTGCCGCAAAGGCGCTCGGATGTCCAATTCTTTCGTTCCTTTCCACCCGGTACGCCCGCCACGTCATCTACTGGAAGCTCCTGCCCGACGGCGCCCTCGGTATCGCTGCCATCCTCCACCAGCGCATGCACCTCATTGACCGGTTCCGGGAGGGGGAGGCGTAACGCCCACAGTCTGCGCCTCTCCCAGGCGCGCAAGCGCCGTGGGAGAGGTTGGGAGAGGGCGGCGCCGCCGGACCGGACAGCCCTGCCTTGGACCCGATCGCGCCTGAACCGCCGCACGGTCAGCGTCAGCGTTCAAGCCCGTCGCCGCGCCGAACAGTTAAGTGCACTGTCACCGTAACGGCGGTCGGATCAGCGCAACCGGGCCAGCCTGTCGCCGATCGCCAGGCGGGTCAGCATCGAGGTGACGCCCAGCCAACGGAGCGGCTCCGGCTCCCACGGCGCGCAGCGGTGGTTGACCCAAGGCAGACGCGTGAGATCGCTCTCAGCGCCCGTAATCAGATCCGCCAGTGTGCGGCCCGCGGTGTTGGTCGGCGCGACGCCGGCGCCGCCAAAGCCGGTGGTCCAGGCTTCGCCGGTGGTGCGGTCGAACCCCACCGTCGAGCGCAGATCGCGGGTCATGCCCATGACGCCACCCCACTCGTGAGTGACCGCGACGTCCTTCAGTATGGGAAACCGTTCGACAAGGCGGGCGCGCAGCCGCGCCGCGGCCTTCGGCCCGCGCATCGGCGAGGGCGGGGGCTTCGACGACCAGAAGTAGGATGCGCCAAGGCCGCCCCAGACGATGCGGTTGTCGGCGGTGCGCTGGCCGTAGGCGAGCAGCGACGGGGAGTCCTCGAAGAGTTCACGGTTTGTGAGACCCATCTGGACCCACAGGTCGTCCGGGATCGGTTCGGTGGCGATCACGATGTTGCCGAGCGGCACGAGCGTGCGCGCATGTCCTGCGAGGCTGCGCGTGTAGGCCTCGGTCGCGCGGACGACGACGTCGGCGGTCACCACGCCATGGGCCGTCATCACCAGGCGTCCGTCGATCCGCAGCGCCGGCGTCATCTCGTGGATGGTCCCGCCCAGGCGCTCGACCGCGCGCGCCAGCCCGCGCGCCAGTCTGGCGGGGTGCAAAGCCGCCGAGTGCGGCGTGTAGATGCTCCCGTGGATTCCGGTCGCGTTGACCCGCGCGGTGGTCTCGGCGGGGCTCTCCAGGCGGTAGGCGTCGCCCAGGCCATGGCGCACCAGCATCGCGTGCCGCCCGCGCATGCGCCGCAGCTGCGTGGCGTCGGAGGCGAACCAGATGGCGCCGCCCTTGGCGTAGCCGCAGTCGATGCCCTCGCGCCGGGCGACCTCGCCGACGTGGTCCACCGCGCGGAACATCTCGCGCATCATCGCAGCCCCGGTCCCCGCGCCGCCTTCCGCGTCAAGAACGTCGAGCGCGGTCCCGGTCTCGGGCACGCACCAGCCACCATTACGGCCCGAGGCGCCGAAGCCTGCCGTCTCAGCCTCGATGACCACCACCTTCAGCGAGGGGTCGGCGCTCAACAGGTAGTAGGCCGTCCAGAGACCCGCGAAGCCCGCGCCGACGATGGCGACATCGGCCTGGCGGTGGCCCGGCAGCCGCGCGCGTGGCGCCAGGGCGTCACCCGGTTCGAGGCTATCGTGCCAGTAGGAGATCGCGCCGGTCATGGGCTCTTGGCGATCTCCGCCTGGATACGCGCCAGCTCGGTGCGACTGATGCGGTAGCCCATCAGCACGATCGCGCTGGCGATGCCGAGCACGGCGGGGACCGGGCCGTACATGATGCCCAGCTTGGTCACCACATCCGGAGCCACGACGATATGCGCTCCGGTCGCCGCGAGGTTTCGCGGGAAGTGGATGAGATCCAGCGCCACGCCACCGAACAAGCCGCCCAGGCCGGCGGCGGCCTTCACGGAAAACAACAGGCCGGCGAAGAACAGACCCTCCCGGCGAGCCCCGAACAGCAGCTCATGCTCGTCCACGGCGTCGCTCATCATCGAGCCGCAGGAGACGAAGCCGCAGGTGCCGGCGAAGCCGACCAAGAAGGCGACGATGCCGAGGATGGCGTAGAGCGCGGGCCCGTCGGGCAGGAGGCCCAGGATGCGCAGCGGCGCCGGCAGCAGCGCCATGGCGCTCATCAGCGCAAAGCCGATCATCGCCACATCACGCTTCTCGAACCAGCGCAGCAGCCAGGTCGAGAATGGGACGGCGACTGCGTAGCCGGCGATGTTCACCAGCGGCAAGGTTCCGATCACGTTCTGCGGCAGGCGCCAGAAGTAGAGGCTGGCGTAGATATTCAGGGTCGCCACCATGCCGAGCGAAACCCAGAACAGCAGGCAGCACAGGAAGAGGCTGCGGAACGAGCGGTTGCCCGCCACCTCGGCGACCTCGGCCGCAAGCTGCCGCAGGCCGATCCGATGGGTGACGGCCGGCGTGCGCAGCCGCTCGCGCTGGGTGTAGGTGC
The DNA here is from genome assembly GCA_025350685.1 of Alphaproteobacteria bacterium. Taxonomy (GTDB): domain Bacteria; phylum Pseudomonadota; class Alphaproteobacteria; order Caulobacterales; family Caulobacteraceae; genus Phenylobacterium. The sequence continues at coordinate 4,198 of JANXXK010000214.1, read as the reverse complement.
TGAAGGTCGAGGTGAGGGCGGCGGCGAGCGCCATGGCGGCGACCGTCCAGCCGAAGCCTGCATAGGCGCCGCGGTCCAACAGGCCCTGCTGCCCGCGCATGAACACCCAGTAACCGAACACCAGCAAGGTCATGTTGCCGATGCAGTTGAAGAACGTGCGGTAGGCGAAGATCACCGATCGTTCGGTGTAGTCCGTGCTCAGCTCCGCGCTCGTCGCCGAATAGGGGAGTACGAAGAACGACATGGCGAGCCGCCCGACCAGCAAGGCTGCGCCAGCGTAGGCCGCCAGCGCCCATCCGTGCAGGCCCGCCGGGATCGAGAACAGCAGGGCAAAGGCGAGCGCCATCGGCAAGGCCGCCGTCAGCATGTAGGGCAGCCGGCGGCCATAGCGCGTGTGGGTGTTGTCCGAAATCGAGCCGATCAGCGGGTCGAGGACGGCGTCGCAGATCGTCGAGATCGCCAGGATCGCCCCGGCCACCGTACCCGACAGGCCGCAGACCGCCGTCAGGTAGTAGAAGATGAAGACGCCGATGCCGAAATTGATCGTGCCGTCGACGATGTCGCCGGCGGCGAAGAACGCCTTGTCATGGACCTTCAAGGCGGGCCGGACGCCCGGTGCGGCGACCGCGGATGGAAGCCCGACTTCATGCTCGAGCCGCGTCACACCTCGTAGAACCCGGCGTGATACTCATCCACGATTTCACGGAGCGCTTGTGCGCGGCCGCGAGCGGCGCGTTCGAGGTCGGTCAGGTCGGCGCTCGTCGCCAGGCGGTGGCCATCGAGGACTTCGGCGGCCGCGTCGACCTCTGTTACGGCGCGGTTGAGAACCCAGACAAGCGCGGGGTCGCTGTCGCTGCCGCGATCTGCAAAGTGACGCACCGTCTGCCGGGCGGAATGTATGGCCTCCATGGCGAGTCCTTCGAACCTCTGGCCGCGCTTCAGGGGCCTTTTGCGCGCCGCCTCGGCGGCATTGTCCAGTACAAAGGCGCAGAGCTGAAGCACCTGGATGCGTGAGGCGCGCGCCGCGGCCGCCGCCTCGAGACGATCCTGACGGTCGCGCCGGCTGGCGCCATGGTCGATGACCACCGCGGCGAGGATAGCGCCAACAGACATAATCGCCTGAGCCCAGGCCGCAGCGCTCTCCCCATAGGGCCCGCCGGGATCATGCAGATCCACCAGCGCCATCCAACCCGCGGCCACGACGACGATAACAGCCAGCACCGTGGCTGTTCGCGCTCTAGGGAGCGGCGGGCGGAGCGTCATCATCACGGCAAGCTGGCGCGATTCTCGTCGGTTCAGCGAACGTCGTCTTGCCGGCTCAACCCCAACTCCGGCTTCTGGCGCCTAGCGCCGCCCCCTACCCCTTCCTGAAAAACCCGTAGATCCGTTCGGCCAGCGGCTGGCTAACGCCCTCCACTTTCAGCAGGTCGTCGATGTTGGCCCGGCTGACCCCCCGCGCGCTCCCGAACGCATGCAGCAGCGCCCGCTTCCGCCCCGGCCCCACGCCATCGATCTCGTCGAGGGGGTTCTTCTTCATCTCGGCGCTGCGTTTGGCGCGGTGGGTGCCGATGGCGAAGCGGTGGGCTTCGTCGCGCAGGCGCTGGAGGTAGAAGAGGACGGGGCTCTTGGGCTCGAGCATGAAGTAGGGCTTGCCGGGGATGAAGAAGCGCTCGAGGCCGGCGTCGCGGTCGGGCCCCTTGGCGACCCCGACGACGGCGATGTCGTCGACGCCGAGGTCGGCCATGACTTCCATGACCGCGGAGATCTGGCCCATGCCGCCGTCGATGAGGACGAGGTCTGGGCGGATGGCGGCGCCGCGTCCTGAGAGAGCGGCCTCCTCTTCCTCTTTGACCAGGCGGCCGAAGCGGCGGCGCAGCACCTCCTTCATCATCCCGAAGTCGTCGCCGGGGGTGAGGTCGGTCCCCTTGATGTTGAACTTGCGGTACTGGGATTTCTGGAAGCCGTCGGGGCCGGCAACGATCATGCCGCCGACCGCGTTGGTCCCCATGATGTGGCTGTTGTCGTAGACCTCGATCCGCTCGGGCGGGGTCTCCAGGCCGAAGGCTTCGCAGACCCCGGCCAGCAGCTTGGTCTGGGCCGAGCTCTCGGCCATCTTGCGCCCCAGCGCCTCGCGGGCGTTGGTCAGGGCGTGGTCGACCAGCTGGCGCTTCTCGCCGCGCTGGGGTTTGCCGATCTGCACCTTGCGGCCGGACTTCTGGGCGAAGGCTTCTTCCAGCAGCTCGCGCTCCGCGGGCTCCACGCTGGTGAGGATCAGCTTGGGGATCGGCTTGTCGTCGTAGAACTGGCCCAGGAAGGCGCCCATGATGTCGGCGTCCTCGTCCGACTTGTCCACACGCGGGAAATAGGCGCGGTTGCCCCAGTTCTGGCCGGCGCGGAAGAAGAACACCTGCACGCAGGCCTGGCCGCCCTCGGCATTCAGGGCGAAGACGTCGGCCTCCTCCAGGGTCTCGGGGTTGACCGAGGTCTCCTGGGCGACGGAGGCCAGGGCGCGGATGCGGTCGCGCAGGCGCGCGGCGTATTCGAACTCCATCTCGTCGGAGGCGGCCTGCATCTCCTGCGACATGCGCTGCATCACCAGCCGCGACTTGCCGCGCAGGAAGTCCTCGGCCTGTTCGACCAGCTGGGCGTAGTCGTCCAGGGCGATGAGGCCGGTGCAGGGCGCCGAGCAGCGCTTGATCTGGTGCAGCATGCAGGGGCGCGTGCGGCTCTCGTAGACGCTGTCGGAGCAGGAGCGCAGCAGGAAGGCCTTCTGCAGGGTGTTGAGGGTCTTGGTCACCGAGTGGGCGCTGGCGAAGGGGCCGAAATAGTCGCCCTTGATGGTGTGGGCGCCGCGGTGCTTGCGCAGCTGGGCGGCCGGGTGTTCCCGGCGGATGACGATCTCGGGGAACGACTTGTCGTCGCGCAGCAGGACGTTGAAGCGCGGCTTCAGCTGCTTGATCAGGTTGATCTCGAGCAGCAGGGCGTCGGTCTCGGTGCGGGTGGTGATGAACTCCATCGAGCGCGTCAGGTCGACCATGTGGGCGATGCGCTGGGTGTGGAAGCGGCCCTGGGCGTATTGGACGACGCGCTTCTTGAGGCTGCGCGCCTTGCCGACGTAGAGCACTTCGCCGTCCTCGCCCATCATCCGGTAGACGCCCGGCCGGTCCGGCAGCCGCCTGACCTCGTCCTTGATCAGCGCCGCGCCCTTCAGGGGGGCGGTGGCGTTCACGGTCGAAGGGGGAGCGTCCGACATGGGGAGAGATATAGGCGAGTCCGCGGAGCCGCGCAGGGGGCCTTCCCGCCCCTCCCGTTTTCGCGCGCCAGCCGGCAAGCTGGACCCTTGGCCGCGGCGCCGCCAGGATCGGGGCGGGCATGGACCTTGGGAGACGCGCGTGGGCCGACTGACCTGGTGGATGTTCCGCGCCCGGCTGGCGCTGGAGGATCCGAAGAGCCGCGCGTGGGATGCCCGCCATGGGGTCGAGACCGCCGCCGAGACGGCGCTGGGCGACGCCGGGGTGGCGGGCGATGCGGTGGCGCGCGGGAACGGCGTCTACCGGGTGACCTGGGGCGGGCTGATCGGCAAGGCGCTGGGCGCGCTCGACATCGCCGATCCTGGGCTGTGGACCTTCGTCGACTACGGGTCGGGCAAGGGCAAGGCCATGCTGATGGCCGCGGACTATCCGTTCGCCCGGATTGTGGGGGTGGAGTTCGCGCCGCAACTGCACGCCGTGGCGGTGCGCAACTGCGCTGCCTATCGCAGCCCGGACCAGGCGTGCCGGGCCCTGGAGCCGGTGCTGGGCGATGTGCTGGATTATGAGCCGCCGGCGGGGCCGCTGGTGGTGTTCATGTGCAACCCGTTCGACGAGGCGACGCTGAGCGCGGTGTTCGACCGCTGGCGCGTGCGGGTGGCCGGGGGCCAGACCGACCTGCGGGTGCTGTACCTGAACATGCGCGAGGTCGCCGAGAGCCGCGGGGTGCTGGACGCCCAGACCTGGCTGAAGCCGGTGGCGCGGGCCAGGCGGTTCGTGGTGCTGGCGCCCGTCTGAGCCGGCCGGCGCTAGCAGGCTGTTGAAAAAGTCGACGGTGAGGGCCGATTTTCGCCCTCTCATGGCCCTTCCGCTCAAACAGGCAAAATCTCGTAGTTGAAATAATTGGGTTTTCTGAATCTCTAGGGCTGCAAACTTGCGCCTCAGGCACC
>JANXXK010000208.1 GCA_025350685.1 Alphaproteobacteria bacterium | reverse complement strand
GCAGAGCCGCCAGCGGCGCGAGCACGTAACGCGGGTTCATTTGCGCTTTTCCTCGTAGCGTGCGCCGCGCAGGATGCCTTCCATCGACTTGTTGCCCTCGTGGCAGGCATATTCGTACATCGGGCCCTTGGCGGCGCGCATCGGCATCTCGGCCTTCCAGGCCTTGGTGAAGACGATCGGATCGTCGACCGAGAATTCGTAGAGGATCTGGTCCTTCGAGGTGCGCGTAAACCGCTCGGTGATCTTGGTCTTTGGCGAATAGCGGAAGCCGCCGCCCAGCGAATAGACGTGGCCCTTCACGTCCAGATTGGTGGTCTCCACGACCAGGGTGTCGCCGTCCCACCAGCCGACGGAGTCGCCCAGCCATGGCGTGATCGCGGCCGGCAGGTGGTCGCGGTCGGTCATGCGGATGATCCGCACGTCGTGGTTCATCTCCACCAGGATGGTGACGTAGTCCTTGGTCTGCACGATCTGGTAGTTGCCGTTGAAGCCGGTGTTCATCATCGGCGGGCCCTCGGGCGAGCCGATGGCGGTCAGGCAGCGCTCCTGGGTGTCGCGATCCTCGATGTTGTCGAACGGTTCCGGCGCCTTGGCCGCGGCCGCGCGCAGCTTCTTCTCCGCATCGGTGAAAGGAAGCCGCCCGTCCGCCGGCTCGATGATCCACGAGGAGCGCGGCTGGCCGTTGATGCGCGCCAGGCGCAGCTCCATCTCGATGTAGTCGGTCTGCGGCGCCTCTTGAACCACCGCGGGGGCGGGCAGTTTGGGATCGATCGGCGCCGGGTCGATGATGCTGCCCGCCATCTTCTTGAACATGCCGACCATCATCGCCTCTTCCTTGTCGGTGGCCATCAGGGCTTTGAAGATCGGCGGCCGTTGCAGGAAGGTCAGCGCCGTGTTGTTCCAGATGCCCTGCAGGTCGGGCGCCCCGAACCCGGTGCGCGGCGCGTGATAGGCCGCCGGGGCGGCGGTGGCGGCGACGGGGGCCATGGTGGCGACGGCGATGGCCAGGCAGGTCAGGCGGAACATGATGACGCTCCTCATCACTCGGCGGGTTGCAGGGAGGCGGGTTGCAGGGGAAGGCTGAGCTCACGCGGCAGGGACAGGCGCTTCAGGCGCACCCGGATCATCCAGAAGATCAGGAAGGCCAGCGGCGCCACAGCCAGGCCGATCAGCAGGGGCGAGTTGCGCAGCGGCGCGGGAAACACCTGCGGCTGGCCGAGGAACAGCGAGCCGGAGGCCACGAACAGCGCGAAACACATGCGCCACAGGTGCCGCGCGAGGCGCGCGGCGCCGGTGACACCGCCGCGGCGGATCACCCGCAGGTCGAGGCTGGCGGCCAACAGCGCCAGGCCGCCGAAAACGTAGCCGAGCATATAGGGCTGGGTCCCATCGACGAGGCCGCGCGGGGTGGCCTGGCCGATGCGGCCGAGCACCAGCAGGTAGGCTCCGACGCCGAGGACCGCGGCCAAGGCGCCGACCTCGAAGCGGCCGACGCGGCCGGTCCGGCGCTGCACGGTCATCCAGCCGGTCGCCACCATGTAGAAGGTGAGCATTCCCATGGCCGACGAAATCCGGTCCGAGAGCATGGGCGAGACGCCTGCCCCGATCGCCGACATGGTCAGCATGGAGACGAAGAAGACGGTTCCGGCCAACTGATGGCTCCTGCCGCCCTTCCGGAAGGCGACGGCCGCGAACCCGGAGACGATGCCGGTCGCGCCCGCGCTGATGTGCAAAGCGAGGAGAGCCGTGGCCGCATCGCGGACCAGGAGCGGGGCGTCGGGACTGATCTGCAGATGCGACATGGCGACGGCTCCCTTCCGGCCCCGGATCAGATCGGGTTCGCGCGGCGGCGGACCCACACACAGGCGGCAAGGCAGGCGGCCCCGAAGAGGAGGCCCGTCCACAGCCCGGGATTGGCGAAAAACCGCAGGGGATCGATCTGCGACAGATCGCTGATCGGGACTTGGCCCTGACCTCCCACGGAGAAGGCCTCCGCCAAGCCGCCGAAGACCCGTTCGTTCAGCAGCGACATCAGGTGGTGGCTGTGGAAGGCCAGGAACTCGAAGAGGCACAGGCCCAGCGGCAGGCCGATAGCCCAGACGAAGGGCATCCGCTTGGCCCAGGCCGAGACCAGGATGAGCCAGCTGAATATCGGCACGGCCCACAGGGTGTTGATCACCACGCCGTAGGGAAACATCGCCCAGATCACCGGCAGGTTGAGGTGCGCCCAGAGGCGCGCCGGATCGATGCCGTTTAGGGCCAGGATCGCGACGCTCCAGGCCAGGATGATCAGCTGCGTGGCCAGGCCCACCCCCAGCACTATCGCCGGTTGGACAACCAGCGGCACGGCGGCTTTGGAAAGCACGGTCACCACGTCGGAAACGGGTAGCGACTTCCAGAACAGCAGGCTTCGATCGCGCCGCTCGCCGTGCAAGGCGCCCAGGCAATAGAAGACCGCCACCAAAAGGGAGATCACGTAGGTGGCGCCCGCCGCGGCCGCATAAGGCAGGTTCAGCCCGCTGGTCTGCCTGGGCATGACCGCCCCGAGCACCTCGCGCGCCAGGTGGAACGAGCCGAAGAAGAAGGCGGTCAGAACCAGGCCAGCCACCGCCAGCGGCGCCACATAGAGCGCCTGATTCTCCCACAGTTCCCGGCGCACCGACCAGTAGATGGGCCGGGTCGCGCCGCGCGCCCGCTGCCGCTTGGCCAAGGGACCGTCAACGTTGTCCGGCATGGCGTCGGATGGGTTGGTCATGCGGCGCTCCTCTGGCCGCGAGCATGGCGCGCGCCGATCACCGCGACGAACAGGTCGGCGATGCTGGGGGTCCGCACCTCGCCCAGCCGGGCCAGGGCGGCGCGGTCGGCGTTGTCGAACAGCAGGATCGAGCGGCCGAACACTTGGCGCTCGTGGATAGGCTTCAGCGCCTGGGCCGCGGCGACCTTTTCCGGCAGCACCATCACCTCGGCGTAGCGCGCCTCGAAGTCCTCCATCGACGACTGCAGCACGATCTTGCCGTCGTCGATGAAGGCCAGGTCCGTGAGGATGTGCTGGATCTCTTCGACCTGGTGGGTGGTGACCAGGATCGTGCGGGTCTTGTCGAAATAGTCGTTGAGCAGGGTGTCGTAGAATTCCTTGCGGTAGAGCAGGTCGAGGCCGAGCGTCGGCTCGTCGAGCACCAGCAGGCGCGCGTCGATGGCCATGATCAGCGCCAAGTGCAGCTGCGCCACCATGCCCTTGGAGAGCTCGCGCACGCGGCTGGCC
>JANXXK010000200.1 GCA_025350685.1 Alphaproteobacteria bacterium | reverse complement strand
CGGCGCCTCCATCGTCGACATGGATTTCTTCGAGGCGCTCGGCTTCAAGCACTACCAGGCGCAATCCAACGTCGATGACCGCGACCTGCGCGACCTCTACATCGACCGCATCTACGACACCTACATCGACGAGGAAGAGCTGCAGAACTGCGATGGCGTCATCTACGCCATCTGCGAGGCCCTGGAACCACGCCCCTATTCAAGCCGCGAGTTCATCTGGGAGATGGGCAGGTGGCTGGCCGAGGGCGGCGCCAAGAAGCCGGGCTCGCTGGTGCAGACCGCCTACGAGGAAGGCGTGCCGATCTTCTGCCCGGCCTTCGTCGACTCATCGGCCGGCTTCGGCCTGGTGAAGCATCAGGTGGAGCGGATGAAGGCTAAGCAGCCCTACCTCACCATCGACGCCGTGGCGGACTTCCGTGAGCTGACGGACATCAAGATCGCCGCCGGCGGCACGGGTCTGTTCATGGTCGGCGGCGGCGTGCCGAAGAACTTCGCCCAGGACACCGTGGTCTGCGCCGAGATTCTCGGCCACGAGGACGTCCAGATGCACAAGTACGCCGTGCAGATCACCGTCGCAGACGTACGCGACGGCGCCTGCTCGTCCTCGACGCTCAAGGAGGCCTGCTCCTGGGGCAAGGTCGACGTCACCTGGGAACAGATGGTGTTCGCCGAAGCCACCACGGTGGTGCCGCTGATCGCCTCCGACGCCTGGCACCGCGGCTCCTGGAAGACCCGCACCAAGCGCCGCTGGAACAAGTTGTTCGAGCGCGCCGCCTAGCGAAAAGAACGGCCGCCCCCTCTGGAGGCGGCGGTCAGTTTGGCGTCGGGTAGGCGTCCGACCCTATTCGCAGAACACCCGGACCCGGGCGTCGGGCGCGTCGACGTCGACCGTCAGCTCGTCAAGGTGCTGGATCAGCTCGTCGAGGTTCTCGGGCTTCAGTTGGCCGATATCGAAGGGCACGCCGTTCTTCGCGAGCTCGGCGTTGACCTGGTCGCGGGCCGCCGGCGGGATCAGGCTGGTGAGCCGTACGCCGGCGCGCAACAGCGCCATCGGCACCCGCACGTTCACTTTGGTGGGCCCTCCCTCCCCAGGCACGTCAGCATCGACCGTGACCCGCAGGTACTTGGGCGTCCCATTGTGTCCGACGGTAGAGCGGACAGCGCCCGCGGCCGCAGGCGCATCGGTCCTGTCGAGAGCCGAGAGCAGGCGCTCGGCCTCGTCGGCGTTGATCTTTCCGTCGGACAGCATCTGCAGGACAGAGCGGCGGTCGTTGTTCATGGGCGTGGTCTCCTAGAAAACGCGGATACGGACGAGGGCTTCGGGGGTGTCGACCTCGACCACCGTGCCGCCCAGGCTGAGCAGCACGCGACCGATGCCGAGGACCGTGGCGAAGGGCCTCGCGCCGTAGGGCTGCGGGGCGAAGTAGAGCAGCGGCGCCAGCACCAGCGCGAAGGGCGCCAGCAGCAGGAAGATCACGGTGAGCGGCAGCCACAGCCGCACCACGACCCGGCTGCGGCCCGGACGTTCGGCGAGCGTCGGAGGGCCGCCGTCCATCGGGCCGATAAAGCCCGACCGGCGCAGGGCGGGTGGATAGGCGATCATGACTGTCCTCCCAGTTCGGCGATGGCGGCGTCGGCGGTGATTTCGCCGCGAGCCAGGCGTTCGAGCACCTCGCCGCGGCCGGGCTCGGGGTCGGTCTCCACCAGCTCCAGTCTCGCACCGATGCGGTTCAGCCGGGCCTTGATCGTCGGATAGGAGACGCCGAACAGCTGCTCCATCTCCTTGATCGAGCCGTGGCTGCGTACGAAGGCGGCCACGAACACCTGGTCCTCCGCGGCGAGCGCCGCCAGTCGGGGCAGCTCGAAGGCGCCCTCGATGGCGATGTCCTGGTCGGTCAGGCGCACCCGCTCGACCACGATGGGCCGGCCGCGGACCAGTTCGCTCAGCGCCTGCCAGTCTTGGGTTTTCGTCGCGCTCATAAGTTCAAACTTAATTTTATTAATGTGAAAGTCAATATTTTTAATATTGAGACTTTTCCGACCTTGGCCGCTCGCGCCATCGCGGTTGAATCCGTGCCGAACCTCTGCGAGACCGGGCCCGGTGAAATCGGGAGCGCGGCGTATGGACTGGAAGCTTGGGATGACGGCCGCGGCGGCGGCGCTGGCGATCGGGGCGGCGCCTGCCCCCAAGGACGCGCCAAAGGCCCCGGCCATGGTCCCGACGGCCCCAATCGCCAAGCCGCCCTATCTCGGCGACGCGATCCCCGACAGCTACAAGATCCTGCCGCCCGCACCGGTCGCCGGGACCACCCGCTACGAGTCCGACCGCGCCATCTACCTGGGCACCCGCTCGATGAAGGACACGCCGCGCTGGGCGTTGGCCCAGAACGACGTCAACCAGGCGGCTATCTTCAGGGACCTGTCCTGCGCCGTGGGGGTGGAGCTGACGGCCAAGAACGCGGCCAAGACGTCGGAGATGATCGTCCGCGTGGGCCGCGACATCTCCAGGGCCACCGACCGGTCGAAGGACATCTACAAGCGCCCGCGCCCCTATCTGGTCGACGACGGCCCCACCTGCGTCGAGAAGTCCGAAGCCCTGTCGAAAAGCCCCGACTATCCCTCAGGCCACAATGCCTGGGGCTGGTCCGTCGGTCTGATCCTGGCCGAGCTCGCACCTGACCGGGCGACCGAGATCCTCGCCCGCGCACGCGCCTTCGGCGAAGGCCGGCTGGTCTGCGGCGTCCATACCCTGAGCGCGGTGGAAGCCGGTCGGCTGAACGGCTCGATCGTCGTCGCGGCCCTGCATGGCCAGTCCGAATTCCGCAAGGACATGGACGCCGCGCGCACCGAGGTCGCGGCCGCCCGCAAGGCCGGGCCGGCGCCCGACCCCGCGGCCTGCGCCAGGGAAGCTGAGATCGTGGCCAAGTCGCCCTACTGAGCCGCCTGGATCCCCGCGTTCGCGGGGATGACTCGCTACGCGGTCAGATCCCCGCGTACCACTCGTAGCCGCGGTCCTCCCAGAAGCCGCCATTGCCGCGGGAGATGTGGCTAAAGTCCTCAACCGCCTCCAGGCGCATGACGTACTTGGCCTGTTTGTAGCCGAGCTGGCGCTCGACCCGCAGGCGCAGCGGCGCGCCGTTGGCGACCGGCAGGGTCTTGTCGTTCAGCTGGTAGGCCAGGATCGTCTGCGGGTGATAGGCATCAATGAGGTCGATGCTCTCGTAATACTGCCCCGAGCCGTCCAGCGTCTCCTCCAGCGTGTCGCCGCAGTGGAAGACGATGTAGCGAGCGTTCTTCTTCAGCCCGGCCTTGTCGAGCAGCGGGCCCAGGCGCGCGCCGGTCCATTTGCCGATCGCCGACCAGCCCTCGACGCAGTCGTGCCGGGTGATCTGGGTGCGCGACGGCAGCGCGCTGACCTCCTCCAGGCTGAGCGCCAGCGGCCGCTCCACCAGGCCGTCGACCACCAGCCGGTAGTCGGCGAACCCCTTCAGCAGGTGCGCGCGATAGTCGGCGTCCGAGGGCGAGATCGAGCCGTTCGGCTTGAACACCGGGGAGATGTCGGCCGGCGTGAACTCCCGCGCCAGCGCCTTGCGGTCGATCACCAGGCGTTGCACGCGCCGCGTCAGGCCCTCGGCCTTGGAGACGAAGCCCACGGCCTTGGGGTCCATGCCGATCTTGTCGCAGGCGCCCAGCGCCAGCGCGCCCAGCGAGGCGCCGGCCGCCTTCAACCAGCCGCGGCGGTTGGTGGTGTCGCTCATTCCGCGGCTCCTGCAGCGGGAGAAGGGGGAACCTCGATCGCGTACTTGCCGGTGATCATCGAGCGGATGTTGTTCCAGGCGCCCGAGGCCACCACCATAGCCAGGTGCAGCAGGATGAAGCCGACGATCAGTGAGGCGGAGATGAAATGCAGGGTGCGCGCCGACTGTCGCCCGCCGAACAGGTCCAGCAGCCAGGGCGCGGCGGCGTTGAAGCCCGGCGACATGGTCAGGCCCGTCGCCACCATCATCGGCAGCAGCACAAGCGCCACAGCCAGATAGGCGCCCTTCTGCAGGACGTTGTAGTGGCGCGCCTCCTCGCCCTTGGGGAACCTCAGCTTCGCGTGGGTGACGATCTCGCGCCAGACGTTCTTCGGCGCCACATCGGCCAGACTGGGCGCCAGGTCCTTGCGGATGTGGCCGTTGATCAGGCTCATGATCCAGTAGGTCAGGCCGTTGATCACGAACAGCCAGGCGAAGAAGAAGTGCCAGTGGCGCCCGTCGGCCAGGTCACGCGACGAGGGCAGGGTCGCCCAGGCCGGGAAGCCGCGCTCCTCCTGCATTCCGGGCGGGCCGGAATAGCCCAGCACCCCGGTGGTCTCCAGGGTCAGCGACCCTATCTTGGTGACCCCGATGGTCCGGCCGGCCTTTTCCGCCGAGCCCATGGAAATCCACGGCTGGTCGAAAGTCGCCTTCTGGCCCCAGTAGAGCGCCGGATGGGCGTTGAAGATCTCCAGCCCGCTCATCAACAGCAGGCTGACCGCGAGCACATTGATCCAGTGGGTGAGACGGGTCACGCCGCGGTGGCGGTAGACCAGCACCTTCTCGGGCTTCGTCCCGTTTTCCGGCTTGGGCATGGCGCTCGTCATGTTCTCCGCTTCGTCCCGCTCAAGTCTCGCACACCTGCCATACGGGCGCGAGGCGGTGACGGTTACAGCCTCGCTTGCGCCGCCGACGCGCGCAGCGCCTCGACGACCAGGTCCGGGCGCTCCATCGGCAGGAAGTGAGTGGTTCCCGGAACCGGCGTGACCTCGATCAACGGATTGGCGGCCAAATCAGCCTCATGACCCTCGACGCGAAAGGTCGAGCCGGTCTCGGCGCGCATCACTTGGACCGGGCAGCGCACCCGCGCGAACGCCGCCATGGCGTCGTAGTTGTGCATGGCGAAGTTGGAGGCCTCCCAGTGTGGCGCGCAGGTCAGGGTGACCTCGCCGCTGGCCGTTTCTCGGAAGCCACCCTCGACGTAGTCGGCGACCTGGATCTCGCGCCAGGTCTTGAAGCCACCCCGACCGAGGTAGGCGGCCAGCGCCTCAGCCTTGCTCGGGAAGGTCGCGCGGCGGCGTAGGGCGCCCTGATAGAGCGCGCTCTCCACCATGGCCGGTTGGCGCTGGGCCTCCACCGGCACGACCACCGGATCGAATAGCGCCAGCGCCTTGACCCGCGCCGGCTCGGCTGCCGCGGCCAGCACGCTGGCGGTGCCGCCCATCGAGTGGCCGGACAGCACCACCGGCGCCTCGGCGACCCGCGCCAACAACTCCAGCAAGTCGTCGCGGAACTCCATCCAACCCGCCCGCCCCTCGATCACCGAGGGCAGGGTGCTGGCGCCATGGCCGCGCAGGTCCAGGACCAGCAGACGGAACTCGCCGGCCAAAGGGGCCAGGATCGAGCGGTAGGTGCGGGCGTTAAAGCCGTTGGCGTGGGAGAAGATGATGTCGACCGGCCGGTCCACGGACCCGAACTCCAGCGCCGCCATGGCCCCGCCCCGTCCGGGCAGGTCGATCATCCGCGCGCGCGGTTCTTCACTGACGCTCAGGTCCATGCACACCCCCTGCCTAGTCCGCCCTATAGCTGGCGGACGCTGCGGCAGGCGAGCGCTTAGACTTCCAGTTCGGCGTCGGTGAGGTCGCAGCCGTTGAGGTTGGCGCCGGTCATGTCGGCTTCCAGGAACCGGGCGCGGGCCGCGTGGGCGCCCCGCAGGTCGGCGTTGCGCAGGGTGGCGCGGGTGAAGTCGGCGCGCACGAAGCGGCCGTCGGCGATCATCAGCGGGCCGAGCTTGGCGTCGCGCAGGTCCGCGCGCGTCAGCATGGCGCCGGCCAGCTTGGCGCCGCGCAGGTCGGCGCCGCGCATGTCGCAACCGCGGAAGTCGCTGCCGGACAGGTCCGCGCCCTGGAACTGAGCGCCTTGCAGGTCAAGGCCGAAGAAGATGCCGTTGCGGGCCACCATGGCGGTGAAGCGGCGCAGGGGCATGGCCTTCATCGGCCTGAAGTCGACTTTGCTGAGGTCGCAGACCGACCCCTTCGCGCCTTCGCTGTCGCAATAGGCCTCGTGCTCGGCCAACACCTCGTCGAGCGGCAGGTCGCCCACCAGCACCTGCTCCGGCGGTGCGCGCAGGACATCGCTCATGTCGACGTCATCCAGCGTGGCGTGCTCCAGGTTGGCGCCGGTCAGCACCGTGCGTTTCATCGACGCGCCCGAAAGGTCCGCTCCGGCGAGGTCCGCGCCGGAGAGATCCGCGCCGTCCAGCACTGCGCGGGTGAGCTTGGCTCCGGCCATCTGGGCTCCGGAGAGGTTGGCGTCGGTGAAGTCGGCCGACATGGCCACCGCGCCGGTCATTTGAGCGCCGGCGAGATTGGCGCCGGACAGGATGGCGTAGTTCAGTTCGCCCGGCCGATGCTCGTGGCGCAGGATGCGGAAGCCGTCGAGCTTGTCCTGCAGCGCGATGCGGCCTTCGCGCAGGTCGCAGCCCGGCAGCTCGGCGCCGGCGAGGTTCGCGCCGCGCAGGCAGCAGCCGCGCAGGTCGGCCTTGCTGAGGTTGGCGCGCCGCAGGTCGGCTTCGCGCAGGTCGGCGCCGAAGAGGATGCCGCGCGTCAGGTTGGCCCGAGCCAGCGTCGCGCCGTGGAAATTGGCGCCGGCGAAGTCCGCCTCGCGCAGATCGAGCCCTTCCAGGGTGGTGTTGGAAAGGTCGGCGTAGGTCAGGCTGAGCCTGCGGCCGCCGGACCGGCCGCCCAGATATTTCTGGTGGGCTTCCACGGCCTCGCGAAGGGCCTGAGCGTCGAGGGCCAGATGGTGGGGTTGAGCTTGGGAGGACATGGCGCGCCTTGTTCGAGGCTCACGTTGCCCCCCGGCGACTTAAAGAACGGTTGCGGCAATAGGCCTCAACCTACGATTGGTCGAAAAAAAATCCGCTACCCCGGGATGCCGATCGACCCCGAGCGGGGTCAGAAGCGCGCGGGCTTCAGAACCAACCGCGCTGCTTGAACCACAGGATCGGCACGATGGCCGAGATCAGCATCATGGTCAGCGCCATGGGATAGCCGAACGGGAACGACAGCTCTGGCATGTTCTTGAAATTCATCCCGTAGATCGAAGCGACCAGGGTTGGCGGCATCAGGATCACCGCGGCCACCGAGAAGAACTTGATGATCCCGTTCTGCTCGATGTTGATCAGGCCGAGCGCCGCATCGAGCAGGAACTGGATCTGGCTGGAGTGGAACCCGGCGTGCTCGGTCAGCGACTGGCCGTCCCGCTGCAGGCTTCGCAAGTGAGCCTGGCACTCGGGATCCGAGGCGATCTCGTGGGCCAGGGCGGCAAACGAAAACACCCGCGCCAGGCTCACCAGGCTGTTGCGGGTCATCGAGGTCAGCGACTGAGCCCGGGCCAGGTCGGTCAGCAGCGCCTCGAATTCGGCGCCCTTGGGCCGGCGGAAAATAGCCTCGGAAGCGGCCTCGACGCGCTCGCCAATGGCCTCCAGCAAGTCGGCGAGGCGCTCGACCACCGCGTCCAGCAGGTTGAGCAGCGCCTGCGTGCCGCTCTGCAGTCCCAGCCCCGGCGCCCGCTCGGCGAACAACGAGAAAGCCCGAAGTTCATCATAGCGGATGGTGACCAGCATGCCCTTGGCGAGCACGAAGGTGGTGGGCGCGTCAGCCCGCCCGTCATTCTCGGCATTGCTCCGCCGCGCGAGCAAGGACGCGGTCATGAAGGTGGCGCCGGAGTGCTGGTAGAGCCGGCTGGACGGCTCGATCTGGGCCATTTCCTCGCGGGTGGGGAGTAGGAGCCCGAGCGCAGCCTCGACGGCCAGCTCCTCGTCCCGCGTCGGACTGATCAGGTCGAGCCACAGCGCATCCGCCGGCGGCGTCCAACCGCTCGACGGCGTCAGGGTCTCGAAACCCTTCGCCCCGCGCCTCAGTAGATTGAGCATCCAGCACTCCGCGAATGAGCCTCCCTAGTGGGACGCTCGGCGCGGGCCGTCAATTCGTCTGCTTAATTGCCGCCCCGGTCAGTTGCCGGCGTCGCCGCGGGTCGCCTTGGCGATGAGGGCGGCGATGCGGTCGGTGGAATCGGCCGCCTGGCTCAGCATCTGCAGCGGCCCGGAGCCGGGCCTTATGGCGGACGCCATCTGGCTGGCCGCCGACTGGGCGAGCGCGATGGCGGTGTTCTCGGCGTTGGACAGGCCCGAGGCGGCCATCACCTTGGCCGTAGGGTCCTGATAGATGAAGCCGTAGGTCTGGTAGGTCGAGCCGCCCAGGTCGCGGTTGGGATCGTACCAAACCTTCACCTGGCTCCAGTCGCCCTGCGGGGAGACGTCAACCAGGGTCACGTCCTTCTCGATCTTGCCGCGGCCGCCGTCGATCGGCGACCAGTTGGCGTGGGTGATCTGCACGATGCGGTCGGTCAGCACCTGGCTCACCACCGCCACATGGCCCAGGCGCATGCGCTCGGTGGGTTTGAAGCAGAGAACCGCGCCGGCCTTAGGCTGGAAGCCCACGTCGTACTTGCCGATGGCTTGCTGCCACCAGGTGTAGGCGTCACCGAAAATCTGGATGCCGGAAATCAGGCGCGCGAAAGGGACGCACTGCCAATAGTTATCGGCCAGCGCCCCACCAGCCGTGGGCGCGAGGCTCATAACGGCCGCGACGGCCAGCGAACCCAGAAGGGTCCTCGTCCGCTTGAGCATGTTGATGGGCACTCCCCGACGCTTACAATCGAAGCAATAACCCTATCTGCCATTGAGTGAAAAGAGGGTAAAAATAGGGGTCACATTTCGTCGCAGCACGTCTATCGCCGTCATGCTCGGAGATGATGGCTGAATAGTTGAGATTTTGGCGAGTTGACAAGAAAAATGCGCCAGTGATTTCGCACGTGTTAAGATCAAAAACCCCTTTCGAGCGTCTTTGACGTGTCTAATTATCTGCCGCGTACGTTCCAATAATCTTGACGTTGCATAAGTTGAGGGTCGGATGACTGGAAATCACGCACCTGTAATGAAATGAAACAAGAGCTCGCGGAGCCCGGCCGAGTCTTCGCGCGTCGGGCGAGTTTCTCGCGAAAGCGGATCACAAGTTTGCGAGACGGGCGCCCGATCCCGGATTCGCTCGCAAATTCGACAGTCGGCGGAATTTCCACACGCCGTGGCCTGCGCCGGCGAATTTGCTAAAAAGGCGTCTGAATCGGCTTTCCCCCTTCTTCGTCGTCAAGGAGCAGCAGATGGGCGATCTGGCGGTGCTGGTCGCGAGCCCTGAGGCGTGGATAGCGCTTCTAAGCCTGATCGTCATGGAAGTGGTGTTGGGCGTCGACAACCTGGTCTTCGTCTCGATCCTCTCCAACAAGCTGCCGCAGGCCCAACGCGGGCAGGCGCGGCGCCTTGGCATCGGCCTAGCCTTGGCCATGCGGCTGGCCCTGCTCTCGGTGTTGGCCTTCATCGTCAGCCTGACCACGCCGGTCATCACCCTGCCCTTCAGCCTGCCCCGCGGCGCCGATGGGCGCCCGATGGCCGACCTCGCCTTCTCCTGGCGCGACCTGATCCTGCTGGCCGGCGGCCTCTTCCTGGTCTGGAAGGCCACCAGCGAGATCCACCACACCGTCGATCCCGAAGCGACCCAGGGCCTGCTCGACAAAAAGGGCCGCGCCAGCCTGGGCTTCGCGGCGGCCATCATGCAGATCCTTGCGCTGGACGTGGTCTTCTCGATCGACTCGATCCTGACCGCCGTCGGCATGACCGAACACCTTTCGATCATGATGGCCGCGGTGACCGTGGCCGTGGGCCTGATGCTGGTGGCCTCCGGCCCGCTCGCCCGCTTCATCCACAGCAACCCCAGCGTGGTGATGCTGGCGCTGGGCTTCCTGCTGCTGATCGGGGCGACGCTGATCGCCGAGGCCTTCGGCGTCCACGTGCCCAAGGGCTACATCTATGCCGCCATGGCCTTCTCCGGCGTGGTCGAGGGGCTGAACATGGCCGCGCGGAAATCGCGCAAGAGCAAATCCAAGGGCGACCCCGGCCTGCACTAGACCTCGCGTCAAGCTCTGTGCCGGAATGTCGTTTGCGCGGGCTTTGAGAGGCTGCCTAGATCCTCTCCGGAGGCCGCCCGATGCTCACCGCCCTGCGTGTCCTGCTCGCCGTTCTCGGTGTCTCGGCCATGGGCATCGCGCTTTGCGACATCCTGGCGGGGCCCAGCGCCACGGCAGGGGTCTTCGAGGGCCTGTTCATCGCCCTGACCCGATCGCACGCGCCACCTACAGGCGTCTGGCCCGCGACCATGGACAATGAGATGCGCTTCTACGCGGTGTTCTGGGGCGCCTATGGCGCGCTCCTGATCCAGGTCGCGCGGGACTTCGCCGCGCGCGGCCATTTCACACCCTGGCTGGCCGGCCTGTTCTTCGCGGGCGGCGTCGGGCGGGTGGTCTCCTACGCCGGCGTCGGCGCGCCGCACCCTTTTTTCATCACGCTGATGGCCATCGAACTGCTGACCCCGCCGCTGCTGTTACTGCTCTGGCTGGGTAGTCGCGGCCAAGGGAAGCCACTCTAAAGGAAGCTGTAGGGATCGATGTCGATGGCCACGCGGATGGCGGATGGCGGCTTCACCCGCGCGCGCCAGGTGGCCATGTAGGCCGACAGGTCCACCGTCCGGTCCGCGCGCACCAGGAAGCGCTTGCGCCGCCGCCCGCGGATCAGGCCCAGCGGCGCATCGGCCGGACCGTAGATCGCCACCCCTGGCGTATTCGGCGCCGCCTGGGCCATGGCCTGCATGAAGGCCTCCAGCTGATGGGCGTCGGGCCCGGACGCGATCACCGCCGCCAGCCGCCCGAACGGCGGCAGGCCGGCCAACTCCCGCTCACTCATCTCGGCGGCGACGAAGGCGTCGCGGTCCTGGGCCTGCAGGGCCTGCATCACCGCATGCTCCGGCGCCCAGGTCTGCAGCAGCGCCTTGCCGGGCCGCTCCTTGCGCCCCGCCCGGCCGGTGGCCTGGGCCAGCAGTTGATAGGTCCGCTCCGCCGCGCGCAGATCGCCGCCGCGCAGGCCGAGGTCGGCGTCCACCACCCCCACCAAGGTCAGGTTCGGGAAATTGTGGCCCTTGGCCGCCGCCTGGGTGGCCACCAGGATGTCGATCTGCCCGTCGGCCATGGCCTCGATCAGCCGCTTGCCTTCGCGGGCGTCGAAGGCCGTGTCGGAGGAAAACACCGCCACCCGAGCCTGCGGGAACAGGCTCTTGGCCTCCTCCTCCACCCGCTCCACGCCGGGGCCGATGGAGACTAGAGCGTCATGCGCCCCACAGTGCGGGCAGGCCCTGGGCTTGGGCATGGAAAAGCCGGTGAGGTGACAGACCAACCGGCCGGAATAGCGGTGCTCCACCAGCCATGAGTCCGTATCCGGCGCGGTCATCCGCTCGCCGCAGGCCTTGCACAGCACCAGCGGCGCATAGCCCCGGCGGTTGAGGAACAAAAGCGTCTGTTCGCCCCGCGCAAAGGTCTCGCCCATCGCCTTGACCAGCCGCGGCGACAGCCAGCGGCCGTGGTCCGGCGGGGTCTCGCGCAGGTCGACCAGTTCGATGTCCGGCATCTGCGCCACGCCATGCCGCGTAGACAGGCGCAGCCACCGATAACGGCCCTGCTCGGCGTTGCGCAGGGTCTCCAGCGACGGCGTCGCAGACGCCAGCACCACCGCGGCGTCCTCGATCTTGCCCCGCGCCACCGCCAGGTCGCGGGCGTGGTAGATGAAACCCTCCTCCTGCTTGAACGAGGCGTCGTGCTCCTCATCGACGACGATCAGCTTCAGGTGCAGGAACGGCAGGAACAGCGCCGAGCGCGCGCCCACCACGATCCGGCAATTGCCTGACGCCACAGCTTCCCAGACCCGGCGTCGGGCCGGCGGGGCGACGTCGGAGTGCCACTCACCGGGCTCGGCCCCGAACCGCTCGGCCACCCGGCCGATCACCGCCTGGGTGAGCGCGATCTCCGGCAACAGGATCAGCACCTGAGCCTGGGGATCGGCGGCCAGCACGGCGGCGGCAGCCTCCAGATAGACCTCGGTCTTGCCCGAGCCAGTCACCCCGTCGAGCAGCGCCACATTGAATCCGCCCTCGGCCAGCATGGCCTTCAGGGCCTCGGCGGC
>JANXXK010000197.1 GCA_025350685.1 Alphaproteobacteria bacterium | reverse complement strand
GTTCTCAGAGGCCAGGTCGGACCGCGACGGGGCCACCGCCTGCGTGTTGGGGCGCCGCGGCGTCCCCGTCGCCTGCGCCCCGTACAAACTCATCCATCGGCGCAGCACCGTCTCGTGCAGACCCAGCTCTGCGGCCACCTTGCCGGCCGACAGGCCACTGGTCGCCACCCGGTCGACCGCTTCGCGTTTGAAGGACTCCGGAAAAACCCGGCGCGTCGTACTCATCGGACACTCCTCTCCAGCTCCGAAAAGCTAGCATGGGTGTCCACTGAATCGAGGGAGGATCATGCTGGTCTTTGGTCTGAACAATCGCATCTACGCTTTGCATCGCGCGCCAGCGCACCAACGCTAACCCCAGCCAGCCGTTCGCCTTGCCCGCCGCCCCTTGGGCAGGCAATGGTTCGCAGGCCAATTGCCGGGGGGACGTTGATGATTTTCGAGCAGATCGCGACGGGCGGGTGTCAGTCCTACCTCGTGGGCTGCGAGGCGACGCGTGCTGCGGTGCTGATCGATCCGGAGCTCAGCCGCATCGACCGCTACCTGGGTTTCTGCGCACAGCACGGGCTTTCTGTGAAGTACGTCGTCGACACCCACACCCACGCCGACCACTTCTCAGCCAGTCACGAACTCGGCAAGGCTTTGGGGACGCCGGTCGTAATGCACAGGCTTGCACCGGCGCCCTTTGCCGACCTCAGGCTCGACGACGGCGACATGCTGGTCGTGGGCGAACTTCGGTTGAAGGCGCTACACACCCCCGGCCACACGCGAGATTCCATGAGCCTGGTCATGGACGACAGGGTGTTCACCGGTGACGCACTGCTGATCGGTGGCACCGGGCGAACGGACCTGCCGAGCGGTGACGCCCACCAGCTCTATGAGAGTCTGTTCGAGAAACTCCTGAAGCTCCCGCCGGAAACGATGATCTTTCCCGCTCACGACTACAAAGGGCGCAGCCATTCGACGATCGCCACAGAGATCGCCGACAATCCACGGCTTCAGAAGACGGACCGGTTCGATTTCGTGGCCATGATGCAGGCCTTGGACCTGGCCGCGCCGACGCATCTGACTGAGGCGCTGCGCACCAATATGAGCGGCGGCAAGACGGTGGCGCAGCTCCTAAGCGAGGCTGCGGCGAAGGTTCCATTCATGGCCCAGGCGGAGTTGAAGGAGCGCCTAGGCGCTAACAGCCGCGACCTGGTGATCCTCGATATCCGCGAGAAAGACGCCTTTGACGCCGGCCACGTGCCAGGGGCCGTTCACCTGCCCCGAGGACAGCTGGAACTGCGGGTCAATAGCGAGCTGCCGGACCCGACCGTGCGAATCCTGACCTACTGCGAGTTCGGCAAGATCTCGACTCTGGCGGCAGCAACCCTGCGGGAGTTGGGATATGGGCGGGCGGTGGCGCTGGACGGCGGTATGAAGGCGTGGCGAGAGGCGGAATTTCCGCTCGAGACTTGAAAGCGCCCCGCAGACCAACCGCCCCGCCTCAACTGCTCACCGCACTTAGCGAGAGCTGAGCGCCTGGTCGAACGCCTTGGTGATCTGATCGGACAGGCTCTCGACGGGTTGATAGTCCACATCCGTGAGGGGGCGATGGCCTCGCTGCCGGTGATGGAAAATGGCGGCAAGATCCTGCTTGGCCACGCGTTGCTGGCAGGCTGTGCAAAAATACGATTGCCGCAACTCGTCGTCGGGGGCGCGATCTGAATAAAGAATCTCGCCGTCGACAAACGGGCTGTCAAACACAGCCGCCAGGCGCGGATCGAAGGAGCGAGACTCGCCGACCATGTTTGCAAAAGCCGAAACCTTGCCAATGGTTCCCGACGCTCGCACGTCTCCCTCAGAACCCCTCGCCTCGTCCGACGCCCGCCGCTAGGGTCCGCCCACCTTTGACCTCCAGTGGATTCTTGTCCTTGAAAACCCTGAACCTCCTGTGCTCCGCAGCCCTGGCCGCCCTGCTCGCAACGACTGCGGTGGCCGCACCTGCGAGCGTTGATCCGACCCTGCATGACAAGGCTCTGGAACTGCTGAAGAAGGGCATCG
>JANXXK010000190.1 GCA_025350685.1 Alphaproteobacteria bacterium | reverse complement strand
GGCCAGGGCCTCGGCGACCAGGCGGTTGGGATGCATGGTGTTGATGCCGACGAGGCCGCCGTCGGCTTCCACCAGCTCGAGCGTGTGGGCCAGCTTGCGCTTGGGGTCATCGGAGCGGGAGACCCAGGCCGGCAGGCCCGGCGTGTTCAGGCCCAGCATGGCGCCGGGGTTCGGGCAGTGGGAGGTGATCTCGCGCCCGTCGTCGAGCACCACGTCAGCGAAGAAGCGCTTGTAGCGGGCGACGAGGGTTCCGCGGCTAAGCGGTTGCGGGAAGTCCATGGATGGCTTTAGTCCGACGATCTGGAACCGCGGATGTAGGCGAGGGCAGTGAGGATGGCGAGCGGCGAGGCCGGAAGCGAGGCGAATGGGCGGGTCACCGCCGCGGTGCTGATCATCGGCGACGAGATCCTGTCGGGGCGGACGCAGGACACCAATCTGCGCGACATCGCCAAGCACCTGGCGGTCTATGGCGTCGACCTGGCCGAGGCGCGCACGGTGCCCGACGTGCACGAGGAGATCATCGCCGCGCTGGATGCGCTGCGCGGCCGCTATGACTATGTGATCACCACCGGCGGGATCGGGCCGACACACGACGACATCACCGCCGACGCGGTGGCCGCCGCCTTCGGAGTGGAGCTGCAGGAGCACCCGGAGATCATCGCCATCATGGTTGCTCGCCGGGGCCCCGACCTCAACGCCGCGGTGCGCCGGATGGCCCGCGTGCCGGTGGGCGGCGCCCTGGTTAAGGGTCCGGGCCAGTCGCCGCCCGGCTTCACCATCGGCAATGTCTTCGTGCTGGCCGGCGTGCCGCAGGTGATGCGCGCCATGCTGGAGGACGTCGGCCCGCGGCTGAAGGGCGGGGCGGTGACGGTGTCGCGCACGGTGCGGGTGGAGGGCTTCGGCGAGAGCCTGATCGCCGAGCCGCTGGAGGCGGTGGCCAAGGCGCATCCGGCCATGAGCCTGGGCAGCTATCCGTTCTTCAGCGCCGAGGGCTATGGCTCCAACTTGGTGCTGCGCGGGCGCGATCCGGAGGAACTGGAGGCGACCGTGGGCGAGTTGATCGTGGCCCTGCAGGTCGCCGGCGTCAGCAACGCGCGTGAGATCGACGCGCTGTAGACGGCCAACCTGGTGCGCTGGACTTGAAGTTCGCCTGATTCAGGGTCGCGCGCGGTTGCCAACTTCAAATCCGAAAAGCGCGCTGGAATGTCACACTAACGCCGCTCCCGCTCCCGGCTGCGCTGGAATCGCCGGTATCCTTACCGGGCCTTCACACCTGTGGATAACTCTGTGCATTCTTTGCGGTGCGCCGGGCGTTCACAGGTGAGCGCTTGCACCCCGATACACGCAGATGGGGAGGGGCCTCAGGTGAAGACACTGGCAGTGATGTCCCGCAAAGGCGGGGCCGGCAAGACAACGGTTTCAGTCAATCTGGCGCTTGCCGCCCGCGCCATGGGCGTCAAGGCGGTGCTCGCCGACGCCGACCCGCTGCGCTCGGCCTGCGAGGTTTTGCGTGGCCGTGACGAGGCGGCCGGTCTCTTGATGGAGACCACCGCCTCCAAACTCTTCGCGCTGACCGAAGCCTGCCGACGCGGCGGCGCGGACCTCTTGATCATCGACACCCCCGCCGCACCGGAGGCCGACGTCGCCGAGGCGGTGAAGGTCGCCGACCTGTGCCTGGCGGTCTCGCGCCCCACCTATCTCGACCTGGCCGCGGCCGTCCGCTCGGTGGCGATCATCCAGCGGCTGGGCAAGGACGGCATGATCGTGCTGAACCAGTGCGCGCCGGCGCGCCACGGCGTCGAGCCGCCGGCGGTGGTCAAGGCCTTCGAGGCGCTGCGCTTCGCCGGCCTGCCGGTAACGCCGATCGCGCTGCGCTCGCGGCTGGTCTACCAGACCGCCTTTGCTCAGGGCCGCTCGGTGCTGGAGATCGACGGCGACGGCGCGGCCTCCGGCGAGGTGCGCGAGCTGTTCCGCCACGTCTGGAGGGTGATGTCCGGCGGTAGCCGCGCCCCGCTGCGCACCGCCAACGACGATCTCAAGCGGCCCGCCGCACGGGCCTCGGGCCTGACGTTCTCGCCCCGCCACGCCTGAATTCCGATCGCTTTTCCCAGCTGGACATCGGACGCCGCGGCGCCAAGGTCAACGCCCGCGGTTAATGGTCCCTTTGCTGTTTGGGTAACATGATCATCCAAGCTTTGGGGCGAGCTGGAACCATACCTTGGCCGAGAACTTTCGCAGTCTGCGGGCATTGGAGCGCACGGCGTCGACCAGCCGGGTGCTGAACCTCGCCGCCTTGTCGGTGAAACACGCGGGCAACCCCGAGCATCTGGCCCAGCCGTTCTTCACGGCCCCGGCGCTGAACGCGGCGGTGATCCTGAAGCACCGCCTGCGCGACCACGAGATGCAGACCATCCACACCGGCAACCGCACGGCCACCAAGCTGATCGTGCCGTTCGAGCGGTCGGACCTGGGGCTCGGCGGGCGGTCGCTGTTCGTCGGCGAGCGCGGCTGGATGGAGAGCCTGCAGGCCCTGGCCGGCCTCGCTTACGACCTGGGCCGCGACGCGGGCGTGCTGGAGGCGCTGGAAGAACTCCCCTCGCTCGATCCGTTCCTGCTGCGCGAGCATCTGAAGCGGCGCGGCTTCGAGATCGCCGACACCCACTTCGAGATCTCCGCCGCCGACATGGACAAGATGCAGCAGTTCGTCGGGGGCGAGATCGGCCGGCTGATCGACCTGGCCTACAAGGGCCGCTCCAGCAACGAGGCCAACACGCAGCGCCTTGTGCAGGCGCTGCTCTCCAGCCGGCCGGACG
The DNA here is from genome assembly GCA_025350685.1 of Alphaproteobacteria bacterium. Classification (GTDB taxonomy): domain Bacteria; phylum Pseudomonadota; class Alphaproteobacteria; order Caulobacterales; family Caulobacteraceae; genus Phenylobacterium. The sequence continues at coordinate 1,591 of JANXXK010000190.1, read as the reverse complement.
AGCGGCTGGAGCCGCTGCGCATGACCCTGCGCCTCGAGGGCGAGAGCTACCGCGAGGGGATCTTCAGCTGGAAGGGTTTCCTCTATTACAAGTGGGTGCTGAACAGCCTTTGGCCGAAGCTCCGCGAGGTCCTGGTCGAGCTGATGAAGGTCAAGATCATCGGTCCGCGGGACGCCGAGAACGAGTCGCTGGTGCGGGCGATGAAGGTCCGGCTGCACGACAATATCGAGCGCAAGGTGCGCGTCGTGGCCGACTATCTGCGGGTCTACGACAAGGTCTATGAGGAGCTGACCAAGGATGGCAACGCGACCGCCTTCCGCGACTTCCTGCTCAAGTCGCCGGAGATGCTGGTGGCGCTAGGCGAGGGCGCCGGCACCATCTCGCACATCGCCTCGTTCTGGCGCTTCCGCTTCCCGAAAAGCAAGCGGCTGGAGGCCAATGTCGGCGAATTGCTCGACATCCTGCAGGACTTCGAAGCCGGCCTGGGCGGCCACGCCAGCGGACTGTCCGAGGCGGCCTAGAGAGGCGCGAACCCCGCTCTGCCTGGCTCAGGTGAGGACGGGGTCCAGTAGTGCTCGTACCAGCCGCTGAACAGATGGCCGTAGTGGCCCGGCGGAATTCCGGTCTGGTCGAGCACCACGGTGGCCTCGCTTCCCGCCTTCGCCAGCTCGAACCTGACCAGGGTGTAGACGCCGGTCGCGAAGTCGCCAATCGGGCGCCAGGCCTGGACGATGCGCCGGTCGGGCGCGAGCTCGACGGTCACGCCTTCGATCTGGCCGGCGAACATCTGGAAGGCGCCGCCGACCCTGGGATCGATCTTCGCCGGCCGGCCGCTGAAGGCGGCAAAGGCCTCAGAGCTCAGCAGGGGTCTGATAGATGCGCGCTGGGGCGACCGGGTAGGCCACCTCCTGGTGCAGAGCGGTGCGCGGATCGACGGTTACGTCCTTGGCGCGGGCCTAGGCTGCCGCGGCCCCTCCGCCGAGCGCCGCTCTACCGAGCGCCCCTCCGCCGAGCGCAAGGGCGCCCGCGAACAGGGCGCGCCGGCTGGACTGGATGTCTTGGGTCATCGACCCCTCCCTTGGCGTCGTGCGCAGCTTATCGCCGCTGAACGCCTCAGTATCGACCGTTCCGGCCGGCTCGGCTAAGTCTGCCCGGGCGGGGACCTGGCGGAACCGGTAGACGCAAGCGACTTAAAATCGCTCGGAGCAATCCGTCCGGGTTCGAGTCCCGGGGTCCCCACCATCCGGTCGACGGTCGATCCCGCCTGGAGCGCGGGAGGGTGATATGGAACCCATTTCGCTCGCCCGACGTGATCTAGTATTTGAAGATAGAGCGGTCCCGTTCAGATCTATTCATCTGAACGGGTCAGGGTCTAGGCGGGCGGGCGGGGCTGTTCGTTCGGGACCTCGCGGGCGTCGTCGTTGGTGGCGGTGGGGGCGGGATAGCGGAAGCCCTCCCCGGTTCCCTCCGACGCGGCCAGTTGCTGGGCGGCGAACGCCCAGTTGGCGGCCCCGTGCAGCCAGCGCTCGAGGAAGGCCTTCCGGTCGCTCTTGTAGTCCAGATAGTATGCGTGCTCCCAGAGGTCGCAGAC
>JANXXK010000156.1 GCA_025350685.1 Alphaproteobacteria bacterium | reverse complement strand
CGGGCGCCTTGTCCGGCGGGTCCGCCGCGGCGTGCGCCAGGGAAAGGCCGCAGGCGGCGATGAGGGCCGCGAGGGCGAGCGACGGCAGATATCTGAGCATGCCCTCAGAATAGCCCCAGGGCCTTGAGGCTGGCCACCCCGTCGCGGGCGGCGATCAGGTGGTCGTGGACGGCGATGCGCAGGGACCGGCCGGCGTCGACCACCTGGCGGGTCATGTCGATGTCGGCGGCCGAAGGCGTCGGATCGCCCGAGGGGTGGTTGTGCACCAGGATCACCGCGCTGGCCGAGAGCTCGAGCGCGCGGCGCATGACCTCGCGGGGATAGACCGGGGCGTGATCGACAGTGCCGCGGTTCATCACCTCGTCGGCGATCAGCTGGTTCTTCTTGTCGAGGAACAGCACCCGGAACTGTTCGCGGGCCTCGTGCGCCAGCGCGGTCTTCACATAGGCCATCAGCGCCGACCAGGAGGAGATCACCGCGCGCCTGCCGACTTCAGCGCGCGCGGCGCGTAGCGCGGCCTCGTAGAGAAGCTTGAGGTCCAGCGCGACGGCGTCGCCGACCCCGTTCACGGTCTTCAGCTCCTCGGGCGTCGCGCCGAGCACGGCGCCCAGCGCGCCGAAGCGGGCCAGCAACAGCTTGGCGAGCGGCTTGACGTCCTTCTTGGGGATCGAACGGAACAGCAGGAGCTCGAGCACCTCGTAGTCAGGCAGGGCGGCCAAGCCGCCGGCGAGCGCGCGTTCACGCAAACGGTCGCGGTGGCCGGCGTAGTGCGGCCTGGGTTTCGCCGCGCGACCAGTCTTCGGCCCGAGATCGGGCTTCAGCCAGAGATCGGGCTGCGGAGCAGCGTCATGAACGGCGGGTGGGTCCATCGCCGGACGAATGTTCCTCATTCGTTCCTAATTGGCAAGGGTAATAATTGACTTGACGCAGTAGAGGCCAGCGCCTACCTTGGCCGCATGGAAACGACCTCTCTCCCCCAACCGCGCACGCTCATGGAAGCGGTCCGCTATTTCGCCGACGCTGAGCGCACCCACGACCTGGCCGTCAAACTGCGTTGGCCCGATGGCGTGCATTGCCCGGCCTGCGGTGTCTGCGGCGAGGTTCGCTATTTCGTGGCGACCAGCAAGAACCGCAAGACCGGCGTCGAAACTCCCCGCCGTCTGTTCGAGTGCAAGGCGAAGGACGCTGATGGCAAGGTCTGCAAGCGCCAGTTCACCGTGAAGACGGGATCCATTTTCGAAGACAGCGCCCTTCCGTTGGACGTGTGGTTCGTCGCGATCTGGTCGGTCGCTAACTGCAAGAACGGCATTTCCAGCTACGAACTGGCCCGCGCGACCGGCGTCTCTCAGAAATCGGCTTGGTTCATCCTTCACCGCATCCGCGTGGCAATGGCGGCTGGCGGCCTCGGGAAGATGGGCGGGACGGTTGAGGCCGATGAAACCTACGTCGGCGGCCTCGCCAAGAACATGCACGCCAAGGAGCGCAAGCATCGCGTCATCGGTCGCGGCGTAGGCGATCACAAGGTGCCGGTCATGGGTATCCTGCAACGCACGGACGGAACGATCCCCAGCCGCGTTGTGGCCCGCATCATCCGGAGCGCCACGGCCAAGAGCGTGCAGGGCATGATCCGCCAGCACGTCGAGCCCGGATCGGCGCTCATGACCGACGCCCACCCGGCCTATCTGGGCCTCGCCTCCGAATACATCCACGAGAGCGTCAACCACGCCGACGAGTACGTGCGCGGCAACGTCCACAGCAACGGGATTGAGAACTTCTGGTCCCTGCTCAAGCGTGCCGTGAAGGGTACCTACGTCAGCGTGGACCCGATGCACCTGCAAGCCTACGTCGGCGAGCAAGTCTTCCGCTTCAACGAGCGCAAGGGAACCGACCTCACCCGCTTCCGGTCTGTGCTAGGCTCGGTCGCCGGCAAGCGCCTGACTTGGAAGGATCTGACGAACCATGCCCTCTCAGCCGCCTCCTGAAAGCGCCCCCAAGGGCGAGGGAAGCGAACCGCCCGAGGACAAGGTGACACGCGGTAATTTCGAGGCCCTGGCGAAGGGCCTTTTCCGCGTTACGCCCGCTGAGTACGCAGCCGAAGAGGCGCGCCAGAAAGCATCGAAGGGAAAGCCGCGATCCGGCTAAGGCGTTGCCGGTCGGGGTGCCAGCCCCGCCGTCAGCGATCACGACGCACCGCTGCATCGCGTTGAGCAATCTACGCGAGAGGCGTCGTCGTGACCAATCCGAATTCCGAAACTGTGACCCTGTACTACCGAGTCGAGGGGGACCGCCTTATGCGTTCCTGGCCTCCAGCGCCCGGACAAGCGCCGCGTCCAGATGTGGACACTGGAATTCGTCTGTCTCCTGCTGGTCTGGCTTCCCTTCGCGCTCTTTGCACACCGTCGTCGCCATCCGAATAACGAAGACTTCCGTGCGGAAATTACGGGGCATGTCACCGGTGACTTGGAAGAAGCCGGTAGCTCCACAGACGTCGCAGGTGAATTCCATCGGGGACCGCTCAATTCGTTTGCGGCTTGGACCGTGACGTCGGAATGTGGGCTTGTCGAGCTTCAGCCCCGCCGCCACGGCCCGGTTGATGTTGAAAGGCCGTCCCGAGGGGCGGCCTTTCGCGTATGGGCCTCTATGCTGTGCCCAAGCCTAGGATCATGGCGCGTTCGGCCAGCGCATTGCGCGGTCTCCCGCTGCCCCCGCTGGATTGACGGTCGGGCAGCGAGAGGGACTCTGAACTACCTGAAATGTCCCGCAAAAATGTCTGGTGAACGTTTCAAATGTTCCGGAACATTATGGTGGAACATTCTTCGGAACATTTATCCCGCTGCCCTTTTCGGGCGTCCGCGGTCCCGGCCCTCGACGAATTCCAGGGCGTATTTCTTCAACACGCGGCGCGGTGCAAAGGCCGCCCTTATCGCAGGCCACAGCTTGCGCCAGGGACGTTTCTGATCCTCGGGCGAGAGGGCTCGGAACCATGCCCAAGCCTCTTCGTAGGAAACGTCATCGCCCTGGGGAGGGGGCTCGTCGGTTTTGACCGCTAGGGATCGGTAGGCCGCCAACTCGGGGGCGATCACCTCAAGCGTTCCAACCGGTCGCGGCTTATACCTCTCGATAGCATCAGCGACCACCCAAGCGGGTGACATCGGCGGGGCGACTCGGATGATCCCAAGCTGACGCTCTAGTTCTGCGAACTGATCAGGGTTGAAGCGAGTGCCGACGATATAGACCATCGAGGTTGACGCCCCGACGCCAACGCGCCCTGCTCCCCGCATACCGGCCCGGTCATAGGTGACTGTGAAGTCGCCCGTGGCCCAGAATGTATCGTCCAAGCGGATTGCCGCGAGCCGGTCTTCAACGATGGCGACGTAGTTCTCAACGTCCTCCACGAAGCCATCTTCGTGCGTTACGGGCGGGACGCGGCGCATCGTCCTGGCGACCGCAGCTAAACTGCCCGCGCCGATCCGCGTGACAATCGCAGCCATCGCGTTGTTGCGGTTGATGTCCGAGAGCCGTTGGAGCGCCGCGCGAGGTGAAACCCAACGCTCATATTCCTCTGC
>JANXXK010000153.1 GCA_025350685.1 Alphaproteobacteria bacterium | reverse complement strand
CCTTCACCCCACAAGAGCAACGCCGCCTGCTCGAACTCAGCTTCGAGCCCCACAGCGACGGCTTCGCCTACTATCGAAATCGATGGTCACAGGGCCGCCCGGTGAGCGCGGCGGAGCGCGAGGCCTATCTCTCGATCCCGACCTTCGGATCGCGCCGCGCCTTCCACGCCATGGTCGCGGCGCGCCCGCCGATCACCCCGTCCCGCGCCTACGGCCCGGTCTTCCGTCAGATGATGGTCCGCGTGCCCTGGCCATTCCTCGTTGCGCCGTTCGGCATGGCGCTCCTCCTTGGCCGTGGCGCCGCAACGCCGGGTCCGACACTCCAGCGCACCGCCTATTTCGCCATCGCACTGGCCTTCCTCGCCGGCGGCGCGGCCGGCATCATCGGCAAGCTCTCAGCGGGCAACGACGCCCGCACTCGCCCTTAAGCTCACGCCAAGCCCAAAGCTCCGCCGCCCGGCCGGGTCAAGGACCGCAGGCCCCGCCAGCGGCGACCGCTAGCGCTCGTCCTTGAGGCGGCCGGGCGGTGGAGCAGAATCGATGGATGGGAAAGTCGCCCTCTGTCGGGCAGGACTTGCCAAAAACAACGAAGACATTTAGAACAAACTAGGAACCATCATAATTAACCCTTTAGAGTCAACCAGGTCTACACGCTATGACCATGGCGGAATCATCCATCGAATGGACTGACGCGACCTGGAATCCGGTGGCGGGCTGCACGGTGCTGACCGCGGGATGCACCAACTGCTACGCCATGCGGATGGCCGCGCGGCTCTATCCTCTCTTCGACAGAAGGTTCGAACAGCGTCGCATCTTGGCCTTGCAACTTGACCGTCCGTTCGCCCGTCCCTGCAAAGGCGTCAATGTACCAACGTCGGAAGTAGGGCTGCCGTGAGAGTGCCGTAGTAAACCCCGTGAGATAGGCACCCACCGCGCCCAGCTTCAGGTCTGTTAGACTGCTCCCGAAATAGTGGTCAGAACTCAAACCGAACAGCCTCCCACGGTGGCGAACAAGCGGCACCGTTGCATTGACGTCCGGGGTTGTGCAACCGGGGGTCGATGACGCAGCAAGTCACACCCCTGGGCAGAGGGTCGCTACGTCAACTCACCCCGCCTCATAGTTCAAAATCGGCCCCAGCCACCGCTCGGCTGTCGCCACGTCCCAGCCCTTGCGCCGCGCATAGTCCGCCACCTGGTCGTGCTCGATCCGGCCGACGCCGAAGTAGTGGCTTTCCGGGTGGGAGAAGTAGAGGCCGCTGACCGCCGCGGTCGGGTACATCGCGTAGCTCTCGGTGAGCACCAGTCCGGTCGCGGCCTCGGCGTCCAGCAGCTCGAACAGCACACCCTTTTCCGTGTGGTCCGGCTGGGCCGGATAGCCGGGCGCCGGGCGGATGCCGCGGTATTGTTCGGCGATCATCGCGTCGACGTTCCAGGGCTCGTCGGGCGCGTAGCCCCAGAATTCCGTCCTCACGCGACGGTGCAAAGCTTCAGCGAACGCTTCAGCGAGCCGGTCGGCGAGCGCGGCGGCCATGATCGCCGAATAGTCGTCGCCGGCGTCCTTGAAGGCCTTGGCGATCTCGGCTTCGCCGTGGCCGGCGGTGACCGCGAAGCCGCCGACCCAGTCGGGCCTGGTCCCCACCGGCGCGATGAAGTCGGCCAGCGCGACGTTGGCGCGGCCGCCGTCCGCCTGCTTCGTATTCTTGGCCATCTGCTGGCGCAGCGTGTGCAGCCGTGCGAGCTCGGTCGTGCGCGTTTCGTCCGTGTAGAGAACGATGTCGTCGCCGTCGCTGTTGGCCGGCCAGAATCCGACCACGCCGCGCGCCTCAAACCACTGCTCGCCGATGATCCGCTGCAGCATCACCTGGGCGTCCTTGAACAGGTCCTTCGCGGCCTCGCCGACCACGTCGTCGTCGAGGATCTGCGGGTAGCGCCCGATCAGCTCCCAGCTGGCGAAGAACGGCGACCAGTCGATGTGCCGCGCCAGGTCGGCCAGGTCATAGGCCTCGAAGGTCTTCGTCCCGGTGAACGTCGGCTTCGGCGGATCGTAGGTCGTCCAGTCCGGCGTGAACGCATTGTCCCGCGCCTCGTCCAAGGTCGAGCGCGCGCGCTTGTCCTGGCCCCGGGCGAACGCCTCGCGCACCTTGACGTACTCGGCCTTGGTCTCGGCTTGCAGCCGGTCGCGCTCGGTCGGCGACAACAGTCCGGAGACCACGCCCACCGCGCGGCTGGCGTCCAGCACATAGGTAGTCTGGCCGCCCTTGTACTTGGGCTCGATCTTCACCGCCGTGTGGGTCTTGCTGGTCGTGGCGCCGCCGATCAGCAGCGGGATGGAGAAGCCGCGCCGCTCCATCTCGCCGGCCACATAGGCCATCTCGTCGAGGCTGGGCGTGATCAGGCCCGAGAGCCCGACCATGTCGACATTGTGCGCCTTGGCCTCGTCGAGGATGCGGTCGGCCGGGACCATCACGCCCAGGTCGATCACCTCGTAATTGTTGCACTGCAGGACCACGCCGACGATGTTCTTGCCGATGTCGTGGACGTCGCCCTTGACGGTGGCCATCAGGATCTTGCCCGCCGCCTGGCGCGGCTTTCCCTCCTTTTCGGCCTCCATGAATGGCAAGAGGTAGGCCACCGCCTGCTTCATCACCCGCGCCGATTTCACCACCTGCGGCAGGAACATCTTGCCGGAACCGAACAGGTCGCCGACCACGTTCATCCCGTCCATCAGCGGGCCCTCGATGACGTGCAGCGGCCGCGCGGCTTGGGCGCGGGCCTCTTCCGCATCGGCCTCGATGAAGTCGGTGACACCGTGGACCAGGGCGTGGGTGATCCGCGCGCCGACGGTCCCCTCGCGCCAGGTCAGGTCCGGCCCCTTGGCCTCGGATTTGCCGCCCTTGTACTGGGGCGCGAGCTCGACCAGGCGTTCGGTGTTGGTCAGCACGGCATCCCGCTGCGGCCGGTTCTGGATCACGTCCTCGACGGCTTCGCGCAGCTCTTCGGGGATGTCGTCGTAGACCGGCAGTTCGCCGGCATTGACGATGCCCATGTCCATGCCCGCCGCGATGGCGTGGTAGAGGAACACCGAGTGGATCGCGCGCCGCACCGGCTCGTTGCCGCGGAAGCTGAAGCTGACGTTGGAGACGCCGCCCGAGACGCGGGCGTGGGGCAGGGTGGCCTTGATCGCCGCCGTCGCCTCGATGAAGTCGACCGCATAGTTGTTGTGCTCGTCGATCCCGGTCGCCACGGCGAAGATATTGGGGTCGAAGATGATGTCCTCGGCGGGGAAACCCACCTGGTCGACCAGCAGGCGATAGGCCCGCGTGCAGATCTCGATCTTGCGCTTGGCGGTGTCGGCCTGGCCGACCTCGTCGAAGGCCATCACCACGACCGCGGCGCCATAGCGCTGGCAAGCCTTGGCCTGTTCGATGAATTTCGCCTCGCCCTCCTTCATCGAGATCGAGTTGACGATCGCCTTGCCCTGCACGCAGCGCAGGCCCGCCTCGATCACCTCCCACTTCGAGCTATCGATCATCACCGGAACCCGCGCGATGTCCGGCTCGGCGGCGATCAGGTTGAGGTAGGTGACCATGGCCGCCTTCGAATCCAGCAGCCCGGCGTCCATGTTGACGTCGATGATCTGCGCCCCGGATTCTACCTGCTGGCGCGCGACCGACAGCGCGGCCAGATAGTCCCCGTCCTCGATCAGCTTCCGGAATTTCGCCGAGCCGGTGACGTTGGTCCGCTCGCCGACGTTTACAAAGACCGGCCGCATCTAATTCACGCGCCGGATCGATCGGATGAGCATGAAGAGCGCGCCCTTCTTGTCCGGCGCACGATAGGCGCCGAGCCGGCCGAGCACGCGCGCCGCCACGGCCGTCAGGCGCCAGCCAAGCTCATTCAGATCGCGCTCGACGACACTGGCCGAAGTCAGCTCGGCCACATGATGCTCGCGCCCAAACGTCCTGACCTGCTCGATGTCGCCCAGGCAGGTTTTCGGAAGGTGCGCATTATCCCACGCCCAGAGCCAGTCCTTAGGAGCCGTAGAGCCGACCACTTCGATCTCGGCGACGACCTTTGGCGCGCTTTCGTCTGAGAACGTCAGGGTGGCGGCCGCGAGGTCGTAGTCGAAGCGCGGCCAATGGCCGAGCTGAAATTCGGCCTCGAGATGGTCCTGCTTGGCCATGAGGTCGTCGAACGCCGTGCGGCTCCACTCGGGATAGGCGGGCCAGTCTTTCATTAGGCGAGCTCGAACGGCTCCAACCCGGCTAGCCGCATCGCCACCGCCCGCTCGGCCGGCACGCGCGGCTTCAACTCCCGCACCGCGTCGGCCACGTGCCTGATGTGCTCCGGGGTGGTGCCGCAGCAGCCGCCCAGGATGTTGACGATGCCGCGCTCGGCCCAGTCGTGCAGCATGTGGCCGGTCTCGTCGGGGGTCTCGTCGTACTGGCCCATGGCGTTGGGCAGGCCGGCGTTCGGATAGGCCGAGACCAGGGTGTCGGCGATGCGGCTGAGCTCGGCGATGTAGGGCTCCATCAGGTCCGCGCCCAGCGCGCAGTTGAGCCCGATGGCGAACGGCTTGGCGTGGCGCACCGAGTACCAGAACGCCTCCACCGTCTGGCCGCTGAGCGTGCGGCCGGAGCGGTCAGTGATGGTGCCGGAGATCCAGATCGGCAGCGGCTCGTAGCCCTGCTCCTCCAGGTCGAGGATCGCCTTGATCGCGGCTTTGCAGTTCAGCGTGTCGGTGATGGTCTCGATCAGGAACAGGTCGACCCCGCCTTCGTGCAGGGCGCGGACCTGTTCGGCGTAGGCCTGGTAGACCTGGTCGAAGGTGACCTTGCGCGCGCCGGGATCGTTCACGTCGGAGCTCATCGACAGCATGACGGGCAGGGGGCCCAGCGAGCCGGCCACGAACCGCGGCTTGTCCGGCTCCTTCGCCGTCCAGGCGTCGGCGCTGGCCCGCGCCAGCTTCGCGCCCTCGAAATTGATGTCCCAGACGGCGGCCTGGGTGGCGTACTCGCCTTGGCCGATCGAGGTGGCCGAGAAGGTGTTGGTCTCGCTGATGTCCGCGCCGGCGGCGTAGTAGGCGTCGTGCAGGCCCGAGATGATGTCCGGCCGGGTCAGGCACAGGATGTCGTTGTTGCCCTTCAGCTGGCCGGGCAGGGCCGCAAACCGCTCGCCGCGATAGTCGGCCTCGTCCAGCTCGCGCCGCTGGATCATCACGCCCCAGGACCCGTCGAGGATCAGCACGCGCTCCTTCGCCGCGGCCTTCAGCGCCGCGATGCGTTCCTGCCGCGTCATGCCGCAGCCTCCTTCCGTGGGTCGGGTTCGCGCACGCCCAGCACCCGGCAGATCGCATAGGTGAGGTCGGCGCGGTTGAGCGTGTAGAAATGGAAGTCGGCGAAGCCTTCCTCGGCCAGCCGGGCGCACATCTCCGTCGCCACCGAACAGGCCAGCAGCCGCCGCGTCTCGGGGTCCTTGTCCAGCCCGTCGAACAGGTTGCCGAGCCAGCCCGGCAACTGAATGCCGATCGGCCCGGCCATCTTCTTCAGGCCCTTGAAGTTGGTCACCGGCATGATCCCCGGCGAGATCGGGATGGTCACGCCCGCCTTCCGCACCCGGTCCATGAACCGCAAAAACCCGTCTAGATCGAAAAAGAACTGAGTAATCGCTCTAGTTGCGCCGGCATCGATTTTGGCCTTCAGCACGTCGATGTCGTGGCCGATCGACGGGCTCTCCGGATGCACGTGCGGATAGAGCCCGACGCTCACCTCGAAATCGCCGATCGCGCGGATGCCGGCGGTCAGTTCGGTGGCGTTGGCGTAGCCGTCGGCGCGCGGGGAATAGGCCCCGCCGATCTGCCCCGGCGGGTCGCCCCGCAGG
>JANXXK010000142.1 GCA_025350685.1 Alphaproteobacteria bacterium | reverse complement strand
TGGCGCGACGAGGCCTACTACGACCTCGCCAAGGTCGAGGCCGAGATGGCGCGGCAGTTCGACGTCTGTCACACCTGCCGCCGCTGTTTCAATCTGTGCGACAGCTTCCCGCGCCTGTTCGACATGATCGACGAGAGCAAGACAGGCGAGCTCGATAGCGTGCCGAAGTCGGACTACGCCAAGGTCGATGAGGCCTGCACGCTCTGCGACATGTGCTTTCTTACGAAGTGCCCCTATGTGCCGCCGCATATGTTCGACATCGACATCCCGCACCTGATCCTCCGCTACCGCGCCGCCCGGCGCCGCGCCGGCGAGCGGCATTTCGTGCGCGAGCAGCTGGGCCAGACCGACCGCAACGGCATGCTCGCCAAGCCGGTCGCGGCGTTGGCCAATGCGATGAGCGCGCGGAAGAACACGCCGCTGCGCAAACTGCTGGAGGCGATCACCCAGATCGACGCCGAGGTAGAGCTGCCGAAGTATCATTCGAAGACCGCGACCGACCGGTTGAAGAGCCCGCTGGCGCCCAACCCGGCGGGCCCGGCGTTCGGGCAACGCAAGGTGGCGCTCTATGCCACCTGTTTCGTCGACTACAACGAACCCGACACCGCGGTGGCGGCGGCCAAGGTGCTGGCGCTGCAGGGCGTGGAGGTGAAGCTGGTCTATCCGGAATGCTGCGGCATGCCGCAGCTTGAGGGCGGCGACCTGAAGGACGTGGCCGGGCGCGCCGAGCGGGTCGCCCAGGTCTTCGCGCCGCTGATCGAAGACGGCTACGACGTCGTCGCGCTGACCGCCTCGTGCGGCCTGATGATGAAGTTCGAGTGGCCGCTGATCGAGCCGCAGAATAAGGCTGTGGTGGCGCTGTCTGCCGCGACCAAGGACATCTGCGAATATGTCGTCGAGCTGAAGAAGACCTATGGTCTGACCCCCGGCCTGACGCCGGTCGAGGGCGGCATTACCCTGCACCACGCCTGCCATGCGCGGGCGCAGAACATGGGCGCCAAGTCGGCCGAGATGCTGCGGCTGATCCCGGAGACGCGGGTGGAGCTGGTCGAACGCTGCTCCGGCCACGGCGGCACCTTCGGGGTGGTGAAGCCGACAGCGGCCGTGGCCCGCAAGGTCGGCAGGCCCGCCGCGCGCCAGGTGGCCGCCAAGAAGACCGAGACCCTGTGCTCGGACTGCCCGCTTGCCTGCAAGCATCTGGGCCAGCTGCTCACCGCCGAGACGGCAGAGACCGTCCACGCCGCGCCCCGCCAGGCCCATCCCATTGAGATCTTCGCCGCCGCTTACGCGCTCTGAAGGAGCCCGCCATGCCCGCCGCCCAACGCGTGATCACCCCAGCCGACTTGATCGCAGACGCCGACTACGCCGACCAGCGGCGCGAGCGGCGCGCGGCTCTGCTGCCCACGAAGCGCCTGCGCCGGATCGAGCTGGGGCCGGTCTGCACGGTCTATTTCGAGTGCTACGAGACCATGCTGTTCCAGGTGCAGGAGATGCTGCTCACCGAGAAGGGTGGGGCCGCCCAGGTGCCCGACGAGCTCGCCGCCTACAATCCGCTGATCCCACAGGGCTCGGAGCTGGTGGCCACGGTGATGTTCGAGATCGACGATCCGGTGCGCCGCGAGGCGACGCTGGCCCGGTTGGGCGGCGTTGAGGACACCTTCTTCATCCAGGTCGGCGGCGAGAAGGCCATGGGCTCGCCCGAAGGCGACGTCGAACGCACACGCGATGACGGCAAGACGTCGTCGGTCCACTTCCTGCGTTTCCCGCTGAGCGCGGAGCAGATCGCCAGGTTCCGTGATCCGGCCACGGCGATCATGGTCGGCTGCAGCCACGAGGGCTACGCCCACCTCGCCGGCCTGACCCCGGCGACGCGCGCGGAGCTGGCCCGCGACTTCGCCTGAGCACGCGCCGCTTGTAAGCCCGCCCCGTTCGCGGTCATCTGCCAGTCCGGACTCGCCGAAGAGCGGGCCGCCCCAATTCGGGGAAAATGGGGGAGGCCATCGTTTGACCACTGCGACCGCGCCGACGCCTGCGTCCGCCGCCACCCTGCGCAAGGTGGTGCTGGCCTCGATGATCGGCACCACCATCGAGTGGTACGATTTCTTTCTCTACGGCTCCGCCTCGGCCCTGGTGTTCGGCAAGCTGTTCTTCCCGAAGGCCGATCCGACCACTGGCGTCATGCTGTCGTTCGCCACCTACGCTCTGGGCTTCGTGGCCCGGCCGCTGGGCGGGGTGATCTTCGGCCACTTCGGAGACCGGATCGGACGCAAGCAGCTGTTGATGCTGAGCCTGCTGCTGATGGGCGGCTCGTCGTTCCTGATCGGCCTGCTGCCAACGTTCAATCAGGTGGGCATTCTGGCGCCGCTGGGGCTGGTGCTGCTGCGCCTGGTGCAGGGCTTCGCCGTCGGCGGCGAGTGGGGCGGCGCGGTGCTGATGGTCACCGAATACGGCGATGCCAAGCGGCGCGGCTTCTGGGCCGGCTGGCCGCAGGCTGGCGTGCCGGCCGGCAATCTGCTCGCCGCCGCCGTGCTGGCGGTGATGTCGGCGACGCAGTCCAACGCCGATTTCCTGGCCTGGGGTTGGCGCGTGCCGTTCCTTTTGTCAGCGGTGCTGGTGGCGATCGGCTACTGGGTCCGCGTGAGCCTGGCGGAAAGCCCGCTGTTCCAGAAAGCGCTGGACGACGCCGGCGCCCCGCCGCGCGCGCCGGTGATGGACGCGATCCGCGAGCGGCCGGGCGGCATCGCCATCGGCGCCGGCCTGCGCGTGGGCGAGAACATCAGCTTCTATGTCTTCGCCACCTTCGGCCTGACCTACCTCGTCGACCACCTGCACATGGCGCGTACGATGGCGCTGAACGCCGTGCTGATCGCCACGGCGGTTGAGGTGGCGCTGATCCCGATCGCCGCCGCCCTGTCCGACAAGGTGGGCCGCCGGCCGATCTACTTCCTGGGGGCCGCGGGCCTCGTCGTCTGGGGCTTCGTCTTCTTCCGCCTGATCGACACCGGCCAGACCTCGCTGATCATCCTGGCGATGATCGGCGGCCTGGCTTGCCACGGGCTGATGTACGGTCCGCAGGCGGCGTTCATCGCCGAGCTGTTCCCGACGCGGATGCGCTATTCGGGCGCTTCGCTGGCTTACCAAGCGACCTCGATCTTCGCTGGCTCGCTAGCGCCGATCATCGCCCTCTTCCTGCTCGGGCGGTTCAACTCATGGGTCCCGATCGCGATCTACCTGGCGATCGTCGGGGCGATCAGTGCGTTCTCGGCGCTGAAGGCGCGGGAGACCAAGGGCCTGACCTTCGCCCAGATCGACGCGCAGCGATGAGCGCCGCGCCGATGAAGGCCGGCTCGACCACCGCCCTCAGCCGCAAGGTGATGCTGGCGAGCGCCATTGGCACGACGGTGGAGTGGTACGACTTCCTGCTCTATGGCACCGCTGCGGCCCTGGTGTTCGGCAAGGTGTTCTTCCCGAAGTCCGACCCGCTGACCGGCACAATGTTCGCCTTCGCCACCTACGGGGTGGGCTTCCTCGCGCGCCCGGTGGGCGGGATCATCTTCGGCCACTACGGCGACCGGATCGGGCGCAAGAAGCTGCTGATCATCAGCCTGTTGCTGATGGGCACGGCGACCGCCCTGATCGGCCTGTTGCCGACCTTCAACCAGGTCGGCGTGCTCGCCCCGATCCTCCTGGTCGCGCTGCGCCTGGCCCAGGGCTTCGGGCTCGGCGGACAGTGGGGCGGCGCGATCCTGATGACGGCGGAGTACAGCCCGACGTCGCGCCGCGGCCTGTGGACCGGGATCACCCAGGCAGGCGGCGGGCTCGGCAACTTTCTGGCGACGGCGGTGCTGGCGATCCTGGCGACGACCCTCAGCCAGGCCGACTTCCTGGCCTGGGGTTGGCGCATCCCGTTCCTGCTGAGCGTGGCGTTGATCGGCATCGGCCTGTGGGCGCGGATGTCGCTGGCCGAGAGCCCGGTGTTCGAGGCCGCCGTCGAAAAGGCCAAGGGTGAGGTGCTGCGCGCCCCGGTGCTGGAGACCCTGCGCACCCGGCCCTTGCGGGTGGTGCTGGGCGGGGGCCTGAAGCTCGGCGAGAACATCTCCTTCTACCTGATGACCGCGTTTGCGATCACCTACGTCACCGAGATGCTGCACCTGTCGCGCAGTGTGGCGCTGAACGCGGTGCTGGCCGGCTCGGCGGTAGCCACGGTCTCGATGCCGCTCTGGGCGCTGCTGTCGGACAAGATCGGCCGTCGGCCGGTCTACGCCTTCGGGGCGGCGGGGCTCATCGCCTGGGCCTTCGCCTTCTACCCGCTGCTGGACACCAAATCGCCGGCGCTGATCGCCGTGGCGATCGTGGTGGGCCTGCTGGTGCATTCGGCGATGAACGGGCCGCAGGGGGCCTTCATTTCCGAGCTGTTCCCGACCCGCATCCGCTACTCCGGCGCCTCGCTCTGCTACCAGGTGACCAGCATCGTCGGCGGATCCTGGGCGCCCCTGGTCTCGCTGGCGCTCTACCGCCAGTTCCACTCAACCCTGCCGATCTCGATCTACCTGGCGGGGTCCTGCGCGGTGAGCTTCGTGGCCACCCTGCTGGCGCGGGAGACCAAGGGCCTGAGCTTCGACGAGATCGACGCGGAGGCCGCATAGCAAAAAGGGCCGCCCTCGCGGACGGCCCTTGGCGCGTCGATGCGGTGGCTCAGGCGACCGCGAGCGCGGCCCGGCGACGGCGCAGAACCGCCCCCGCCGCGCCAAACCCCAGGATCATCAGCGCCCAGCTGGCCGGTTCCGGCACGCCCGGCGCCTTCGTCGACAGGCTGATGTCGTCGAGGGTGAAGTCGTTGCCGCCGAAGGCGAGGTTCTGATTCACCAGGGCGATGTCTGCGGTGGTGCTGACCCCGGAATTCCAGCTGGCGAAAAACTGCTGCCAGAGGCCCGTGGTGGAACTCGCCGTAAAGGTCGGGCCGATGGCCGAGCCGTTGATGCTGAAGTCCAGCTGGGCCGGGGCGGTCGGATAGCTCGAGGCGATCCAGGTGGAGAAGAAGTAGGTGGTGCTCGGCGCGACGGTGATGCCGTTCTCGAACCAGACCCTCTTGCCGCCCACATCCGCCCCGTTGACGATCATCATGTCGCCCGTGCCGCTCGTGTGGTCGCCGTAGCTGGCCCACGAGGGGTGTACGTTGTGGGGGCTGGTGTCGATGGCGTAGACAGCCGGCGGCAAGGCCGAGTTTGGCCCTGACACGAAGGTGTAGTCACTGCCGAAACCGGTGTTGCCGGCGGAGAAGTCGCCGTTGATGACCAGGTTGGCCGCCTGGGTCGCCGAGGCGGCGAGAGCGGCGGCCATCGCCGCGGTCAGAAGAAGTTTCGTACGCATCGCAGCCTCGTGAAATCTCGACCTCCGTGTCGGCTGTCCCGAACGGAGGTCGCAGTTGAGGCAACGCTAGTCACTGAATCCCAGGTCCACAATCGGTTTCCCCTGTTGCGCGTGTTCTTTGCCTTGCCTCCTTGGACGAGCACAATCTCGGCGGGTGTTGGACTGGGATCTGCAATCAAAGGTTCTCTTCTCAGAAGATCTCGAAGAGTCCGGCCGCGCCCATGCCGCCGCCGATGCACATGGTGACGACGCCGTACTTCGCGCCGCGGCGCTTGCCTTCGTAGAGGAGGTGGGCAGTGCAACGCGCCCCAGTCATCCCGTAGGGATGCCCAATCGAGATCGAGCCGCCCGAGACGTTGTACTTCGCCGGGTCGATGCCCAGCTTGTCGCGGCAGTAGAGCGCCTGGGAGGCGAAGGCCTCGTTCAGCTCCCAGATGTCGATGTCGTCGATCTTCAGGCCGTTGCGTTCCAGCAGCTTGGGGATGGCGAACACCGGGCCGATGCCCATCTCCTCCGGGCCGCAGCCGGCGACGGCCATGCCGCGGTAGGCGCCCAGCGCCTCCATCCCACGCTTCTCGGCCTCCTTGCGCTCCATCATCAGGACCGCGGCGGCGCCGTCAGACAACTGGCTGGCGTTGCCGGCGGTGACGAACTTGCCTTCGGCCACATAGCGGCCGCCGCGGAACACCGGGGTCAGCTTCTGCAGGTCGGCGAGCGTGGTCTGCGGGCGGTTGCCCTCGTCGGCGCTGATGGTGACTTCCTTGTCGGCGGTCTCGCCGGTTTCCTTGTTGACCACCACCTTCATGACCGTGGTCATCGGCGCGATCTCGCGGTCGAAGCGGCCTTCGGCCTGGGCCTGGGCGGTGCGCTGCTGTGACTGCAGGGCGTACTCGTCCTGGGCTTCGCGGCTGACGTTGTAGCGTTCGGCGACGACCTCGGCGGTCTCCAGCATCGAGGTCGCCAGAGCCGGCACATGTTCGTCGAGCCACGGGTCGCGGGCCATGAAGCCGTTCATGTGGCCGGTCTGCACGAGGCTGATCGACTCAATGCCGGCGCCGATGGCGATGGGCGCGCCGTCGGTGATGATGTACTTGGCCGCGGTCGCCACGCCCATCAGGCCCGACGAGCATTGACGGTCGATGGTCATGCCCGAGACGGTGACCGGCATGCCGGCGCGCAGGGCGGCTTGGCGGGCGATGTTGTTGCCGGTCGTCCCCTGCTGCAGGGCGCAGCCCATGGCGATGTCGTCGACCTCGCCGGGGTCGATGCCGGCCTGCTCGATCACCGCGGAAAGGGCATGGGCGCCGAGCGTCGCGCCATAGGTGTTGTTGAACGCGCCGCGGTAGGCCTTGCCGATGGCGGTGCGGCGGGCGGCGACGATGACGGCTTCACGCATGGGGGAGAGTCCTTGGGTTTCGGTTCGATCTCTGAATTCCGTTCACCCCGGCGAACGCCGGGACCCAAGCTGAGCCTGCCAGGGTCCCGCTCCGGGATGTTCGATCCGCCCCCTGGGTCCCGGCTTTCGCCGGGATGAGCGGATCATATGGTCATGCCTTGATGTCGGAGAACTTCCTGCCTTCGGCGACCAGCTTTTCCAGCAGAGCGGAGGGTTTGAACGCATCGCCCATGGTCGCCTGGAATTCCTTCATCTTGGCCAGCACCTTGTCCGCGCCGATCTGGTCTCCGTAGAACATCGGGCCGCCGCGGTAGACCGGCCAGCCGTAGCCATTGACCCAGACCACGTCGACGTCGGAGGGGCGGATCGCCTTGCCCTCTTCGAGGATCTTCGCGCCCTCGTTGATCATCGGATAGACGCAGCGTTCGAGGATCTCTTCGTCGCTGATCTTGCGCGGGTTGGTCCCCGACTTGGCGATGAAGTCGTTGATGATTTTCTCGGTGACGGGCGAGGGAATGGCGTTGCGGTTCTCGTCGTAGTCGTAGTAGCCCGCGCCGGTTTTCTGGCCGCGACGGTCCATCTCGCAGAGCACGTCGCGGATGGTCTCGCCGTGGGATTTTTCCTTCACCCAGCCGATGTCGAGGCCGGCCAGGTCGCTCATGGCAAAGGGTCCCATCGGGAAGCCGAAGTCGTAGAGCACGCGGTCGATGTCCCAGGGCATGGCGCCTTCCATGACGAGTTTCTGGGCTTCGCGCTGGCGTTGGCCAAGGATGCGGTTGCCGACGAAGCCGGGGGTGACGCCCACCAGCACGGCGATCTTGCCGATCTGTTTCGCCAGCTTCATGGAAGTGGCGATCACGTCCTTGGCCGTGTGGTCGGCGCGGACAATTTCCAAGAGCTTCATGACGTTGGCCGGAGAGAAGAAGTGCAGGCCGATGACGTCCTGCGGCCGCTTCGTCACCGAGGCGATTTCGTCGATGTTCAGGCCGCTCGTGTTGGTCGCCAGGATCGCGCCGGGTTTGCAGATCGCGTCCAGCCGCTCGAAGATCGACTTCTTAACGTCCATGCGCTCGAAGACGGCCTCGATCACCAGATCGACGTCCTTGAACGCCTCTTCGATCGACAGTGAGCCGGTGATCAGAGCGACACGTTTCTCGGTCTCCTCGGGCTTCGCAGTGCGCGAGCGCTCATAGTTGTTGCGGATCGTGGCTAGGCCCCGGTCCAGCGGCGCCTGTTCCTGCTCGACGATGACTACCGAAATGCCGACGTTGGCGAAGTTCATGGCGATGCCGCCGCCCATGGTGCCGGCGCCGATGATGCCCACCGACTTGATCGGGCGGACCGGCGTGTCGTCCGGCACGTCGGGGATCTTGTTGGCCTGCCGCTCGGCGAAGAAATAGTAGCGCTGGGCGGCCGACTGGGGGCCCATCATCAGCTCGCCGAACAGCTTGCGCTCGGCGGCCAGGCCCTCCTCGAAGGTGGCCGAATTCACCGCGGCCTCGACGGCCTTCATGTTGTTCTCCGGGGCCAGGAAGCCGCGGAACTTGCGCGCATTGGCCTTGCGGAAATCGGCGAAGATTTCCGGGTGGCCCTTGGCGGCTTCTAGCTTGGCGTTGTTCTCGCGGACCTTGACCAGGGGCTTGCCCTCGGCGACCGCCTTGCGGGCGAAGGCCAGCGCGCCTTCCAGCAGCTTGCCTTCCTCGACCAGTTCATCGACCAGGCCGACGGCCAGCGCCTGCTTGGCGGGCACGTGGCGGCCGGAGGTGACCATGTCGAGCGCCGCCTCGACGCCGACGATGCGCGGCAGGCGCTGGGTGCCGCCGGCGCCCGGCAGCAGGCCGAGCGCCACCTCCGGCAGGCCGACGCGGGCGGAGGGGACGGCCACGCGATAGTGAGCGCAGAGCGCGACCTCCAGGCCGCCGCCGAGCGCCGTGCCGTGGATCGCGGCGACCACCGGCTTGGGGGCGTCTTCCATCATCCCCTGGACGTCGAACAGGGATGGGCCGGCCATGGCGCCGCCGAACTCGGTGATGTCGGCGCCGGCGATGAAGGTGCGGCCCTCGCAGATCAGCACGATGGCCTTGGCGGGCGAGGCGATGGCGGCCTTGAATCCCTCATAGAGGCCCTCGCGAACCTTGGCCGAGAGCGCATTGACCGGCGGCGAGTTGAGCGTGATGACCGCGACGTCGCCGTCCTCAGTCAGGGTGGTCACCGAATTGATCTCGGTCATGGGGGTTCCTCGGTTGGCTGGGCTGACCGCCTCTTCAAAGGGGCTGGCCGCCGGAAAATTCAAACGCTTGTTACAGGCCACGCTGGACCCCTCCAAGTCAAATGTGCGAGGGGAATTGAGGCGGTGGAAAGCCGCAGCAACCGGATGAGGGGACGCGCCATGGCGCTCGATCTGTTTTCGCTAGAAGGGCGCGTGGCGCTGATCACCGGTGGCTCGCGCGGTATCGGCAAGATGATCGCCAAGGGCTTCATCGACCAGGGCGCCAAGGTCTACATCTCCTCGCGCAAGGCGCCGGCCTGTCTGGAGACCGCCGAAGAGCTGGGGCCGAACTGCATCGCCCTGCCGCAGGACGTCTCGACGGTGGATGGGGTCAAGGCGCTGGCTGCGGCCTATCTGTCTAAGGAGCCCAAGCTCGACATCCTGGTCAACAACGCCGGCGCCGCCTGGGGCGCGCCCTTCGATGAGTTCCCGGAGAGCGGCTGGGACAAGGTGGTCGACTTGAACCTGAAGTCGCCGTTTTTCCTGACCCAGGCGCTGCACGGCGCGCTCAAGGCGGCCGCCAGCCGCGACCAGCCGGCCAAGGTGATCAACATCTGCTCGATCGACGGCATCCGGCTCAATCCGCAGGAGACCTACAGTTACCATGCCTCGAAGTCGGGGCTGATTTACCTGACGCGGCGGATGGCCGCCAGGCTGATCGAGGACGCCATCAACGTCACCGCCATCGCGCCCGGCGCCTTCGCCTCGGAGATGAACCGCGTGGCCCGCGACCAGGGCGAGGAAGTCGCCAAGCGCATCCCCTCGCGCCGCATCGGCCGCGACGAGGACATGGCGGCTGCGGCGATCTATCTGGCCAGCCGCGCCGGCGATTATGTGGTGGGCGAGACCATCGCCGTGGACGGCGGCGTGGCGCTGGCGAGCATGGGCGGGCTCTAGCCCAGCGCCCGGTAAGCTGGCAGGGTCAGGAATTCCTCGAAGCCATCCGACAGGCTCATGTCGGTGAAGATCTTCACCGCTTCGGCGAAGCGGCCGCCGTCGAAAGCCTGGGCGGGGAGGGTTTGGCGCAGCGCCGTCATTTCCTCTTCGAGGAGTTGGCGGAACAGGTCAGGCGTGACGTCGCGGCCGTCGGTCAGGGTCGCCTTGTGGCGGATCCATTGCCAGATCTGGGCGCGGCTGATCTCGGCGGTCGCGGCGTCTTCCATCAGGTTGTAGAGCGGCACGGCGCCTTTGCCCCTCAGCCAGGCTTCGATGTACTGGACGCCGACGCGGATGTTCTCCCGCAACCCATGCTCCGTACGCTGACCTTCATGGACGGCCAGCAGGTCCTCGCGGGTGACGGTGACGTCGGCGCGGAGATTTCCGAGCTGGTTAGGGCCCGGCATCACGCGGTCGAAGACTTCCATGGCCACGGGGACCAGGTCGGGGTGGGCGACCCAGGTGCCATCGTGGCCGTTGGCAGCCTCGCGTTCCTTGTCGGCGCGAACCTTGGCGAAGGCGGCTTCGTTGGCGGCGACGTCGCCCTTGACCGGAATCTGCGCGGCCATGCCGCCCATCGCAAACGCGCCGCGGCGGTGGCAGGTCTGGATCAGCTTCAGCGAATAGGCGGCCAGGAACGCCGAGCCCATGCCCATCACCGCGCGGTCCGGGGTGAGCGCGTCGGCGTGGGTTTTGAGCCGCTTGATGAAGGAGAAGATATAGTCCCAGCGACCGCAGTTCAGGCCTGCCATGTGGTCGCGCAGTTCGTAGAGGATTTCGTCCATCACGAAGGCGGCGGGCAGGGTCTCGATCAGCACCGTGACCTTGATCGCGCCGTGGGCGATGTCGAGGGCGGCCTGGGCGTAGGTGAAGACCTCGTTCCAGAGGCGCGCCTCCAGATGGCTTTCCATCTTCGGCAGGTAGAAATAGGGGCCCGAGCCGGCGGCGATCTGGGCCTTGGCGTTGTGGAAGAAATAGAGCCCAAAATCCAACAGGCCGCCGGACATCTCCTCCCCGTCCACCCGGGCGTGGGCCTCGGGCAGGTGCCAGCCGCGGGGGCGCACCATCAGGGTCGCCACCTTGTCCTTGAGCGCATAGGCCTTGCCGGTTCC